>JADGQZ010000189.1 GCA_017881345.1 Myxococcaceae bacterium | reverse complement strand
GAGCTCCGGAACGCCGCCAGCACGCGCGCGCGGAGCGTCACCACCCACCCCACCCGGATGGACGCGTGGAAGTGGAGGTCGTCCATGCTCGCGGTGACGACCGCGTGCCGGCAGTGGCGGCCCGCGGCGATGGCGCCGCAGATGTCGATCCACTCCAGCACCCGCCCGCCGAACGCCGCGTTGAGCGGGTTGGCGTCGGAGGGGAGAATCATCTGCGTCATGACGGCGATGCTCTCTGACGGGCTCTTGGGCTCCATGGTCTGGGCTGCTCTCTAGCCCAGGACGCCGCGGAGAAGATCGGGTCTGTCGGTCATGATGCCGCCGACGCCGAGCGCGACCAGGGCGTGCATCGTGTCCGCGTCGTCGATGGTCCATACGTTGACCCAGCGGCCCGTCCGGGCGGTCGCCTCGAGGAACGGCGCGTCGACCAGGCGCACCTCGCCGTAGTCGAGCGGCATGTCCAGCACCTGGAACCGGGGGTCGTCGGGTGGCGCGTCGCCGGACTTGATGGCCAGCACCAGCGAGGTGAGCGCGTCGCGGGGGTAGAAGGCGCAGACCTCCGGCGCCGCCTCGACCAGCCGCTCCCCGAGCGGGTCCAGCTCGCTGCCGAGGCACACCCGGTTCGTCGCTCCCTCGGCGCGGAGCAGGCGCGCCACGGCCGCCTCGATGTCCGGGGCCTCGGTCTTCACCTCCACGTTCAGCCGGACCCCGGGAAAGGCCCGGAGCACCTCGCGGAAGCTGGGGAGCCGCACGCCCTGGCCCCGGAACGGGAAGGTACGCCCGCCGTCCGGTGAGAACTGGAAGCCGGCGTCCAGCCGCTGGAGCTCGGCCATTGTGTGCTCGGCGATCCGCCCGTGTCCGTCCGTGCAGCGCTGGACGGTCGGGTCGTGCGAGACGACGAGCTCGCCATCGCGGGAGGCGTGCACGTCGAGCTCGAGCACGTCGGTGTGCCAGCGTTCGACCGCCGCCCGGAACGCGGTCAGGGTGTTCTCCGGAGCGAGCTGGGCCCCACCCCGGTGCGCGATGTGGAGGGTGGGGCGAAGCCCCTCGAGATACGGGTGCCGCATGGGGCCGCCAGTGTCCGCCCTTCCGCCCCCGTGCGCCGCACCTCTGCCAATCCATTGAAACCACGGGAGGTGGTGGGCGGGTCGTCCGGCGACGGCCGCTGCATGTCACGTGTGGTCACCGCGTAAGCACTTGAATTTCGTCAGAATCTAACGCCGAGCGGTCGTTGGCGCCCTCCGGAGGTGGCACGTACAATCCCTGGGCTGCCCATGGGACCCCGGCGGAAGCCCAAAAACATCATCAGTAAGAGGGCTTACACGTCTGCGAGGCTGGTTGTGGCCAGGGCCGCGGTGCCCGAGCCGCAGCGTCTGATCCGGATCTGGAAGCGGGTGCTCGAGCGGCGGTTGCGGGCGCGGCTCCGAGCCGAGGTCTCGGTCGACGTGCACGACAACACCCACACCATGGTGACCTTCGAGCGGGTCCGCCGCGGGTGGCGCCTCCGGGTGCATCACATGTTCCTCGCCGCGCCCGAGGAGGTGGTGACCGCCCTGGCCGAGTTCGTCCGGTCGGCCGATGCAGGGAGCTCGGCGGTGCTCGACCGCTTCATCGAGCGGAACAAGGCCTTCATCCGCCGGGTCTCGCCGGCGCAGCTCCGCCGCCGTCTCCGCATCGAGCCAGTGGGGCGGCACCACGACCTGTCGACCATCTTCGTGGCCCTGAACCGGCGTTACTTCGCGGGGCGCATCGCGGCGACCATCACCTTCGGCCCGGCCCCACGCAGCCGGCGCCCGCGGAAGAGCATCAAGATGGGGAGCTACTCCGCGGACTCGCGGGTCATCCGCATCCACCCCGCGCTCGACCAGCCGAAGGTGCCCCGGTACTTCGTGGAGTGGATCGTCTTCCACGAGATGCTGCACCACGTCTACCGCGCCCGGGCGGGGGACGACGGCCGCCGCTGCGTCCATCCGCCCGAGTTCATGCAGCACGAGCGCCGGTTCCACGACTTCCGGCGCGCCCAGGCCTGGGAGAACGAGAACCTGGACCTGCTGCTCCGGGCGCGGGTCGGGTAGGACCGGAGGCCCGACCTCCTGCTCAGGGAAGGATGAGCCCGCCCGGGCTCCGCCGCTCGCCCGGGGGCGACTCCGGCGCCGGTGGAACTCCAGCACCCTCCTCGCGGATCGTCCCGCCGGCCTGCGGCGCGCCCCGTGCCCCCGGAGCTCGGGCCATCAGCGCGAGCACCTTGGTGAAGAGCTGCTCGGCAAACGGAGGAAAAAGGCCCGCGCTTCCGTGGAAGAGGCGCCGGGCGGTCGCCCGCGCCACCCGTGCCAGGTGCGCTGCCCCACGCCGTTCCAGCGCCGGGGCCACCGCCCAGAGCCGCCGAGCGTAGAGACGCCGGTGGGCTTCGTCGAAGAACTCCTCCGCCTGGGTCCGGACGCGCTCCCGGAGTGCCTCGCCCTGCTGCTCGGGGCTGAGGGCGAGCGGGCTGGTGCGCAGCTCGTCCACGCGGAGCGCGAGCCGCTTCAGCTCGGGTTCGGGCGGGAGCCAGGCGGCGAGCTCGGGCTCGCGGTGCAGCGCGCCGCTCTCGACGGCGAGCACGGCGTCGCCTTCCTCGGGCTCGGGCAATGGCGGGAGCTCCGTCGTGGCGCCCTCCAGCCCGAGGTGGCGGAGCGCCACGTCGCTGTCGGCAGGGAACGGGGTCCGGGTGGCGAGGTTGCAGCGCACGGCCTCGGAGAGGAGCTCCCGTCCTTCCTCGATCGACAGCGGTAGGAGCCGCTCGATCTCCGCCCTCTTGCCGAGCTTGCGCCAGGCGCTCCGGCCCATCTCGGCGCGGCTCAGGGAGAGGAGCCCGAGCTCGTCCGAGACGAGCGCCTCCACCACCTCGACGCCGCCGCGCACCGGCTGGGCCACGAGCAGCGCGCGCTGTCCGGTGCCGTCGGGCAAGCTGGAGAAGCCGGGGAGGGACTCGGGGGGCGTCGCGGCCGCGGCGGGTGGCGCCTCGGGGGCCTTCGCTGGCTCGGCGATGGCCACCCCTGCGGAGCGCAGCCGGTACAGCGCCCGGCGGGCGGCCTTGGCCACCTCGCGGTCGCTGCTGGTGGAGAGCTGCTCGGCGGGTCCGGCACGGCGCGTCGCCACGGCCGCCTCGAGGACTGCGATGGCAAGCTCCGCCGGGAGCGCGCCCGCATCCACGGCCGCGCCCGCGAGCGCCTGCTGCGCCAGCTCCCAGTCCTCGCCCAGCACGCTCTCGGGTGCGCTCTCGCCGCCCCGCAGCGCCTCTGCCAGCTCGTCGATGGTCATCGGCCCTTCTCCAGCCACGCCATACCACCGGCCGAGTCCAGCGGCGTCACCTCCGTGCCGAGGCGGGCGCCGAAGATCGCTGCCGGGTCGACACCCCGGACCAGGAAGTGGTCGTAGGCCGGCGCCATGGAGTCCCAGCGGAACCCGTCCGGGCGCCACTCGCTGGGGAAGGTCGGAGGGGGAGAGCCACGGTACCGGATGGGCGAGTGCGGCGTCCGGGCGAAGCTGAAGTTGGTGATGCCCCCGCACAGCCGCGCCGGGACCGCCGCAGCGTGGAGGAACACCGGGTGCCGCACCACGCGGGAGCCGGGCTCGAAGATCAGCCCCATGATGCGTGGTCCGGGCGGGGTCTCCTCGGCGAAGCGCAGGAGCGGCGCGGCCTCGGCGTCGAAGGCGTGGAACGCGGCCCCGAGCGGCAGGGCCAGGACGAGCGCGGCCAGCCCCCCGGCGACGAGCAGCATCGGGCGGAGGCGCGCGGCGACGGGTGGAACCGCGGCCAGGAGGAGCGGCGCCGCGAGGTGCGCGTAGCGCGTGTTCAGGTAATAGATGGCGCCCCGGATGTCGAAGGGCAGGAGCAGGAAGAGGAGCCCGGCGAGCACGGCGAGCCCGGAAATCCGCCAGCGCTCCACCGGCCCTTCGCGCTGGGGGGATCGCTGGCCCGACAACCACAGGGCCAGCGCGACCACCGCGATGGCGGTGACCGCACGGAGGCCCCAGCGGTCTCCTCCGTCACGCAGGAGGTTGGCGAGCAGCTCCGGAAACTCCTCCACGTTCTGCTGGAGCGGCTTGAAGGACAGGTTCTGCGACGAGAGCAGGGGCCCCCAGGCCTTCCACGGCGCGCCCGCCTCCACCTCGGCAGGCGCAAGCAGCCGCCCCGCACCCCAGACCAGGAACAGGAGCACCGCGGGGGCCGTGGAGAGCAGGGCGGGGATCCGCGGCCGGAGCGCCCGTCCGGTCGCGTCTTCGGGCACGCGGGTGGTCAGGAGCAGGAAGGGGAGCGCCAGCGCGAGGAAGAGGAAGCCCTGCACGTGCATCAGGACGACCGCGACCAGCACCGCTCCGTGGGCGACCGCCCAGCGGCGCCGGCGCCCCGGGTCGACCAGCGCGCGCACGAAGAGGCCGGCGGCGAGAAGCGCGAGCGCGAACGAGGCGCTCGAGTTCACGAATCCCCAGCCGAAGCTGTCCCCGTATGCGAAGGGAATGGCGAGCACCGCCGGCCAGCGCGGCCGCCCCAGCGAGCGGAGGAGGAACGCCATCGCCAGCGGCAGGCCCGCCACCATCGCCGCGAGGAAGAGCCGGTTGGCGAGCTCGAGTGGCACGACCCAGGAAAGCAGGCTCACCGTGTCGTAGTACCCGACATACGGGGTGAGCTCGGCCCGCGCGGCGAACACCCGCGGGTAGAGGGTGGTCGGATCGTCCAGCCGGTGGAGCACCGAGATCAGGTGCAGGTGCTGTGGCAGGTCCACCATCGGCAGCTGGCGGGCACAGAAGAGCGGGGCGACGCCGGCCAGCAGGGCCAGGGTGAACGCCGTGCGGGCCACCTTCGGGTTGCCGGAGGTCACGTCCCCGGCTGCTGCGACACCAGCACCGGCCAGCCGCTGGCCATGGACTCCCGGAGGAACGCGGCCAGCCGGCGCCGGGTGACGTTGACCGCCCCCTGCATCGGGTCGACCAGCGCCTCCTCGCCGCTGCTGCGCTCGCGCCGGAGCGACACCGCCTCGCCGCACCGCTCGCAACGAATGTTGACGTCGCGCACCAGCCCGAGGGGGACCGCGTACCGGGTGTTGCAGCGGTGGCACTTCCACACCAGCGCGCGCTCACCCTCCTCGGCGGCGGCGAGCGCCTCGAGCTGGTCGGCCATGCGGAGGATGGCCGGGAGGTCCTGCGGGGGGCGGGCGAAGACCAGCGAGGGTGAGGCCTGCGGTCCGGGCGCGCCCATCCGCTCCTGCGTCTCGGAGGAGAACATCTCGGCGATGCGCTCCCGCACCCGCCGGTCGCGATACTCGACCCCGGCCAGCGCGCGGTCGACCAGCCCGGCGCTCGCCGGGAGCTCGGGCTCGGTCACGGCTTCCGCCGGGAGGAGCAGCGGGGCAGCGACGAGCCGGTGGCTCGGGATGGAGAAGAAGCGTGTACCCACGTTCGGAGAGGTTTACCCTCGGGGCCGACCGGGAGCAAAGGAGCGTCCACCCCCGGCGTTCAGGACCAGTCCAGCATCCGCTTCAGCGGCTTGTAAGCCGCCAGCCGGAGCGCCTCGGGCATGACCAGCTCGGGCGATCGCTCGGCCATGCACCGCCACAGCTTCTCCAGGGTGTTCATCTTCATGTACGGGCACTCGTTGCAGCTACACCCGTTGTCGGGAGGCGCCGGGATGAAGGTCTTCTCGGGGGCCCGGGTCTGCATCTGGTGGATGATGCCCGCCTCGGTCACCACGATGAATTCTCGCCTCGGGCTCTTCAGCACGTGCTCGAGGATGCCCTTGGTGGAGCCGATGTAGTCGGCGTGCTGGAGCACCCGCTCCTGGCACTCGGGGTGGGCCACCACCTCGGCCTCGGGGTGCGTATGCTTGAGTTGGACGAGGAGGTTCTCGCTGAAGATCTCGTGGACGATGCAGCTGCCCGGCCAGAGGATGAGCTCCCGGCCGGTCTGCTTCTGCACCCAGCGGCCGAGGTGCTGGTCGGGCGCGAAGATGATTGGCCGGTCCTTCGGGGCCTTCTCCACCATCTTCACCGCGTTGGAGGAGGTGCAGATGACGTCGCTCATCGCCTTCACCTCGGCGGAGCTGTTGACGTAGGTGATGACGAAGGCGCCAGGGTGCTTCGCCTTGAAGGCGGCGAAGGCGGCGGGCGGCGTCCGATCGGCGAGGCTGCAGCCGGCCTGGAGGTCGGGGAGCAGGACCAGGCGGCTGGGGTTGAGGATCTTCGCGGTCTCGGCCATGAAGTGCACGCCGCAGAAGACGATGACCTTGGCCTCGGTGCGCGCCGCCTCCTGCGCCAGCGCGAGGCTATCGCCGATGAAGTCGGCGACGTCCTGGATGTCGCTCTCCTGGTAGTAGTGGGCGAGGATGACCGCGTTGAGATCCTTCTTCAGCGTGCGGATCGCCGACTCGAGCTCTGCGGGGGCGGGCGTGAAAGGCATGCCGGCATGACTCCTTCTCCCGCTCGCTTAACCGCCCTGCGCCGCGAGTTCCAGCGGGGCGAGGGGCGAGGCCGGCGTTGACAGCGTTGCCGGCAACGCAGCGGACACTGTTCGGGCATCCGCGCGGCCTCTATCTCCTCTTCGCCACCGAGGCGTGGGAGCGCGTCCAGTACTACGGGATGCGTGCCTTCCTGGTCCTCT
The DNA here is from genome assembly GCA_017881345.1 of Myxococcaceae bacterium. Lineage (GTDB taxonomy): Bacteria > Myxococcota > Myxococcia > Myxococcales > Myxococcaceae > RPRB01. The sequence goes on along the minus strand of JADGQZ010000189.1, from coordinate 10,097 downwards.
ACCTGGTCGACCGGGTGCATGGACTCGGGTGGAACGAGGCCCGGGCGCTCACCCTCTATGGCTGGTACACGGGGCTCTGCTACCTGAGCACGGTGGCCGGGGGCTGGGCCGCGGATCGCGTCCTCGGCCAGCGCCGGGCGGTGGTCATCGGCGGGACGCTGATGATCTTCGGCCAGTTCCTCTGTGCGCTGAAGCAGGAGCCGTTGCTCTACGCGGGGGGCGCGCTGCTCATCGTCGGAAACGGGCTCTTCAAGGCCAACATCTCCACCATGGTGGGACAGCTCTACCGCCCGGGCGATCCCCGTCGGGACGGCGGCTTCACCATCTTCTACGTGGGCATCAACCTCGGGGCCGCGGTGGGGCCTCTGGTCTGCGGCACCCTGGCGGAGAAGGTGGACTGGTCGCTGGGGTTCGCCAGCGCCGGGCTGGGGATGGCGCTCGGCCTGGTCGTCTTCCTGCTCCTTCGTGGGCGCTTGCTGGGGGAGGTGGGCGCTCCGCCGCGCGTCCGGCCGAGGACGGAAGGACGGCAGCCCAGCACGCCGCTCACCCGCGAGGAGCGCGATCGGATCATCGTCATCTTCGTCCTCACCTTCTTCGTCGCCATCTTCTGGGCGGGCTACGAGCAGGGCGGCGGGCTGATGAATCTCTTCACCGATCGGTCGCTGGACCGCGACTTCTTCGGGCACGAGGTCCCGACCACGTCGTTCCAGGCGGTGAACTCGATGTTCATCTTCCTGCTGGCCCCGGTATTCGCCTGGCTCTGGCCGCGCCTCGCCACCGTCGGGAAGGAGCCGTCCACCGGGCGGAAGATGGCCCTTGCGCTGCTCGCGCTCGCGGTGAGCTTCGTCCTGCTCTTCCTCGCCGCGCGCCGGGTCGAGGGCGGAGCGAAGGCCGGCATGGCGTGGATGATCGGCGCCTACTTCTTCCAGACGGTGGGGGAGCTGGCGCTGTCCCCGGTCGGGCTCTCGATGGTGAGCAAGCTCGCGCCGAGGAGGTTCGCCTCTGCGCTGATGGGGGTGTGGTTCCTCTCCAACGCCGCGGGAAACAAGCTCGCCGGCAGCATCGGGGCGCTGGCAGAAGGGCAGGGCGATGCCGCGGTGTTCCTCGGCATCGCCATCGGCTGCGTGGTGGCGGGGGCGATCCTCTTCGCCCTCGGCCCGGTGCTTCACCGGATGGCGCACGGGGCCGAGGACTCGACCCCGGAGCCGGGACCCCTGCCAGAGGCGGCGGCTACACCTGCTTGATCAGCTTCTTGAGCGTCTCGGGAGGCGGGGGGTTCTTCGCCATGTCCGGGTGCGACGCCGTCATGTGCATCTTCACGTGATCCATCAGCTCCTTCTCGGTCTCGGTCACGAACTTCCCGGGACACTTCGCCCCACTGTCGGCACAGGCAATCGAGTAGGCCATGGCGTTGCTCCTTCGCGGGAGAGCCCGCGGCCGGCGGCATACGCCCCTCGCCCCGCGAAGAGAAGCGGCGGGTCCCGGCCGAGAGCCACCCGTATCCGGGCTGCACCAGCGCCGCCGGCCGCCCCGTGAATTGCAGTCGCCGGCGTGGGGCTTGACCCTGGAACCGGTTCCAGGTGCGACGATGCGCGCCGTGACCACCCCGGTCCGCATCGGAGAGCTCGCCCGCCGCACCGGCATGAGCCCGGACTCGCTCCGGCACTACGAACGACTCGGCCTGCTCGCGCCGGCCGGGCGCACCGCGGCGGGGCAGCGGCTCTTCCACTCCTCGGCCGAGCGTCAGGTCCGCGTGGTGCAGGCCGCGCTGTCCGTGGGGTTCGGGCTCGGGGAGCTCGCCGACATCCTTGCCGAGCGCCGCCGCGGCGGAGTCCCGTGCCGGCGCGTCCGGGCGCTGGCCGGGGCGAAGCTCGTCCGCATCGAGGAGGAGCTCGCCCGCCTGCGCCGCACCCGCACCGCGCTCCGGGACGTGCTCCGCGAGTGGGACGTCCGGCTCGCCGGAACGGCCCCCGGCGCCGCGTCCGGTCTCCTGCAGGCGCTCGCCGACCGCCTCGTCCTTCCACCTCGCAGACCCCGGATCTCCCGGAGGAGACACCCGTGACCCTCGCCGCGCTCCTGCTCGCAGTGCTCGCCGCCCCCGCGACCGACGGCGGCCCGTTGCAGCAGGTCGATCCGCATGCCGGGCATCACGCGCAGGTCGACGCGCGCGGCGATCATGCGATGGGCTTCTCGCACGACCGCGCTGCGCACCACTTCGTGCTCACACCCGACGGCGGGCTCATCATCGCCGAGGCGCGGGACCCGACCGACACGGCGACCCGCGACGCCATCCGCGGCCACTTCAACCACATCGCGCGCGCGTTCGCGGCGGGAGACTTCGCCTTGCCGTACCTCATTCACGCCCGGAACCCACCGGGCGTTCCGGAGATGCAGCGGCTCCGCGACCAGATCACCTACACCCTCCAGGACACCGCGACGGGAGCCCGGGTTCGCATCTCGACGCGCGACCCGGAGGCACTGAAGGCAGTGCACGCCTTCCTCCGGTTCCAGATCGAGGACCACCGGACCGGCGATCCCACGAGCATCCAGGCCTCGACGGGCCCCTAGCGGTGTTTGCTACGCTCCGCGGCGATGTTCCGTCCCTCGCGCCCGGTGTGGAGTGTCCTCGGCGTCCTGCTCGCCGCGGGCTGCAGTGGGAGCTCCTCGGTCGGCGGTCCGGACGCCGGTGCGCAGCTGCTGCCCTACTACGGGCAGGTCCAGGTCCTGTTCCAGCAGAACTGCCAGAGCTGCCACGTCACCGGAGGTTTTGCCCCGTTCGCCCTCGAGACGCTGGCCGATGCCCGCTCCCACGCCGTGGCCATCGCCGACGCCGTCCGGAGCCGCCGGATGCCACCCTGGAAGCCTGCCGAGGGATGTCAGGCGATGGAGGCCTCGCGCCGGCTGAGCGACGCCGACGTGGCCACGATCGTGGCCTGGGCGACGGGAGGCACTCCGGAGGGTGACTCGAGCAAGGCGGTCAGCTTCTCTCCACCGGACGGTGGCCTCCCCTGGGTGGACCTGACGCTCGCTCCCGACCAGCCGTACGCGCCAAAGGCCGCGCTCAGCGACGACTACCACTGCTTCTTGCTCGATCCCGGTCTGACCCAGAACCAGTACCTCGTGGGCGTGGACGTCCAGCCCGAGCAGCGGCCGCTGGTGCACCACGTCCTGCTCTTCGCCACCACGGCGCTCGACGCGATCGCCGCCGACACGGCGGATCCGGATCCGGGCTGGACGTGCTTCGGAGGTCCGGGAACGTCGGGGACCCCGCGGCTGCTCGGCGGGTGGGTGCCAGGCACGCAGGCCACGCGCTTCCCCGCCGACACCGGCATCCTGCTCAGGGCGGGCGAGGTGGTCGTGATGCAGGTTCACTACAACCTCGCCGCTGGCCCGAGCGCGCCGGATACCACCCGGGTCAAGATGCAGCTCGCGCGTGGCCCGGTGGCGAAGCCGGCGGCGATCCTTCCGCTGGCGAACCTCGGGTTCAGCATCCCGGCGGGCGCCACCGGCTACACCTCGACGATCCAGGTCGCCTCGCCTGCCAGCGGCGTGCTCTGGGGTGTCATCCCGCACATGCACACCAAGGGACGCCGGGTCACGGTGAAGGCCGGGAACACCTGCCTGGTCGACATCCCCGCGTGGGACTTCCACTGGCAGCAAGCGTACTTCTTCACCACGCCGCTGCCGCTCACGGTGGGCACGCAGCTCTCCCTCAGCTGCACCTGGGACAACCCGACGGCCTCGGCGGTGACCTGGGGCGAGAAGACCACGGACGAGATGTGCCTGAACTACGTCTACGCCACGCAGAACTGAGCCGGCGTGTGGGCCGCCTGGCCTTCGTCGGGCTGCTCCTCGCGCTCGGGTGCTCCCGGCCGGAGCCTCCGCTCGAGGTGACCTACTGGTACCTGCGCGACTGAGGCGTCTGCGCGCAGGTGCGGTCCGCCGTGAGCGGGCTTCCAGCGGAGTTCGGTCCCCGGGTGACGGTGCGCACCGAGGAGCATCTCGCGCCCGGTGTGCCCGAGCAGGTGCGGGCGCAGGGTTTCGAGAGCCACGGACTGATCATCCGGCGCGGTGACCGCGTGGTGTTCAAGGAGGCGGATCACCGGGTGCGGATCGAGGACGTGCGCGCTGCGCTCCGGCGCGAGCTCGTGCTCGCCCCGCCACCGAGCTGACGACTGGCGCCGGTCCGCAAACATTGCGACGTCGACCCACGGGCCGCGCGGCGAGCGTCCGACCTCGCCTCGCCGGAAACCGTGGGGTCCGCTCCACGGGAACAGTGTCGAACGATTGTCGCGCGAAGTTTCCCGGAGGACGCGATCGCTTCGAGGTGCGGAGCCCTCAATGGTTCCGCCGCGCCGGTGATGTTCGCGCGAGCGTGACACCGTCGCCGCGCGCTCGTCCGCTGCGCGATCGTCGGTGCGCGCGCGCAGTCGCTCGTCGCTCCCACATCGTGCCTTGAGTCGGCACAGGCGGGAGGTTCACACGGCCCCGAGAGCCGGATCGTCCGGCTCTGAACGGGAGGCCCCATGAACATCGCGAAGAGATCGAACACCGTCGGGCTGGTACTGCTGCTGTCCGGCGCAGGTTGTGGCACCGGCAGCGTCGGACCGCTTCCCGCAGAACCCGAGGCGGATTCGGAGCGCGCCTCGGCAGCGACGGCACTGCGAGCTCAAGGACAGACGAAGGCAGGAGACCCGCTCCCCGGCCTTCTCCAGGCCGATCTGGACCGGTTCACCGCAGGGAAGGCGGACTTCGAGGAGGAGGAGACGCCGGAGGATGGACTCGGGCCGGTGTTCAACGAGACCTCGTGCGCTCGATGTCACAGCGACCCTGCATCGGGCGGAGGGAGCGCACTCCTGGAAACTCGCTTCGGCGCGAGGACCGAATCGGGCACCTTCGACCCCTTGCCGCAGTACGGGGGGTCGCTCATCCAGGCGAACGGCATCGGTCCCGCGGGCAAGTGCAACTTCGTCGCCGAGACGGTTCCCGCGGCAGCGACCCTGACGTCGCTGCGGCGGAGCACCCCGCTCTTCGGGCTGGGCCTGGTGGATGCGGTCCCGGAGAGCACGTTCACGTACGTGGCTCGCATCGAGTCCACGTTCTTCCCCGACGAGGCGGGCCGGGTGGCGAAGGTGCATGACATCGCCCGCAACGCCGATGCCGTCGGCCGGTTCGGGTGGAAGGGTCAGGTGCCGACGCTGCACCAGTTCGGTGGCGACGCCTACCTGAACGAGATGGGCATCACCAGCCCGGAGTTCCCGAACGAGAATTGCCCCAATGGGGATTGCTCGCTCCTGGCCTGCAATCCGATGCCCACCCTCAACGACGATGGCTCCGGCGTCACCAAGGTCGCCGACTTCATGACCTTGCTCGCGCCATCGCCCCGCGCGCCGCCGACCGCCGAGACGCTCGTCGGCAGGGTGATCTTCTCGACCGTCGGTTGCAGTCACTGCCACTGGGACACCTTCCGGACGGGCGATTCTCCGGTGCAGGCCCTGAACCACGTGACGTTCCACCCGTACTCCGACTTCCTGCTCCACGACATGGGCAGCCTGGGCGACGGGCTGGAGATCGGCGACGGCAAGGGTCGAGAGTTCCGGACCGCGCCGCTCTGGGGCGTGTCCGCCGTGACGCGGTACCTCCACGACGGCCGCGCGACGACGCTCGAGGACGCAGTCCTCGCGCACGACGGTCAGGGGAAGCGGGCGCGTGACCGCTTCAGCAGGCTCTCCGACCTGGAGCAGAAGTCGCTCTTCGCCTTCGTGAACTCGCTCTGAGTCCACCGGGGTCCGGCCACTCGCCGTGCGGAGTGGCCGGGCCTGGCCGCCGTTCCCGTGGGCTCAGCTCGGATCGAGGGTCATGCCCAGCGTCGCGCAGAGCGCGTCGAACGCGGCCTTTCGCTCGAAGTAGCTGTGGTGCAGACCGAGGCTGGCGAGCACGGCCGAGGAAGTGGCCACCGCCTCGTTTCCGCGGGTCAGCCTGAGCACGAGCCGCGCACACTCCGGCGCGCACTCGGTCTGGTTCCAGCTCGCCCAGAGCAGCGCCTGCCGCACGGCCGGGGTGGGATTCGCCTCGGCGAGTCGCAGAGCCCGGGCGAGGCCGTCGGTCGGACGGTCGAGCAGCCGGAGCTCCCGGACCAGGATCGCCTCGAGGTCGGTCAGCCGACCGCGTGCGTGCTGAGCCTCCGCAGCGGCCAGACGCACGTCGATCGACAGGTGGTGACGGGAGGCCTCGTCCACCATCGCCTGCGCACGTGGATGGTCGATCTGCGCCAGGGCATCCACCGTCGGTCCGCTCGCCCCTTCGGCGAGGATCAGCTCGATGAGATCCTCCAGCTCGGTCTCGTCGAGCTCCGCCACGCTGTCCAGGGTGGCGGTGCGTTTCCCGCCGCTCCCGGTGCGCCGCGCGTCGCCTTTCCGCTCGAGCACGGTGATGACGCCCGAGGCGAGATCGATCTCGTACCGGCATCCGGACGCCTTCTGCCGGACGACCTCTCTCGCCACGTGCTCGAAGATCTCGGCCTGCCGCCCGGCTGCCCACGGGCAAGTGCGAGCCCAGTCGCGTAGGACGGACCGGAGATGACCGCCAGGGCGGGGGAGAGGGCGAACTCCCAGTCGAGGGCGATGGAGTGTCGCCCCTCGCGGCAGGTCACCGAGCCCGCGCGGCCGCCGTTGTTGATCTCCACGAGAGGCTTCATCGCCATCGGAGTGTTTCATGGCCAGGACACGATTTCCCGACCTGGCGACCGGCCGGACCCCACGGGGAGCGCCGGCCGGTGGTGTCCGTGCGGCCGAGCGCCCCCGCGGCGAGACGTCAGCGTCGCTCGGTCCCGTGGTGGGGCCCGGGATCGTGCCCGTCCTCCTCGTCGTCCTCTCCGTCGTCGCATTCGTAGTCCCGGCAGTCCTTGACCCGGTGGAAGCGACCCTGCAGTGCGTGCTTCGCGACCGTCTCGCCGAGCTTCTTCGAGACCCGCAGCGTGTGCCGGAAGTGCACGCCTGCCCAGATGCGGGCGCCCTCGACCTCGTCGTTGATCTCCGCCAGACGCTCGTACTTATGAACGGGTGAGGTGAGAGCGGCGGCGGTGCTGTCGAGTGACATGGAGACGAAGCTGCTCCGGAAGTATCGCCGGAGCGCGGTGACCACCGCGCTGCCGAAGCAGGCGTGACCGGCCGGGTACTCGGGATGGTTCTGGTTGAGGAGCGCCGTCCAGGTCGGATCGGCGACGGTCAGTGGGTTCCCGTCGGTGTCGGCCCGGGTGATGGCATGGACGGGCCTCCAGGCGAAGTAGTGGTACTTGGCCTCCCAGCAGGAGATGAGCGTGTCCGCCGCCGCGAGGCTGGTCATCGCCATCAGCCGGGCGGTCTCGAGCTCGTCGAGGCCCCGGGCGATGGCGAGGTTGCGGATCCCCCGGGTCCACAGCGTGAACGCGCTCTCCGACCAGAACTTCGCCACGTCGAGCTGCTGTGCGCTGCGCACGCTGCTGTCGACCCGGCCGAGCGCCTCCACCTCCAGGACGTCCATCGCGTACTTCCACGAGGCGAGCGCCGGCGGCGGTCGCGGACGGAAGCTCGCAGGGGAGTCGCTGGTGAAGGGAACGACGAACTGGAGGTTGTAGTCGACCGGTGGCGTCGGCAGCGTCGGCTCCCACACCCCCGGCCCGACTGGCAGCTGGACGTAGGGAAGGTTGCTGCTGAAGTTGTCGCCGGCACGGGCCGCGAGCATCCCCGCCGCCGCGGCTTCTCCGACCGCGACCCCTCCGGTCTTCGACGGACCATCGGGGATGCCGGCGAGGTATGCGGTGTACTGGGCATCGATCGACGCGGCCTGGGCAGGAACGCGCTGGCGGATGACCTGCCGCGCCGCGGTGGCCACTGCCGCGGCGAGGTCCGCCCCCGGGGGCGCCGCGAGGCGGGTGCTGAAGGGCTCGTAGGTGCCCCGGATGGCCACCACCGCGTCGTACACGGCGAGCTGGACCATGGCCTGGAGATAGGCCGCGCTCCCGGAGCCACGGCCCGGAGCGACGGCGGCCTGTGCCCTCGCGCTCCAGTCGGTGACGGGGTTCGGCGCGGCAAGCGCCTGGGCCGTCTGCGACAGCTCGGCGCGCGCCGGTGCGTCTGCTTCTTGCCGCCCGCAGGCGAGGAGCAGCGCCGTGGCGAGGAGAGCTGCGGCGAGCGGCAGGCCGAGCCCTGGGCGGGTGTTCGAGGATTGGACGATGGGCTGCGGTGCGTGTGTCATTGGGTCCTCCGCGGGTGCTGCGTGATGAGGCCTGCGGAGGGTCACGCGATGCCGGCGGCGTCGACAGCGGCAAGGACCTGCAAAGACAGGAGCTTCCGGACCGTGCGGTGGAATGCCGTCCTTTGCGGCCGGCACGCGGTGCCGCGCGGACCGCGGCGGCTGATTCCCGGATCCGGGACGGCCGTCACTGGCTTCCGGCCAGCCGCCGTTGCCTGCGCGCCGCGCGTCCGCCACCCCCGGGCGGGGCTATTCCGGCCGGCATTTCGCCGGAGGTCCACCCTTTGCGTTCCAGCCTGCACCGAACCGATGCTCGCCGCCGCGGTCGTCGTCTCCAGCGCCCGCGCCGCACCGGCCGAGTCGCCGCAACCGGCGCGCTTCGACGTCGCCCTGCTCGACTGGAGCAAGGACCCGTGCACCGATTTCTACGCGTTCGCCTGCTCGAAGTGGCTCGCGGCCAATCCGCTCCCGGCCGAGGAGATCGCCTGGGAACGAGCTCTCCACTCGGAATCTGGAGCAAGGACCTTCTCCGCCAGACGCTGGAGAAGGCGGCCGACCCGGATCCGAAACGGCCGGAGCACGAGCGGCTCATCGGCGACGCATGGGCGGCCTGCATGGACGAGCCGGGAGTGGAGAAGGCCGGGCTCGCGCCACTGAAGCCGGACCTGGACCGCATCGGCCGGCTCGCGGATCGGCGCGGGCTCGCCCGCGAGGTGGCGGTCCTCCATCTCGGGCTCCCGGGCGCCTGGGACATGGGGAACAACGGCACCGACGCCGTGCTCTTTGGCTTCGGCTCCACGCCCGACTTCGCCGACGCGCAGACCACGGTGCTGATGGTGGACCAGGGCGGGCTCGCGCTCCCGGGACGCGACTACTACCTGGGCGAGGACGCGCGGACCACGTCGCTCGGATGTTCGTGCTCGCCGGTGAGAAGCCGGACGCAGCGAAGGTCTCGGCAGCGACCGTGCTCCGGATGGAGACCGCGCTGGCGAAGGTGTCCATGGACAACGTCCGCCGCCGGGCCCCCCAGGCGCTGAACAACGTGCGGAGCCTCGCCCAGCTCAAGGCGACGGCGCCCTCGTTCGACTGGGACGCGTATCTCGCCGCCATCGGTGCGCCCACGCCGAAGCACTACCTGGACGCCACCCCCGAGTTCCTCACCGGAATGGAGTAGCTCATCAAGGACGCGCCGCTCGCGGACTGGAAGACCTACCTCCGCTGGTGGACGCTGCACGGTCAGGCACCACTTCTGTCTGCAGCCTTCGTCCAGGAGAACTGGGACTTCTTTGCCCACACGCTCCAGGGCAGCAAGAAGCTGCTTCCCCGCTGGCGACGGTGCGTGTCGATCGTCGATCGCGACCTCGGGGAGGCGCTCGGCACAGCGTACGTCCAGCGCGCATTTCCCCCGGAGAGCACGCATCGCGTGGACCAGATGGTCACCGACTGGTGGACCCCGGCGGACGCGAAGGCCTACCAGGAGCGGAGCCAGTGCATCGTGGACCAGTACACCCACGAGGTGCCCGGGCTCGGGGTGAAGACCAACGGGAAGCTCACCCAGGGCGAGGACATCGCCCGACAACGGGGGCATCCGGCTGGCCTACGCGGCGCTGGACCGCGCCCTCTCCAAGGCTGGAACGTCTCCCACCGCGAAGGGACCGGACGGCCTCACCACCCGGCAGCGCTTCTTCGCCGGGAACGCCTTCTCCTGGTGCCAGAACATCCGGCCCGAGTTCGCCCGCGTGGTCGTGCGGACGAATCCGCACTCCCTCCACGAGTACCGGGTGAACTACGTCCTGGCGACCAGCCGGAGTTCCGCGAGGCGTTCTCCTGCGCGGTGGGGAAGCCCATGGCGCGGGCCAACCCAT
>JADGQZ010000188.1 GCA_017881345.1 Myxococcaceae bacterium | reverse complement strand
GGCGAGTCGTCCCACGGCTGGACGACGTCCCGGCCCGGCTTGACGCCGACCAGCCCGCAGACCGCGGCCGGGATCCGGATCGACCCGAGGCCGTCCGAGCCGTGCGCGAGCGGCACCAGCCCCGCGGCGACCGCCGCGGCCGAGCCGCCCGAGCTGCCGCCCGGGCTCAGCGCGAGGTTCCAGGGGTTCCGGGTGGGGAAGTACGCCGAGTTCTCGGTCGAGCTGCCCATCGCGAACTCGTCCATGTTCAGCTTGCCGAGGATGGGGGTGCCGGCAGCCCTCAGGAGCTTCACCGCGGTGCCGTCGTAGGGCGCGACGAACGACTCGAGGATCCGCGAGCCCGCGGTGGTGGGCAGCCCCTCGGTCAGGAAGAGGTCCTTGAGGGCGATGGGCACGCCATCGAGCGGTCCAGCGCGCTTGCCCTCCTTCCGCCGGCGATCGGCCGCCTCCGCCTGCGCCAGCGCGCCCTCCCGGTCCACCCGGAGGAAGGCCTTCACCTTCCCGTCGAAGCGGTCGACGCGCGCCAGGCAGGCACGCACCGCCTCGACGCTCGACAGCTCGCCGGAGCCGAGCTTCTTGCCCAGCGCGAGCATGGACAGTTCGGTCAGTTCCATCGGGCTATTCGATGATCTTCGGGACGGCGAAGCTGGTGCCCACCTTCGCCGGCGCGTTGCCCAGCGCCTTCCCGGGCGGGAAGGATGGGCGCACCTCGTCCGCCCGCCAGGGTGCGACCTCACCCGCGGCGTGCGACGTGGGCTCGACCGAGGCCGTGTCCACGCGCGACAGCTCGGCCACCGCGTCCAGGATCGCGCTGAGCTGGGTTTGCATCAGCGCCTCCTCCTCGGCGGAGAGCGAGAGACGGGCCAGGCTGGCCACGTGCCGGACCTCTTCCAGGGTCAGCGACATGGTCAGTCGTTCTTGAAGATGTTCAGGAGCGCGCTCACCACCGCGTGCCGCTGCTCGGGGGACTCGAGCTGCTTCTGGAAGTGCGCCAGTTCCCCGGCATCGATCCACAGACCCTTGCAGTTGAAGCAGGTGTCGAGGTCCACCTCGCCTCGCTTCAGGGTGTGGAGGTCGAAGCCGCACTTCGGGCACTTCATGTAGTGGAGCGTGCGGAGGGCCTCCTTCTGCTGCTCGGCCATGACCTGGGCCTGCTGAAAGGCCAGCTTCCGCTTCTTCTCCACGTCCTCGCGGGCGAAGTACTCGTCCTCTACCTTGGAAGGCTTGTCCAGCATGGTTCGTCCCTTCTGCCCGGCTACGGAAGCCCGTTCAAGGCCTCTCGCGCCTGGGCTGCCTCCGCGCCCTCGGGTGCAGCCTCCAGGTAACGGCCGAAGGCGGCCGCGGCCTCGGCGTTCTGACCCGCGCGACGGTGGGCCTCGCCCAGCCAGAACTCGGCCACGGAATACCGGGAATTGACTCCCAGCGCCTTGCGAAAGGCGGCGATGGCCGAGCGGGAATCGCCCAGGGTGAGCAGCGCGCGGCCCTGACCGACGTAGGCCTCGGGGCGGGACGGCTCGACCCGGATGGCGCGGTCGTAGGCGTTCAGGGCGGCCCGGGCGCGCGCGTGCTCCCGCTCCCGGTCCCCCTGGGCCATCCAGTCGTCGAAGCTGCGCGCCCGCGGCCCAGGAGGCTTCGCGCGGGCCAAGGCGGGGGCGGGGGTGACCGGGGCCACAGGGGCGGCGGACCCGCGCGGCGGCTCGGTGGACCCGTGGGCAGGCTCGGCGGGGGGGCTCCCCCCGGTGCCGGCGTCCACGACCGCGGGAGTGCTGGTCGCGGTGCCCGCGTCGGCCCTGGCGGCCATCCCGGCGACCAGCTCCTCCTTGGCCTTGCGCTCGCGCTCCCGCACGTCGGCGTCCTCGGCGGCGCGCGACCGCTGCGACTGGTCGACGCGGGCCCGCTCGGCCTCTTGCCGGAGCTTCTCCTCCTGCGCCGGGACCCAGATCTGGAGATAGGCGGCGGCAGCCACCGCGATGGCGCCGACGATGAGGACCGCCGCCACCCAGGGCGCCTTGCTGCTGGGCCGCGCCGGCTCCCAGTCGTCGGCGTCCTGCACCGGGTTCGTGCCGACGCCCAGTCCGGCGCGGCGGGTGAACTCGGGCTGGTCTGCCTCCTCGGCGGGGGCCTGGGGCTCGACCGTGCCCTCGGGCATGGGCGGGTCTTCCGGCGAGGGACGGGTGGCCTCCCGGATGTCCTCGAGCGAGAAGGCGGAGGGTGGGGGAGTCCGCGGCGGCTCGGTCCTGGGCGCCGGAGGGGCAGCCTCCTCGATCCGCTCGGGGCCTCCCGATGCCTCGGGGCCGGCGGCAGGCACGGCCCCCATGGCGGCGAAGCCGTTGCCCGAGGCGGGCTCCGGGGGCGGCTGGATGGGGGCGTCGAGCCGGATCGGTGTGGGCGTGGGACGGACCGGCTCGGCTGCCAGGGGACTCAGGGCGCGCTCGAGGGCCGACGGCGCCTCATCCGGCAGCTCGTATTTCCGGAGGCGCTCCTCGAGCTCGTGGACGCGGTCCACCTCCTCCAGCAGGAGGAAGAAGGGCTGCAGCTCGGCGATGTCGCCCAGCCGCTTCCAGTGGTCTCCGTGCAGGCTGATCTCGTCGTCGCGGCCGAACTTCCGCTCGACGATCCACTTCTGCATCGAGGTCAGCTCGCGAAAGGCGATGACCCGGCCGTTCGGGCTCCGGACGCGCCAGGGCGGCTTCTCGACGATGGGCGGGGGGACGGCGGCGGACTCGCCCCCGGCGCCCACGGCCTCAGTCATCAGCAGAACCTTCTTGCGGACGCGGAACACATGGCCGCAGGACGTACACCGCACCGTGGTCCCCGCGTCCGAGACCCGCGCCTCGTCCAGCTCGTACAGCGTCTTGCACCGCTCGCAGCGGACGTCCATGCCGGGTCATCGTGCATCGCACAGGGCTGGAAAATTGACCACCCCCGGGCATGGCTCGACAGTCGACTGCTGCTTCAGGGCGCAACAGGTAGCCCCCCTCGGGGGCGAGGGAGCGGTACGGCATGGCGGCCAGGCGGCCCCGTTCAGAGAAGAAGATCCTGTCGAAGCAGGAGGTCTCGTCGCGCAAGAAGGCGCTCGCGGTCCGGCGCGTCGAGGGGACGGGGGTGGGTCACCGCGCACTCGTGGGCGTGGCACTCCTGGCCCTGTCGTCGCTGGCCCTCGTTGCCCTCCTGACAGACCCAGGACCCGCGGCTCCGCGGACTGCGCACAACGGCGCCGGGCCGGTCGGGCACGCGCTGGCGGCGCTCCTGGGCGGCTTGCTGGGGCTCGCCGCACCGGCCATCCCCCTCGCCGGGGTCTACGTCTCCGGGGTCTTCCTGGTCGGAAGGCGCGAGAAGAGGCGCTGGCCCCAGGTGCTCGCCGCGCTGGTGCTGCTGGTGGCGACCTGCGCGCTGGTCCAGCTGGGCCTGGGGACGCCCGGGCTCCACCCCCGGAACCCGCCCGGCGGCGCCGTGGGAGTCGAGGTGTCCACGTGGCTCGTGGACCTGTTCAACGTGGTCGGGACGGTCATCGTCGTCTCGTCGGTGGCGTTCGCCGCGATGCTGGTCGCGACCAACTTCGCGCTGCTCCGCGGGGTGGCGGCGCTCGGGCACGTGCTCGGCGAGCTCGGGGCCAGGGTCCGCACCGGCCTCGTCGCGCTCTGGCAGTCCCAGAAGAAGGTGCTCGCGGCGAGGGTCGAGTCGCGCGCCGCGGCGAAGCTGGAGGAGGCGGCGTTCCTCGCGCAGCTCGAGGCCGACGAGGAGGATCTGACCCAGGCCGAGGCGGAGGCGATGGAGGCCGAGGCCGTTGCCGAGGAGGCGCTCCGGCTGACCCGCGAGTCCGAGAACCGCGCCCTCGAGCGCTCGAGGGAGGCGCCGGGCATGGCGCCGCTGCAGCCCGGGGCGGATCCGGTCTGGACGCGCGAGCTGGCCACCGCGAGTGCCCCGGCGGCCGAGACTCCGCGGAAGCGCCGAAGGGGTGACCAGCCGGAGATCGTGACCGCGCCGGTGCCCGTGGTCGCCGCCGGCGCTTCCGCCGCCGCAGCGGTGGTGGAGGCAGCCGGGTCCGCGACCGTGGGGGCCATCGTCCCGGCAATCGCGCGGGGCCCCGAGGCGCGCACCCCGCTCATCGTCGAGCCGAAGGCGCCCCCGAAGCCGACCAGGCACAAGGACCAGGACCAGTTCGAGTTCGTGGGCGGTCGGACGCAGTTCACCCTCCCCCCGCTCGACGTGCTCGACTTCGACCGCCCGGAGCGGAGCGCGCTGGACAAGGAGGCCTTCCTCACCACCGCGGAGAAGCTGCGGGCGAAGCTGGCCGACTTCGGCATCGTGGGCGAGGTGGTGGAGATCCGCCCCGGCCCGGTGGTCACGATGTACGAGTTCCTCCCGGGCCCCGGCATCAAGGTGTCGAAGATCGCGTCCCTGGCGGACGACCTGGCGATGGCGATGGAGGCGATGCGGGTGCGCATCGTGGCGCCCATCCCGGGCAAGGGCGTGGTGGGCATCGAGGTGCCGAACCGCGACCGCGAGACGGTGTTCCTCAAGGAGATCGTCGAGCAGGACGTCTTCCAGCGCGCGGGCAGCAAGCTGACGATGGCGCTGGGCAAGGACATCGAGGGGATGCCGTACGTGATGGACCTGGCCAAGGCCCCGCACGTGCTGGCGGCGGGCACCACCGGGTCCGGCAAGTCGGTGGCGATGAACTCGATGGTGATGAGCATCCTCCTCAAGGCGACGCCCGAGGAGGTCCGCTTCATCATGGTGGACCCGAAGATGCTCGAGCTGAGCGTCTACGAGGGCATCCCCCACCTCCTCTTGCCGGTGGTCACCGACCCGAAGAAGGCGGCGCTCGCGCTGCGCTGGGCGGTGGAGGAGATGGAGCGGCGCTACCAGCTGCTCTCCGAGGTCGGGGTACGGAACATCGCCGGCTACAACAAGCTGGTGGAGAGCGCGAAGGGCGACGCCCGCGTGCTGCTGGAGAAGAAGCGCGAGGAGAAGAAGCCGAAGAAGTCGGCGCTGCTGGTGGTCGACGTGGGCGAGGGCGAGTCCGAGGACGAGGCGCTGGCCCGGGCGAAGGAAGAGACGCTGGGCGTCGCCTCCCCGCTCGCGGCCGCGGAGGACCTGCGGACGACGCTGGAGCCCGAGGGCGAGCCGTCCGCGGCGGAATTCGCCGATGCCGAGCCCGGCGCGGAGAAGAAGCCGAAGGAGCTGAAGAAGCTCCCGTACCTGGTGGTGATCATCGACGAGCTCGCCGATCTCATGATGGTGGCGAGCCGCGAGGTGGAGACGTCGATCGCCCGCCTCGCCCAGATGGCCCGCGCCGCCGGCATCCACCTCCTGGTCGCGACGCAGAGGCCGTCGACCGACGTGGTGACCGGCGTCATCAAGGCGAACTTCCCGACGCGCATCAGCTTCATGCTCCGCAGCAAGCCGGACTCGATGACCATCCTCGGGACGGTGGGCGCCGAGTCGCTGCTGGGGATGGGCGACATGCTGCTGATGCCGCCGACCAGCGCCAACATGGTGCGGGTGCACGGGGCGTTCGTCAGCGAGACGGAGATCAAGCGCGCCGTCGACCACCTCAAGGCGCAGGGCAAGCCGGTCTACGACGAGTCGATCCTCCGGCCGCGCGAGGAGGACCTGGGCGACGCCGGGGCCGAGGACGAGCTGAGCGACGAGCTCTACGACCAGGCGCTGGCGACGGTCAGCGAGATGCGCCAGGTGAGCATCTCGATGCTCCAGCGGAAGATGCGCATCGGCTACAACCGCGCCGCGCGGATGATCGAGCGCATGGAGCGCGACGGCGTGGTCGGCCCCGCGGATGGCGCCAAGCCACGCGATGTCCTGCTCCGGCCGCTCGGCGAGATGCCGGGCGCCGGGGCGGCCTGAGCCCGCCTGCCGTCGCTGTGCGAGCGAGCTGCCGGCTGCTCAACCTTTCGCCCATGCATCTCGTCGCCTGGGGCGGCGACCACCGTCCGCATCGACTCCCCCTCGGCGAATCCGGCGTATCGTGACCGCGCATGCGGTTGAGCCACCTCCGGCTGAAGGCCCGGACCTGGGTCGTGCTCGGCGTCGTCGTCGGGGTGACGGTCGCGTTGCCGTGGATCGTCCGCTCCCGGTTCGTCGCCGAGCTGCGCGCAGCGAGCCTCGTCCGGCGGGCGCAAGCGCACCTTGCTGCGCGCGAGCTCGACGGGGCGCGGCACGACCTCCGCGCTGCGCTCCGGCTGCAGCCTGACGCGGCCGACCCACGCCACCAGCTCGCGGTCACCGAGCTGAGCCTCGGCGACTGGGAGCTGGCGTTCCTCGAGTTCCAGACCCTCACCGAGATGCACCCCGAGGATCCGAGAGGCTGGATCGGCCTCGCCGACCTGATGCTCCGCACCGGGCTTCTCGCGCCGCCCGACGCCGCCCTCGACAGCGCCGTTGACGCGGACCTGAAGCGCGCCGATGCGCGCCGGATCCGCGGTGACGTCCGTCTTCGCCTGGGCCGCTACCACGGTGCTCTGATCGACGCCGAGGCGGCGGTCGCGGGGGCTCCCAAGGATGCCGCCGCGTGGGCGCTGCTCGTCCGGAGCGCGGCCCGCTCGCGCGGTGTCGACGCCGGCATCGAGGCCGCGCGGCGAGGGATCGCGGCCGTCGGCCAGGCTCCGGCGGTCGTGAACCCGCTCGCGTGGCTGCTGGCCGAGCAGGGCCATGGCCCCGACGCCGCGGCGATGCTGCAGGAGGCGATCCGCGTGCGCGGCGATCCGGCAGCCCGGCTGACGCTGGCCCGGGTGGAGCTTCGGGAGAACGACCCGCAGGCGGCGCGCAGGGAGCTCGATGAGCTCCTTTCGCAGCGTCCCGCCGACGAGGAGGCGCTGGCCCTGCACTCCATCGTGGACGCGGCGGTCGGAGAGGTGGAGCCGTCGCTCGCGCAGCTGAGCGACGCGGTGCAGCTCCTGCCGCGTTCCCGCCTGCTGCGCGAGCTCCAGGCCTCCGTGAACGCGGCGCAGAAGGATCGAGCCGCCGTCGCCGCGCTCGTGGCCGACACGGTCGGCCGGGAGCTGGGTCCGGCCCCGGCGCCCTCGGCTCGCATCCGCGCCGAGGCGAGGATGGCGGCGACCGATCCTGCCGTGCTCGGGCGGGAGCACTGGCCCGGGCGCCTCGCCCAGATGCGCCAGGCCCTGGAGGTCCAGCTCAGGCAACAGAGCTGGAGCGACGCGCAGCGCGTCGTCGACTCCGCCCGCCGCACCTATCCGGACACGGCCTTCGCCGCGTTCCTGGGCGGCATCCTCGAGCTCGCCCGAGGCAACCCGACCGCGGCCGAAACGCAGCTATCGGAGTCCCTGGCCGCGTCACCGCGCTCGCCAGTCATTCTGGCCGCCCTGGCCAAGACCTGGTCGCGCCGGAACGGGGCCAGCTTCGCCGGCGACCGGGCCCTCCGGGTGGCGGAGCAGGACCCACCGTTCGCCTTCGCCCGCTACCTGGCCGCGCGCGCGTACATGGACGGCCACGATCCGGCTCGGGCGGAGGCGGCCCTGAAGGGGGGACTGGTGGGGAAGGCCGGCTCCCCCGCGTCCTATGGACACCTGGCGAGCTTCGACCTCGAGCTCGATCGGGCCGCGGACGCCGCAGACGTCTGCCGGCAGGGCGTCCAGCGCTTTCCGGAGAACGTCGCGCTGCAGATGAGCCTGGCGAAGCTCGCCGCCGACCTCGGCAATCCCTCCGAGGCGATCGAGGCCTACGAGCGCATCCTCTCCCGGCGACCAGACCTGGACCTCGTCGAGTACCGGCTGGGCTCGCTGCTCGCATCGTCCGGGAAGGACGCGCCGCCGTCACCGCGGTTGCGACAGATCCTTCAAGACCTACAGGCCGATCGGCCCTCCGACCCGGCCCTTCTCGATGCGCTCGGATGGATGCACGCTCGAGCCGGCGAGACGGCGCGGGCCCGCGAGCTGCTCCAGGCCGCCGTCAAGGCCGCGCCCGACGAGCCGAGCACCCGCTTCCACCTCGCCGCCGTCTACGTGAAGGAGAGCCAGGCAGTGCTCGCCCGCGCCGAGCTGCGGGCGGCCCTGGACTCGGCGCGGTCGTTCCCCGAGCGGCTCGACGCCATCCGCCTGCTCCGCGAGAGCGCGGACGACGCGAAGGAGAAGCCGGCGGCGAGCGATCCGGCGAAGTAGGACTCTGGCTGACGATCAGGGCAGCAGCTGGGACATCGGCTTCGTGAAGCGCACGATCATGAAGCCGTTGTCCTGCCCGACGAACCACAGGTAGTTCTCGTTCCCGATGGTCCGGAAGCGTACGTTGGCGGAGACGCGGTCCGTCGTCCGGTCCTTACCTCCGTAGTCGTTCCACATGGACGACGCCGGGAGAAACTTCGTCCGCTGCGCCGGCGGCTTGTAGTAGGCGATCTCCTTCGGCTTGTAGGGATCGCGGATGTCGAACACCCGCAGGCCGGCGCCCCAGTAACCGCACGCCAGGATCTTCGGGTCGGTCTTCGTGTCCGGTGTGCAGTAGTGGGACGAGTAGCCGTAGTTGTCGAGCGCAGAGGTGTCCGTCGGGAAGTCGCTGAGGAACTTGTCGCAGTTCGCCGGATCGTTGACCTCCAGCATCAGCTTGGAGACGAGCTTGGGGTCCGTCTCGTCGCTGATGTCGATGATCCGCGCGAAGCCGTGTGGCGATATCCCGCGCCGGCACGCCTCGAAGCGGGAATCCGCTGGTGACGCGAGCGGCCCGTACCCACACTCGTCGGTGAAGATGATGTGAGGCTTCCCCTTGAAGGTGACCGGGATGGTCTGCTGGGCCGTCCCTCCGTCCTCCCAGTAGAACTGGCCGACGACCCGCGGCGGAAAGCCGGCGTCCCGGGCCTGGATGCCGCTCGTGTCCAGAATCACCAACCCGTTGGGCCCGGGCAGGCCGAAGGGTACGAAGTTGCCCCAGCGTGTGAGATACGCCCGCTTCCCGTCGTTGCTGATGGAGATGTCGTGGGTCGAGTCCATCTCCTCGGCGTAGTGGCCGATGAGCTTCGGATGCGCCGGGTCGGAGACGTCCATCGCGGTGAAGCCCGTGCCGCCCGCGCCGGTGCCGTAGTAGGTCATTCCGTCAGGAGCCCAGTCGCCGGCGTGGCCGGTGTGGCCGGGAACGTCGATGTCCGAGAGCAGCGCCGGGTGCTTGCAGTCGGACGAGATGTCGTAGAACGCGAACTGCCGGTCCGTCGGCTGCGTGGGACCGAAGCCTGGCCCCTTGGTGGCGCCGAGCAGCTTGCGCGGCTCGTTCACCTTGAGCGACTCCCACGGATCGAGCGTGGCCCGCTCCGTCAGGTATGTGGTCACCTGCGGGCTCGCCGGGTTCGACGCATCGATCACCACGGTGCCAAGGTGGGCCTGCTGGGCGTTGTTGTACGTCCCGTAGTACGCGCAGTCGTTGAACCAGGTGAGCTGCCACTCGCCACCTTCACCCTGGGCCTGGCCGACCAGCTCGAGGTTGCAGTTGTACGCGGTCTCGGAGGCGCCGGACGTCCGGTCGGCGATGCTGGTCTGGCCCTGGAGCCCGGGCTCGACCCGGTCGGTCGCGCCGCAAGTGGCCTTGGGCACAGGCTTCGTCCAGGCAACGGGCGGCGTGGTTGTCGCGGGCTGGGGCTCGCTCCCGCAGGTCATCAGCAACGACGCAAGCGCGAGGACGAGGGTTCGCCCCGACAATCCTCGACCCGAGGCACTGTTCCGGACGCCTGAACGGACACGGAAGGCCTTCCCCATGGTGCCCCTCCACAGGACTATCGTTTCGAGTTGTCGACTCGTCCCACGGCGCCACCGACCAATCAAGACGCAACGCGTTCGAAATGGGCGGTCGAGCAGCCGCTCTCTGAGTGCCCCTGTCTGGACGGGCGTCGCCTTGCTGTTGGCAACGGAACAGTCGCCCCCGTCGCGGGAAGGCCGGCCGCGGACCTTCGAGCCAGACGGACGGCGGGAGCCACCGTGCTAGAGGAGGGTCTGGCGGAGCGATGAGGGCGCGCCATTCAGGCTGGTTCCGAGCCGTGCTCGCGCTGTGCGCCGTCTGGTTGCTCCATGCGCGCCCCGCATGGGCCAACGGCGCTTTCCCGGACGAGTTCAGCATTCATTTCCAGCCCGGCGCCCCGCACCGGGTCCTGCTGGGCGCGAACTTCGGTCTGCTGACCTCGGAGGACGACGGGGCGACGTGGCGCTACACCTGCGAGCCCTGGGTGGTCTCGAGCTCGAACGCCGCGCTCTCCAACACCTCGGTGAGCTTCTACCAGGTGACGGCCGCGGGTGTGCTCCTGGCGGACGCCCTCACGGTGACGCGCTCGGAGGACGACGCCTGCACGTGGCCGACCGCAACCGGGGTGGCGGCCGGAGTGAGAGTCACCGACCTGTTCCCGGACCCGAACGACGCGACGTTCGTCCTGGCGATCGGCGTGGTCTTCAATCCCACCAACGTCGTCAGCTACATCGTCGCCTCGAACGACGGGGGAAAGAGCTTCGACACTCCGCACCTCTACGAGACGCCGGATCTCCTGACCGGCGTGGAGATCGCCCGCTCGAAGCCCGGGATGACCTACGCGACCACGGTCTCGGTCTCCGGCGGCGGCGCGCGGTTCCTCTCCAGCACGGATCGAGGCGCGCACTGGACGTCGGCACCACTCGCCATCCCCTCCGGGACCGAGCCGCGCATCCTCGCCGTGGACCCCGAGGACGATCAGAAGGTCTACCTCCGTCTGGTGACCGCCACCTCCGACTCGATCCTCATGACCGAGAACGGCGGACAGAGCTTCCAGACCGTGCTCCCCCCGATCGGGACGTCCCTCTCGGCATTCCTGAGGGCCGGTGACGGCGCCCTCTACGCCGGTACACGGACGGGCAAGCTCTACGTGCGGCCGGCCGGAGCGACGGACTTCTCCGTGCTCAACGCGCCGCACCTTCGATGCCTCGGCCAGCGACCGGGGACGGCCCGGATCTACGCCTGCGCCGACATGGTCGCCGATCGCTTCAGCCTCGCCACGAGTGACGACAACGGCCAGAGCTTCCAGCCGATGATGAGCTTCACCGAGCTCCTCGGACCCCTCACCTGTGCGCCGGTGCAGACGAACTGCGCAGCGCACTGGGCTCGCATCCAGTCGGTCCTGGGCATCACGGGAGACGGGGGAACGCCCCCAGCGCCCGATGCAGGGAGCCCGGACGGGGGCAGCACGCCGCCCCCGAAGCCCGGTGGCGGTTCTTCCGGTTGCTCGAGCACGGGCGGCAGCGCGGCCGCCTTCCTCGGTCTGGTCGCCATCGTCCTTCTGTGGAGGAGGGGACGGCTGCTTGCGGGGCGGTGAGGTCCTGACATCGCAGGACGTGTCGCCGTCCGGTCTCGCCGGGCAGTACCTCCGTCAGGAACGCTGGCGCCGCTGGGATGAGGCGCGCGCGCGGAAAGACGGACCGAGAGCCGCCCGGCACTACTTCGGACCGACGTAGATCCGCTTCCAGTCGTTCTTCATGTCGACCACCGTCCAGCCGTTCGCCTTCGCCGCATCGAGCGCCTTGTCGAGCCGACCCACGTCGCTGTCGCGGTCGTAGGCCCACTCACGCTTCGCGTCGGTGTGATGGACGATGAGGCAGAACCGTGCGCCGGGGCCTGCGGCGGTCCACTGGAGCATCTCGAGATCTCCATCCGAGTTCCCGAAGGCCGCCACCGGCCGACGCCCGATGCCCTCGTTGATGCCCACCGGCTTGCCGGCCTTGTCGTCGATGAAGTTCACCTGCGCCAGCCGCATCAGCACGGGCTTGCCGTCCTTCATCTGGAAGGCGGTCTTGATGCTGCTGCCGATGACCTGCTCGGGCGGGACTCCGTAGACGCGCTCGGTCCAGGGGCGCATGAACTCGATACCACCGCCGGAGACGATGAAGGTCTTGAAGCCGTTGGCCCGCAGATAGGCGAGGAGCTCGATCATCGGCTGATAGGCCATCTCGGTGAAGAGCAGCTTGGTGGTCGGGTGGCGGGCGGTGGCGATCCAGTCCTTGACGATCCGCTCGAACTCCTCGGTGCTCATCCCGGCGTGGGTGGCCATGAGCAGCTCGACGAGCGACTTCTCGCCCCCGGCCAGCACCTTCGGGAGGTCCCCGCGGAGAACCGATGCGAACGGTTCCTGCTCCTTCCACTCCGGGTGCTGGGGCGCCAGCGCCTTCACCCGCTCGAGCGCGAACAGGGCCTGGAAGTAGAAGGGCTTCTCGGCCCACAGCGTGCCGTCGTTGTCGAAGGTGGCGATCCGCTCGGCGGGAGGGACGAAGTCGGGCGAGCCCTTGCGGGTGACCTTCTCGACGAAGCCGACGATGGCCGATCGCGTCGGTCCATCGTTCCAGGACGGGAGCGGGTCCTTCTCGCGAGCCTCCGGTCCGTGGACCGACGCGAGGGCCGCGACGAGGAGGACGAACGCAGCGCCACTCGAGAATCTCCGGTGGAGGATCATCGCGGCAGCGTCGATTGCCTCGGAGCCGCTGAATATTGGCAAAAGGACCTACGCGCCGGCGACCCCCACCGTCAGCCAGGCGTTCATCGTCAGCTTCACCGGCCCGTTCCCGAGCACTCCCGCCATCGCGGCCCGCGCGGCTCTGGCGAGAGGGGCCCAGCGCTCCCCGAGGCCCCGCCGCATCAGGACGATGGGAGCCATGCTCCGCTCCATCGACGCCCAGAGGGCCTCCACCGAAGCGTGGGCCACGACGATGGATGCTGGATGAACCTCCACGTCGACGAAGGATCTTCCCATCTCGACACGGCAGGCTTCGGGCGTCGTTAGCGGCATCTCTCTGTCCTCCGGGCCGCTGCCCTGGCCGAGCGTCCCTTGGAGCGCATCCCGGAGAGCGCCGAACATCGCCGCCATCGCGGGGATCGTCTCGAGCGGCTGCCAGCTCGAGATCACTGCGCGTGCGCCGGGTGCCAGGATGCGCCGGAGCTCGGCGAATCCCCGGGCACGGTCGGCGAAGAACATCAGGCCGAACATCGAGAACGCGCCGGAGTAGGCCCGATCGGCCAGCGGGAGCGCATGTCCGTCGCCGACCCGTGCAGTGACGCGCGGGATGAACTCGGAGCGGAGCCGTCGCTCGAGCCGGTCGACCATCTCGGTCGAGAAGTCCACCGCGTCCACGGCGAATCCTGCCCGGGCGGCGTGAAGCGCCAGCGTGCCCGGACCGCAGGCGACGTCGGCCACGCGCGCGCCGGGTGGAGGCGCGGCGAGTCGCAACGCTTCGCGTGCGAAGTGCTCGAACTGGGGCAGCACCTCGGCTTCGTAGGCTCCCGCGATCAGGTCCCACGGCATCGGGTGGCGAGAGGTGAGGGCGCGGTCATGGGAGCTCCGGAGATGCTCTGCCGAGGTGGAGACCGGATTGCTTGTCCGGTCGTCCAGACCCGATGCCCCGGCGTCCAGAACCGAGCCTCCGAGGTGTCGGACGCATCGCCCGCCGCCAGACCGCCCACCGGACGCGACCCGTCGCGCCTCAGGAACCAGCCGCGTCCGGTCGCATGTACGTGATCACGTGGTGGGTGAGGAGGTTGCCCTTCGTGTCCAGGACCGAGGCCTCGCCGTAGAGGATCCGCCGGCCAGCGCGGAGGATCTTTGCCTCCGAGCGAAGGTCCCCCAGCAGCGCCGGCCGGAGGAACGACGAGCTCATCTGCAGAGTGAGGGCCGACAGATCCTCGCCCGTCACCGTCATCCCGGCGATCCAGAACGCGACGTCCGCCAGCGTCATCGCGCAGCCGCCCTGGAGCACTCCGCCCGGACGCTCGAAGTTCGGCTGGAACGGGAGGAGGACCCGGGCATAGCCCGCCCCGAGCTCCTCGACCTGGTAGCCCCACCAGCGCCCGAAGGGGCTTCCGTCGATCGCCCGCTGCGCGGTCTCGACGTCGATCAGCGCCTCCCCGAGCATGGCGGACGCTCCTACTTCGTGGGCGGCGGCGCCACCACCGCCGGCGCGGGCTTCGGCGGCTCCGGGGGCGGCGCGTCACCGTTCCAGATGTCCCGGTAGAGCTCCCAGGTCTTGCCGTTCTTCTTCCACAGCACCAGCGCCTTGCCCTCCGGACCCTTCC
>JADGQZ010000187.1 GCA_017881345.1 Myxococcaceae bacterium | reverse complement strand
CTCGCGGCGCGCGCGGTTCACTGCCTCGGCGGTCTCCTCCGGGACGTGGTAGCGCTCGGCGTGCATCCGGTGGGTGGACTCGTCGTCGCCGCGCACGGGGAGGAACGTCCCGGGGCCGACGTCGAGGGTGACGAAGCGGCGCTCGACCCCCCGCTCCTCGAGCGTGGAGAACGTCTCGGCCGTCAGATGCAGCCCCGCGGTGGGGGCGGCCACCGAGCCGTCCGCCCGGGCATAGACCGTCTGGTACCGGGTCCGATCCTCGGGCGTGGCCTCGCGCGCCACGTACGGAGGCAGCGGGACGCGGCCGGCGCGCTCGAGCAGTGACGCGACGGAGCCCCCGGCCTCGAAGCGGACGCGGAGCTCGCCCTCGCCGAGCGCCTCCAGCACGGTCGCCGAGCCGCCCTCGAGCTCGACCACCGTCCCCGCCCGGAGCCCCTTGCTGGCCTGGCCGAGACATACCCAGCTGACCGCACCGGCGGGGCGCGCGAGCGCACCCGCGGCCTCGACGTCTGCGTCCGGGCGGACCAGGAGCAGCTCCACCCGGCCGCCGCTTCCCTGCTTCCGTCCGAGCAGGCGCGCCGGGATGACGCGAGTGTCGTTGAGCACCACCAGATCTCCCGGGCGGAGCAGCCCTGGCCAGTCACGGAACGTCCGGTGCGCGAGGGCGCCGGAGGCCCGGTCGAGCACCAGCAGGCGCGACGCGTCCCGCCGCTCGAGCGGCACCCGCGCGATGAGCGCGTCGGGAAGGTCGAAGTCGTAGTCGGAGAGAGCCAAACGAAACCGGCCTGGGGTTCTGGGGCAGAGGCGCTCGGCGGGTCAAGAGGGCACGGGCTGCACCTCGACCACTCCCCAGAGCATCGAGCGGTCGGCGGCGGCGACGTTGGTGGAGCTGGCGCCGGGAGGCTCGCCGAAGCTCCGGAGAACCCGCACCGCATCCGGACGCGCCGCCCGGTCGACCGCCGCGAGCAGCCGTTCCCGGTACTCGGGAGGCGCTCCGTCGAGCACGTTGGAGAGGGTGAAGCCGCCGTAGCTCCCCGGCTCGCAGGACTCGAGGTAGGCCGCGGCGTCGGTGCAGACGAGGTCGATCGGATGCGCCGGACGAGGCGCGGCGGCCGGCGTCTCCCCGAGCAGCAGCGCGCGGGCCCAGGGGTTCGAGGCGTTGGGGTGCCGGGCGAAGCACCGCTCCATCCGGGCCCGCATCACCCGGCCGAAATGGCTCGGGAGGACCTGGAGAAAGGGCGATGCGTAGACCGAGCGCAGACCGGTGACGGAGAGGAGCACGTCCAGCCCGGTCCGGAAGCGACGGGTGTCGAGCCGCTCGTTCCAGAAGGCGACCTGCGGCTCCACCGCGTCGAAGCCGAGGAAGGTCTCGAGGTCGCGCCTGTGCCAGCCGGCGAGCGGCAGGAGCGCCCGGCCGAAGGAGAGCAGCCGCTCTGCGCTCCCCACGCGAGCCGGCGCACCACCGATGCGGTCCTTCGCGTACGCCAGCTGCACCGGGTTGATGTCGACGGCGGTCACCGGGTGCCGGGTGGCGAGGGCGAGCGCGGTGTCACCCGCCGAGGCGATGCAGAACACCGGGGCGCCGGGCGGAAAGGCCCGGAGCTCGACCTCTGGATCCTCGTACATCTGGCCGAAGAGCACGCGGCGTGGGCCGGTGCGCTGATCGAAGCGGCCTCCCGCCCAGGGAGTGTCGCCGGGGGTCGCAGTCACGGGGCTGCGCTCCCCTGCGCGGCGGCGACCCACATGAGGACGATGAGCGCGGCGTTCTTCACCACCATGCCCCCGGGGTCGTGGATCAGCTTCCGGGCGAAGATGAGCCCGTTGGTGTTGAGGCCCACCAGGAGCGCGGTCTGGAAGATCGCGGCCCAGACCGGTTGCCAGCCGGAGAGGACCCAGACGCCGACCAGCGACTCGAGAACGCCGAGCGCCTTGAGGAAGGCCGGTCCGGCGCTCGGGCCGAGGAACGGGACCGCCTCGACGATGCGTCCCTGCTCGGGCAGCCGTCCCAGCACCTTGCACCACAGCCCCTCGTACAGCCACACCGCGGCGATGGCCGACCGTATGAGCATCGCCGGCGGCATCAGTTCCATCGTGAGGTTCATCGTGCCCCCGTACAGAGCACGGCCCGTGACGAGTTTCACCCGCGTTCCGCCGGGGGCCGCTCAGTAGAGGGTCTGCAGCTCCGTGCCGGGGTAGAAGTGGGCGAGGATGGCCCGGTAGTCCTGGCCGCCGTCCGCCATCTCCTTGGCGCCCCACTGGGACAGGCCGGCGCCGTGTCCCAGCCCACGACCGGTAAGCCGGGCCCCACCGCCGGCGGTGTCGACGACGTCGAAGGCGAGCGAGCGGACCCGGTCGTACCCGAGGCGCTGGCGGAACTCGACACCGCTCAGGCTCCGACCCCCGAAGTCGAGGCGGCGGACGCGGCCGGAGGCGGTCCGGGCGGCAACGCGGAGCTCGCCCCGGCCGGCGCCGAAGGCCCGCTCCAGGGCGCCTGCGTCGACGTCCGCCTTCCACCGGGTGGTCGGTCCGGGGCGGCACTCACAGGCAACGCTCCGGAGGTACGGGAGATCGCGGCCGAGGGCGTCGAGCCCGGTCTCGGTGCTCCCCTCGCACGAGGCGTGGAAGTAGGCCTCGATGGGAGCGAGCTGGAAGGTGAGGATCTGCCCCGCGGTGGCAAGGGTGGCGGCGCGGGTCCGCGGGTTCTCGCGGTTCACTCCACCGTAGACCTGGGCGAGAACGCTGCTCCCGAGGTGGACGGGTTGCCCGAGGGCCTCGATCTTCCGCTGGAGCGCGTAGGTGCGCGCGGCGACGGCCTGCGCCTTGAGCGCCTCCTCGGGAAAGCTGACCGGCATCTCGCCACCGAGGACCGCGGCGACGTAGTCCTCGAGCGGGAGGACGTTGACCAGGAGCACCTTGCTGCCCTTCGGGAGGGCGACGACCTCGCCGCGGACCTGGATGTTCCCCGCGCTGAGGACGTGCGCGGCATCGGAGGTGCGGAAGCGGACCGCGCCCTCGACCCGCTCCCCTTCGACCTCCATCGCGTCGCCGACGTGGCGGACGCGCACCTCGTCGCGGTCGAGCGGGTGAAACGGACCGTCCTCGGAGTCGGGCCCGAGCTGGAGTCCTTTGCCGCGGACGACGACCTCGCGCTCGGGGCGCTCGCCCATGGCGATGCGGACGGTCTCGGCGGCGTGCGCGGCGCCGGTGGCGAGGAGCGTGAGGAGGAGGACCGAGCGCATCCGGAGCTCCCAGGATCTCCGGCCCCGGTGCGGCAGGCCAGTTCCCGGCCGGACCCGGAGGAGCCGCTTCAGTGCGGCGCCTGACTCGCCGAGCACCCCGTGGCGGGACAGCGCCGGATGAAGGTTCCCGCCAGGCGCGGCGACTCGCTCGGGGAGCCCATCATAGAGCGGGGCGGCAACGGCGCCACGAGCGCATCCGCCCCGAGCTGGCACCCCTTCTCGAAGAGGGCCGCCACGCTCGGCTCGGACATGTCGTCCGAGTACCCCTGGCCGAGCACCAGGTACGGCGTGCTCGGAGGAAGCGAGATCACCTCGAGCGTGCAGTTCCCCACGGTGCGAGGGGCGACCGGAGGCGAAGGCGAGACGTGGGCGGTGCTGCAGCCCCACGCTCCCAGCACGAGCAGCGTCGAGAGACCGGTGCGCATGCAACGATTCTAGCCGTTCCGGGATGCGGGCGACCCTCTGGACGGACGAGCAGCGTCCGCCTTCCCGGATGCCGAGGCGCGCGTCCAGACCTCCTCGTACGGGCAACTGCAGTCCGTCTCCTCGGGCTCCGGGTACACGTACCGCTCGCCCGTGTAGTTGCGGAAGACCGTCTCGTGGCCACGCCGCTCCACGACGTACTCGGGCTGGAGCGTGACCTTCCCTCCCCCGGCCGGGAGGTCGACCGCGAGGTGCGGCACGGCGAGCCCGGTGGTGTGGCCGCGCAGCTGCTCGAGGATCCCGACTCCCGCCGTGATCGGCGTCCGGAGGTGCTCGAGCCCCTCGGCCAGGTCCATCTGGTGCAGGTAATAGGGGCGGACGCGCGATCGGAGCAGCGCGTGGTTCAGCTCCTTGATGATCCGCGCGTCCGAGTTGACCCGACGCATCAGCACCGACTGGTTCTCGACCGGCACACCGTGATCGACCAGGCGCTCACAAGCGGCCCGCGCTTCGGCGGTCAGCTCCTTCGGGTGGTTGAAGTGCGTGACGACGAAGAGCGGCGCGTGCCGGCGAAGGTGCCTCGCGAGCTCGTCGGTGACGCGCATCGGGAGCGTCACCGGAACCCGCGTGCCGATGCGGATCATCTCCACATGCGGGATCGCCCGGATCTCCCCGAGGAGCGCGTCCAGCCGCTCGTCGACGAGGAGCAGCGGATCGCCGCCGGAGACAAGCACGTCCCGGACCTCGGAGTGCGCGCGCAGGTACTCGATTCCTTCGGCCCACGCCTCCCGGCCGAGCACCGCCTCTCCACCCCTCGTGATGCGCCGGCGGGTGCAGTGGCGGCAGTAGGTCGAGCAGCTGTCGAGCGCGAGGAAGAGCGCCCGGTCGGGGTACTTGTGCACGATCGCCGGGACCGGACGGTGCGGATCCTCGCCCAGCGGGTCGCGCAGCTCGCCCGGCCGGATGCGCGCCTCGGCCCGG
>JADGQZ010000004.1 GCA_017881345.1 Myxococcaceae bacterium | reverse complement strand
GCGCGCGGACCTGCGCCGAGACCAGCGCCGGCGCGACCGGCTCCCAGCTGAACGTCGTCCTCCCCTGGGCGGTGACCGCGGCGACAGCCACCAGGGGGACACCGCCCCGCGCCCGCACCGCCTCGGCGTCGGCCAGGAGGCCTGCCCGACCGGACGGCTCGAGCCCACCCACCAGCAGGACCCGCGGTCCAGCCCGACCGGGGCCGGTGCGAGGGCGAGGGCGAGGCCGGCGTGGCGCCGCGCTCATCGCCGGGTGTCGCGCGCCCGCGTGACCAGGCCGCGGTAGACGCCGAGCTGCAACGGCATCGACTGGAGCAGGAGCTCCGGGTGCCACTGCACCCCCACCGCGAAGACGCCGTTGCTCGACTCGATGGCCTCGATCACCCCGTCTGGCGCCACCGCGCTCGCGACCAGGCCCTCGCCGAGCCGGGACACGGCCTGGTGGTGGGTGGAGTTCACCATCAGCTGCCCGCGCCCGACGAGCTCCGCCAGCACCGTCCCGTCCTTCACCTCGACCGGATGCGAGGGCTGCCCGCGGTCGTGCGCCTGCTCGTGGTTGCGCGCCTCGGGCAGGTCGCGCTGGATGTCCTGGAACAGCGCTCCTCCGAGCACCACGTTGAGCAGCTGCATCCCTCCGCAGACCCCCAGCACGGGCAGATTGCGCCGGAGCGCGGCCTGCAGGAGCGCCGTCTCGAAGCGGGTCCGCGCCGGCTTGAGCGCCCCGAGCCCGTCGCGTACCGACTCGCCGTAGGCCTCCGGCGGCACGTCGAAGGCCCCCCCGGTCACCACCAGCCCGGAGATGCGGTCCAGGAAGGCGTCGATCATCCCCGGGTCGGTCGCCAGCGGCAGCACCATCGGCAGCCCTCCGGCGCGGAACACCGCCTCGGCGTAGGGCGACTTGAGCACGTACCGGGACGTCGCCTCCCCGCCAGCCTCCTCGACGTCCGGGGTCAGGCCAATGCTCGGGCGCCGGAGCACGTGTCCGTGTGGCTTCACGGCCTGGGAGTCTCGCCCAGAAGGAACCCCCGTTGCAGCGCCTGGACGCGGGCAGGCAGGTCTCCCCCTGCCCAGAGGTCGGATGCGACCGCCACCCCGTGGACGCCGGTCCGGGCCACCTCGGTCACGCTGGCCAGGCCGATCCCGCCGATGGCCACCACCGGCAGGGGGCTCCCCCTGACCTCGGCCCCGAGCCGCTCGAGCCCGAGCACCGGGGCCAGCACCTCCTTCGTGCGGGTGGCGAAGACCGGACCCAGCCCGACGTAGCTCGCGCCCGCTGCCGCCGCCTCGCGCGCCCCGGCGGCGTTGCGCACAGTCACCCCCACCAGGCGGTCCGGTCCGAGCAGCCGGCGAACCTCGCGCGGCGGGAGGTCGTCGTCCCCCACGTGCACGCCGTCGGCGCGGCTCAGCAGCGCCCAGTCCACCCGGTCGTTCACCAGCGCCACCACCCCCGCGTCCCGGAGGACCCGGACGGCGTCGCGGACCGCCTCCCAGCCCGCGCGCCCCGGAGAACGCTTGCACCGCACCTGCGCCACCCGGAGTCCGGCGGCGGCCAGCAGACGGGCCTGCTCGGCGAGCGACAGGTCCGGGCGGCAGCCGTCGTCGAGCACCGCGTACAGTCCTCTGGGAAGGGTCAGCACGGGCCTCTCATCCAGAGGGTTGTTGACGACCGGAGGGGGGCCCGTCAAATTGGCTGCCATGGCCGAATCGTTCGAACCGAAGGACATCGACAAGCGCACCGCCCCCCGGTACCTGGCCCAGGGGCTCGTGGACGAGAAGGCCTGGGAGCGCCACCTCAAGTCGCTCCCGGACGTCACGGAGAAGGCCGCCACCGTGGAGACGATGATGGCGGACACCGACGACTTCCTGGACGACGACACCGACGAGGAGTGAGCCGTGGCCACAGCCGACGAGCACGCGCGCGGTGAGACGTTCGTGCTCGAGCGTGCCGGCAAGGGCATCGACTTCACGACGGTGCTGCTGGGGTTCGCCTCGTCGGCGCTGGTCCACATGGGCGCGCAGGTCCACCCCGAGACCGCGGGGGTTACCAAGGACGCGGCGCTCGCCCGCGAGGTGCTCGACCTCCTCGCCCTCCTCCGGGACAAGACGCGGGGGAACCTCACCGCCGAGGAGGAGCGGTTCTTCGACTCGCTCCTCACCGACCTCCGGCTGAAGTTCGTCGAGGCATTTCCCCGTTGACTGCACCGCGGTCTGCGGTCGGCTCGCAGGCGCGGGCCGTGGCCATCCTCTGCATGCTCGTCTCAGGCATCTCCGGCGCCTCGTCGGTGAGCGAGGCGTTCGCCCTGTCGGAGCGCTGGGCCCGGAACACCGAGGCGCTCCCCCGGGGAACGCCCGCCGCCGAGCTGGTGGCCCGCCTCTCCGAGGCGAACGTGCGCGCCATGCGTCCCGACCGGCAGGCCCGGTCGGCGCTCCTCATCATCCTCGCCATCTCGCTCTGGTTCACCTTCGTCGCCGCGGGCCGCGTGCTCCGTCCGGCCGGCCTTCCCCGTGAGGGAATCCGCCGGCTCCTCTGCGGCGCGGCGGTGGTCTCGGCGGTGCTCCGCACGGTGGACGGCGCGGCCGATGCCGCCTTCGCGCTCCGCTTCGGGCGGATCGCCTCCGAGCTCATCCCCGCCGGGCCGGATCTCCCGACGGAGTGGATGCTGGCTCCACCGTTCATCGTCGGGCTCTCGGTGCTGCGGACCCTGCTGATCGCCGGGACGCTGGCCATCATCGCCCAGTACTTCCGTTCCGCCCGGGTGAAGGCCTGGGCCGCGCTGAAGGACGAGGCACCCCGGTAGGCACGGGCCTCGCCCCGAAAGGACGTCGGATCGATGCGGGCCAGTCTCGACGAAACGGCGCTGCGGGCGATCATCATCTACAAGTGGGTGAAGGGCGCGGTGCAGCTTTTCCTGGCGGTCGCCCTGCTCGCGAGCCTGGCGCTCGGGTTCGGTGACGAGATCGCCGACTGGGCGCACATGTTCCGGAACCACTCCACGCGCGCCTACGCCGTGATGCTCGGCCGTGCCCTGGAGCGGGCCACCACTCCGCGCGGACTGCACATCACCATGCTCGCGCTCGGAGTCGACGGCGTCGTCACCTGCGTCGAGGGCTGGGCGCTCCACCGCCGCCACCGCTGGGGACCCTGGCTGGTGGTGGGCGTCACCGGAGCCCTGCTGCCGTTCGAGGTCTACGAGCTGTTCCGCCACTTCCGGTGGGTCCGCGTGCTGGTGCTGGCAGTGAACGCGGCCGTCGTCGCCTTCCTCGTGTGGCACGCGCGGGCGCTGGCGCGGGGCCTGGAGACGGACGGGCGATCACCGCCGCCGGCGGCGTAGCCCGGGAACCGAGGGAGGCCTTCAGCCCCGCGGATCCGCCGAACGCTCGACGAAGAGCGGCTCGAGCGTCGGGGCCTCGTCGGACTCGAGCGGGACCAGGACGCTCCGGGCATAGGGCAGACGCAGCAGCTCCGCCCGGGCCAGGCCGAGGAGCCGCCCGAGGTGCCCCATCGGCCAGCGCTCCTGGAGCTTCTCGAAGGCCGCCTCGGAGAGGGCGTCGTCCTCGATCTCCGCCTCGTCGTAGCGGAGCGTCTCGCCGCCGACCCGGTGGCCGCCGCCGTAGGTCACCACCTGCTCCAACTCGTCGGGGTCGAAGACGTAGGCGTGCACGGTGACGCCGAAGGCGGTGGACAGCCGGGCCGCCAGCGCGTGGTGCATCCCGTACCACTGTGCGCCACGGCGGCCGTAGGTGTGCGGGGCGTCGTAGGCGAAGCGGACGACCTTCTTCACCACCGAGATCAGGAGCCCCGCTCCGTCGGACTGTTGCCCATCGGCCTCGAGCGATTCGCGGGCGAGGCGTGGAAGCTCCTCGCCTGCCATGCTCTCCAGGCGGCACAAGTAGCCGCCATGCGCCTCGGACCGCGCCATCCCGAGCGCTTGTACAGCCGCTGGGTCTGCTTGCCAACTTCGTGCCGGGACTTAGGGTGACTCTATGCGCATCGAACAGTTCACGCTGAAGGCGCAGGAAGCGATCCAGGCCGGCCAGACCCTCGCCCGCCGCATGGGCTCACCCGAGTTCGAGCCCGAACACCTGGCGAAGGCGCTGCTCACCCAGGAGCAGGGCGTGGCCGAGGCGCTCCTCCGCCGGATCGGGACCGACCCGGGGCTGGTGCAGGGCCGCATCGACGAGGCGCTGGAGCGCCTCCCCCGCATCCAGGGCGGTGACGGCAGCCGGCTCAGCCAGCGACTCCTCCGCGATTTCGACAAGGCCGAGGACGAGGCCAAGCAGCTCAAGGACGAGTACGTCTCGAGCGAGCATCTCCTGCTCGCGCTTGCCCAGGACAAGGGAGCCATCGGCGAGGCGCTGAAGTCCTCCGGCGTCACCCGCGAGCGCCTGTTGACCGTCCTCAAGGACGTCCGCGGCGGCAAGCGCGTGACGACGCAGGAGGCCGAGGACACCTACCAGGCGCTGGAGAAGTACGGCCGGGACCTCACCGCAGCCGCCCGGGCCGGGAAGCTGGACCCGGTCATCGGCCGCGACGAGGAGATCCGCCGCGTGATCCAGGTGCTGAGCCGCCGCACCAAGAACAACCCCGTGCTCATCGGCGACCCCGGCGTCGGCAAGACCGCCATCGTGGAGGGCCTCGCTCGCCGGATGGTGGACGGTGACGTGCCCGAGGGCTTGAAGGACAAGCGGCTGGTGACGCTCGACCTCGGAGCCATGGTCGCCGGCGCCAAGTACCGCGGCGAGTTCGAGGAGCGCTTGAAGGCGGTCATCAAGGAGGTCGAGGAGTCCGACGGGAAGGTCATCCTCTTCATCGACGAGCTGCACACGCTGGTCGGCGCGGGGAAGGCCGAGGGCGCGATGGACGCCGGCAACATGCTGAAGCCGGCGCTGGCCCGCGGCGAGCTTCACTGCATCGGCGCGACCACCCTCGACGAATACCGGAAGCACATCGAGAAGGACGCCGCGCTCGAGCGTCGGTTCCAGCCGGTGATGGTGGGCGAGCCGAGCGTGCAGGACACCATCAGCATCCTCCGCGGGCTCAAGGAACGCTACGAGGCGCACCACAAGGTGACCATCGCCGACTCAGCGCTCGTCGCCGCGGCATCGCTCTCTAACCGGTACATCTCTGCACGCCAGCTTCCCGACAAGGCCATCGACCTGGTCGACGAGGCCGCGT
>JADGQZ010000186.1 GCA_017881345.1 Myxococcaceae bacterium | reverse complement strand
GGCGTGCCCGAGGCGGACGAGGACCTCCGAGAGCCGATCCGAGGGGTCCTCGCTGGTGGCGCCGTGGACCTCGCCGTCCTTGAGGACGACGGAGCGTTCGCCGCCGGGCGAGTGGAGGCGGAGGGTGCCGGTCCACCGGAACTGGCTGAGGAAGGCGATGAGGTCGGAGAGCGGGAACCCGGAGGCATCACCCATCAGGACCACGCGCGGTCCCTTGCCGCGACCGCCCTCCGCGGGCTGGCGGAGCGCGGCGAGGAGGTCCGCGGTGGTGGGCAGGAGGAGGAAGCTTCCCCTTCGCGCGTCCAGCTCGCGCTTGGCCTCGGCGTCCGGAACGAGGCGCCCCCCGGACTCGACGCGGATGCGGGCGGTCATGGGCGCGCGCTGCGCATCACCGGGTGGCCGTGGTCCAGGTGCCGCGGGTCTTCTGCCAGTCGAGCTCGTCGTCGACGGTGATGGCGAGGATCTCGGCCGAGGGGATGAGGTCGAGCTTGCGGCCATTCACGAACACGGTGGGGGTCGCGTCGACGCCCGCGGCGACTCCGGCAGCGCGCTGGGTCTCGGCCTGCTCCTTGTAGGTCTTGTCGGCGAGGGCCTTGCGCCAGTCGGCGGTAGAGATGCCGGCCTGCACCAGGATCTCCTGGATCACGTCCGGCGAGAGGCGGCGCTGGTTCTCGAAGATGGCGTCGTGGACGGCCCACATCTTGCCCTTGTCGCGGGCGAGCAGCGTGGCCTGCGCGGCGGGCATGGAGTTGGGGTGCTGGGTGAGGGGGAAGCTCATCCAGCAGAGCCGGACCTTCGAGGCGTTGTCGGCGGCGAACTTCTCGAGGATCGGCCGGAGGACGGCGCAGTGGGGACACTCGAAGTCCGAGAACTCGACGAGGGTCACGGCGCCCTTGCCGCGGCACTGCCGCTCGTCGACCTTGAAGGACTGGCGGGCGTCGCGAAAGCCCTGGTCGTAGCGGGCGAGCTCCACGCCGATCTCGGCGGCGGTCACACCGCGCCCCGCCTCGATCGCGGCGATCTGGGCGAGGCGCCGGCTGTGCCGGCACTCCGGATGGCTCTGGACGCACTGTCCGAGCGAGTGAGGCGAGCCGCAGCCGCAGAACTCGTCCTGGAGCGCCCGGTCGTACTCGGCGCGCGCCGCCGGCGAGAGCGCGGAGGTATCGATGGCGAGCGAGTCCGGAGGAGCGGCGAGGGCGGCAGAGGCCGCGAGCGCTGCAGCGGCACACCAGGGGAGGAAGGGGGAGTGGACCACGGCGCCCTTGCTACACGTCCGCCCGGCGCAGTTGCAAGACAGGCGTGGAGGCTGCTGAAACTGGGGGACACGCGTGCCCAAACGTCCCCGAGTCCTGATGCTGCACACCGGCGGCACCCTGGGGATGGCGGGGGGCCGTCCGTCTGCGCTGCGTCCGGCGCCGTTCGCGCGGACGCTCAGGGAGCGGGTGCCCGAGCTGGCGGAGCTGGCGGACGTGCGGCTGGAGCTCTTCAGCAACCTGGACTCGAGCGAGATCCAGCCCGAGTCCTGGGTGCGCCTGGCGCGGGTGCTCGCCGCGCGGCTGCCCGAGTTCGACGGTGCGGTGGTGACGCACGGGACGGACACGCTGGCCTACACCGCGAGCGCGCTGTCGTTCCTCCTTCCGGGCCTGGACCGGCCGGTGGTGCTGACGGGGAGCCAGCGGCCGCTGAAGGAGGTGCGGACGGATGCCCGCCTGAACCTCATCGACGCGGTGACCTCGGCGCTGCGCGGGCCGCCGGAGGTGACGGTGTGCTTCGACAGCAAGCTCTACCGGGGCAACCGGACACTCAAGGCGGCGGTGGCGGATTACGACGCGTTCGAGAGCCCGAACTTCCCGCTGCTGGGGACCCTGGGAGTGACCGCCCACTTCGCCGCCGGGCTGCCGCGCCGGCGGTTGAGGCTCGTGGACCGCCTCGACCCGCGCGTCTTCCTGCTCAAGGTCTTTCCCGGACTCGACCCCGCGCTCCCCCTGGCGCTGCTCGGGCACGTGCGCGGCCTCGTCGTGGAGGCGTACGGCGCGGGAAACGTGCCGGTGTTCGAGGCGGGGGGACGCTCGCTGCGGCCGGTGTTCGAGGAGGCCCGCCGCCGGGGAGTGGCGGTGGTGGTGGTGAGCCAGGCGCCCCGCAACGCGGTGGACCTGTCGCTCTACGAAGGTGGGTCGGCGGCGCTCTCGCAGGGTGCGATCGGGGGCGGCGACATGACGTCGGTCGCAGCCCTGACCAAGCTGATGCACGTGCTCGGGGTGCACCGCTCCTTGCCGGCGATCCGTCGCGCGATGGAGCGGGTGGTGGCGGGCGAGCGGAGCTGACCAGGGCCGCCCCTTGCATCCGGCAGCTGCATCGGCCATGGAGGGGCCCGCAGTTCAATCCTGACGGAGGGAGGTGACCCCGAGCATGCCTGGAATCCGAGTGAAGGAAGGCGAATCGATCGAGAGCGCTCTCAAGCGCTTCAAGAAGGCGACCGAGAAGGCCGGCATCCTGTCCGAGATCCGCAAGCGGGAGCACTACGAGAAGCCCTCCGTGAAGCGGAAGAAGAAGGCGCTGGCGGCGAAGAAGCGCGCAGTGAAGAAGCAGCGCAAGTCGTTCTAGTGCCGGCCTGACGTGCGCCCGGCCTGCACCCGGCGGGCGCCGAAAGGAAGAATTCCAATGCCCAGCCTCAAGGAACGCATCGACGCGGACCTCAAGGACGCGATGCGCAGCAAGGACGAGCTCGGGACGAGCGTGCTGCGGATGCTGAAGAGCGCGGTGAAGTACAAGGAGGTGGAGCCGGGCGGACACGCGCTGGAGGACGGGGGCGTGCTGGCGGTCATCCAGACGCTCAT
The DNA here is from genome assembly GCA_017881345.1 of Myxococcaceae bacterium. GTDB lineage: Bacteria > Myxococcota > Myxococcia > Myxococcales > Myxococcaceae > RPRB01. Next base: position 3,940 of record JADGQZ010000186.1, on the reverse strand, counting down.
CAAGCAGCGGCGCGACTCGGTGGAGCAGTTCCGGGCCGGTGGACGCCCCGAGCTGGCGGACAAGGAGGAGCGGGAGATTGCCAAGCTCCAGTCCTACCTGCCGGCGCAGATGTCCGTCGACGAGCTCCGGGCCGAGGTGCGGTCGGCGATCGCGCAGGTGGGCGCGAAGGGGCCGAAGGACATGGGCGCGGTGATGAAGGCGCTCATGCCCAAGGTGCAGGGCCGGGCCGAGGGCAAGGCGGTCTCCGAGGCGGTGAAGGCCGAGCTGACGCCGAAGTAGGTGGGCTCCTGTCCCGGGTGTGGCCCCGTGCGGGCGCTCCCCGGGCAGTGCTTTCCCCGTCACCTGGGAGGACTACACTCGAGCGACGCCGTGGCCATCCCCGAGCACATCATCGACGAGATTCTCGAGCGCGTGGACCTGGTCGCGCTGGTGGGGCGCCACGTCGAGCTGAAGAAGTCCGGAAAGAGCTTCAAGGGGCGCTGTCCGTTCCACCAGGAGAAGAGCGCCTCGTTCTACGTGACGCCGGAGATGAAGCGCTTCAAGTGCTTCGGATGCCAGGCCGGCGGTGACGCCATCGCCTTCGTCCAGCGGTACCTGGGGAAGACGTTCGTGGATGCGGTGCGCGACCTCGGCCGCGAGGTGGGGGTGGACCTCGCCGCGGCGGAGGACCCGTCGGCGCGGGAGCGGCAGCACCTGCGCGAGGTGACGGACCTGGCACTGGAGCACTTCAAGGGCCAGCTCTGGCATCCGACCGAGGGCCGGGTGGCGCGCGAGGCGCTGGCGGCACGCGGCGTGTCGGAGGAGACGGCGAAGAGCTTCGGGCTCGGCTGGGCGCCGGAGGCGTGGAGCCGGCTGGCGGATCTGCTGCTCGCCCGGGGGCTGCTCGAGTTCGGCATCCAGGCGGGCCTGGTCCAGCGGCGCACGCGTGGGGATGGTGCGTACGACATGTTCCGGGGGCGGCTGATCATCCCGATCCGGGCCCCGGACGGGCGGGCGGTGGCGTTCGGCGGGCGGCTGCTGCTGGGCGACCAGGGGCCGAAGTACCTCAACTCGAAGGAGTCGCGGCTCTACAACAAGAGCGAGACGCTGTACGGCCTGGACCGGGCGCGCGATGAGGTCCGGCGGCGGAAGTCCGCGGTGCTGGTCGAGGGCTACTTCGACGTGATCGGCCTGCACCAGGCGGGTGTGCAGCACGCGGTGGCGCTGTGCTCCACGGCATTGACGCCCGGGCACCTGGCGCAGCTGCAGCGGGTGGAGGCGCGCGAGCTGGTGCTGCTGCTCGACGGTGACGAGGCGGGTCGGAAGGCGGTGGAGCGGCTCGCGCCGGCCCTGCTGGCGGCAGGGGCGTCGACGCGGGTGGCGCTCCTACCGGACGGCGAGGATCCGGACACCTTCGCCCGGAACAGGGGCGCAGAGGCGGTGAGGGCGCTCCTGGACGGGGCGGTGCCGCTCTCCGAGCACCTCTTCCGCACGCTGCTCCCGGAGGGGCGGGCGGCGACGTTCGAGCGGAAGATGGAGGCCCTGGGGCGCTTGCGACCCGTGGTGACGGAGCTCCCGGTGGGGCTGCTCCGGTCGGCGTTCTTTTCCGGGCTGGCGGCGTACTCGGGGCTGCCGGCGGCGGAGCTGGAGGCCGGGCTGAGGGGCAAGGGTCCCCTCCTCCGCCCGGTTCCGAAGCCGGCAGCAGCGGCGGCGCCGGTGCGGGTAGAGCGGCCGCTGGACCGGGCCGAGGCGGCGCTGGGAGCGCTCTTCCTCACCCGCCCCGAGCTGATCCGCGGGGCTGCGGCCTCCCAGGTGCTCGACGAGGTGACACACCCCGGGCTCCGGGCGGTGCTGGCGCAGCTCCTCGCCGGCGCCTCGGCGGCGGACGCGCTCGAGGGGGCGAACCCGCGCCTCCGGGCCAGCGTGGAGGCAGCCCAGGGCCTGCTTCCGCGTGATACCCAGCAGTTGCCCGAGGCCTTCGAGACCCTCTCCCGGCGTCTGAAGCTGACCCGGGTGAAGGAGCGGCTCGACCACATCGCCAGGGCCACGGCGCTCCTCGTGGGTGCACATGAGCTGGACGAGGAGACGAAAAGGTTGCAGGAGGAACGGGGAGAATTACTGAGGCTGAAGCGCCAGCTCGAGGCCGCCCCTTCCCCACCCCCGTCAGGTAGTTTGTGACCGTGCGCGCTCCGGTGATAAAGCCGCGCGTTCGCACATCTATTTCTGGAGTCGTCCCGCGATGCCCACCAAGAAGTCCGCGAAGTCCACCACCGCCGCGCGGTCGTCCCGGCTGAAGGCTCCCTCCAAGGAGAAGGAGAAGGAGCCCAAGAAGAAGCCCGCGGCGGCGAAGGCGACCGCCGAGGGCAAGCGCGCCAAGAAGGCGGTGGCGGCACACGACGAGGTGGATCCGGAGGAGCAGGCCGAGGAGCTCGCTGCGGCAGTCGAGGTGGATCCCGACGCGGTCGAGGAGGCCGAGGAGGAGGAGCCCATCGCGGACCGCAAGGAGGTCAAGGACCTCCTGGAGGCGGGCCGGGCCAAGGGCTACCTGACCTACGACGAGGTCAACGACGCGCTGCCCGCGGACATCGTCTCGTCGGATCAGATCGACGACGTGATGTCGATGTTCGGCGACAACGAGATCGAGATCGTCGACGCGCAGAAGGCGGCCCAGGGCTCGGAGACCAAGCCCACGGTCGCCGCCTCCGAGGAGCCCGCGGCCAAGGAGGTCGAGGAGGAGGAGGAGAAGGACGAGGACGACGAGCCGGGTGGCAAGTCGAACGATCCGGTGCGCCTCTACCTCCGGAAGATGGGCTCGGTCTCGCTGCTCACCCGCGAGGGCGAGGTGGAGATCGCCAAGCGCATCGAGGAGGGCGAGAAGGAGGTCCTCCGGGCGCTGCTGGCCTGCCGTCTTGCGGTGGCGGACATCCTCGACATGGGGAACCGTCTCCGGACGGGCAAGCTGCGGATCCGCGAGGTGGTGAAGGACGCGCCGGAGGAGGCCCAGGGCGAGTCCGAGGCCGAGGTCGAGGGTGACGCCACCGAGGGCGACGCCGCCGCGCAGCTGAACCAGAGCGAGCTCAACCGCATCGAGCAGATCTGCAAGCAGATCGATCGGATCCGGAAGCATGCCGAGGTGGTGGACGCGCTCGAGGAGGAGCTGAACGGGAAGAAGAAGCTCCCCGAGGCCAAGCGCAAGGAGCTGAAGCAGGAGATCCGCGACGCCCGCACCAAGATGATGGAAGTGCTGGAGGAGATGCGGCTCAACAAGAAGCAGATCGACCGCATCGTGCTGAACCTCCGCGGGCTCATCGAGCGGGTGGAGAAGGCCGAGGACGAGCTGCGGCAGATGGAGCGCTCGCTCGGCATCGAGATGAAGGAGCTGCGTCCCCAGCTCCGCGAGTCCCGGGAGAACCCGGCGACGTCGAAGAAGCTCCAGAAGCGGCTCAACGTCACCCAGGAGCAGCTGGAGGCGATCGACCGCGACGTCCGCACCTCGGTCCGGAAGATCAAGCGCGTCGAGGAGGAGGCCAACCTCCCGGTCGAGCTGCTGCGCCGGAACTACGAGGCGATCCGCGTCGGGGAGCGCAAGGCGGAGCGGGCGAAGGCCGAGCTGGTGGAGGCCAACCTCCGCCTCGTGGTGTCGATCGCCAAGAAGTACACCAACCGCGGGCTGCAGTTCCTCGACCTCATCCAGGAGGGGAACATCGGCCTGATGAAGGCGGTGGACAAGTTCGAGTACAAGCGCGGGTACAAGTTCAGCACCTACGCCACGTGGTGGATCCGTCAGGCCATCACCCGGGCCATCGCCGATCAGGCGCGCACCATCCGCATCCCGGTGCACATGATCGAGACCATCAACAAGCTGATCCGGACCAGCCGCTACCTGGTCCAGGAGATCGGCCGCGAGCCCACCCCGGAGGAGATCGCCGAGAAGATGGAGCTCCCGCTGGACAAGGTGCG
>JADGQZ010000185.1 GCA_017881345.1 Myxococcaceae bacterium | reverse complement strand
GTGCTGGCCTGGGTGGTGGAGGCGCCTGGAGACGCCTTCGGCGCCGGGTTGTTCACGACCCCCTGGCGCATCGTCGGCCAGCTGCTCTGGGGAAAGCTGAACGGAATCATCCCCATCTCGGCACTGGTGGTCAGCGGGTTCGACCTGCTAGCGCTCCTGCTCTTCGCGGTGATCGTCCGGCGACATGCGCGGCGCGACCCCATCGACAGCGCGGGATGGGTCGACGCGCCGCCACCCATTGCCACCTTCGCCTGGATCACCGTGGGAGCGGTGGCCTGGATGGCCGCGGTCGGGCTGGTGCAGGGCGGGAGCCTCCGCTTCACGCTCTGGCAGGCGAACCGGTGGATCTACCTCCCGGTGGTCTATCTGCTGATGAAGCAGGCCCTTCGCGGGCCGCGCGATTCGCTGCTGGTCGGCAAGCTGCTGCTGGGGGTGGGCACGTTCCGCGCGGTGGAGGCGATCAGCTTCCGTCTCGTCTATCCGTCGGTCGACGTGCTCCCCCACGCCACGACCCACGCCGACTCGGTGCTCTTCGCGACCTGCGTGGCGGTCCTCGGAGCGATGCTGCTGGAGGTCCCGCGCAAGAGGACGCTCGCCCTGGTGGCGCTGCTCTTCCCCATCTTTCTCTGGGCCATCCAGGCCAACAACCGGCGGCTGGTCTGGGCGGAGCTGGGAGTCGTGGCGCTGGTGTACTGGATCATCACCCCCTGGACCCGGCGCAAGCGCCGGCTGGCCAGGCTCGCCCTGAAGGCCGCGCTCCCGCTGCTGCTCTACGGGGTGGTGGGATGGGGGTCGGAGTCCATCCTCTTTCGACCGGTGAGGAAGATCCGCTCGATGACCGACTCCGCGGTGAACACCTCCACGCTCTGGCGTGACCTCGAGAACTACAACCTGATCCATACCTTCTCCGAGTCTCCGCTGATCGGCTCGGGCTTCGGCCGCCCCTTCATCATGAAGGTCCAGCTCCCGGACGTGACCGGTGCCTACGAGCTCGAGCCCTACGTGCCCCACAACAGCGTCCTCGGGCTGTGGGCCTTCGGCGGGCTGGTGGGCTTCAGCCTCATCTGGGCCATCTTCCCGGTGGGGATGTTCTTCGCCGTTCGGGCGTACCGCGTCTCCCGGAACCCGCGCGACCGGGTGGCGGCGCTCGGGTCGGTGGCGGCGCAGGTCTGCTACGTGCTGCAGGGCTACGGCGACCTCGGCTTCGGCGCCTGGGGGCCGCTCTTCACCCTCGGCGCCAGCTACGCCCTGGCGGGGAAGATCTGCGTCGCCAACGGCGGCTGGGGCCCCATCCCGGCGACCGCGCCGGTCCAGACCCCGACCGCGACCGCCGCGCTGCCGCTTCGACCGGCCGGCTGAGCGGCCGCAGAGCGCGCGGGCGACTGTCGGGGCGTCGACAGCGCGCCGTGTGCCCGGCCCACACCCCGAGCAGTGCCTAGCTTGCAGGCCCCGTGCACCTGCTCCTGCTGGTCCTGCTCGCGCAGGCTCCCGACCCTGGCGCACCCACGAGCGTGCCAGCCGCCCCCGAGGCAGTGAACGAGTCCCTCGTCCGTCCCGAGGACTTCACCCTCTCCGACCCGGGCGCCCCGGCGCACCAGAGCACGCTGCCGTGGGACTTCGCCCTCGCCCCGCCCGAATCGCTCCACGTCGAGGCCAAGGACAGCGGGTTCGACCTCATCCCGGTGCCGGTCGCGGCCTTCAACTCGGACACCGGCTTCGGTCTGGGCGTGGTGATGCTCGCGTACATCTACGGAAAGGACTACCGGCCGTACCGGTACGGGATCAGCGCCCAGCTCTTCGCCACCACCACCGGGTTCCAGGGCCACTATCTCGCCTTCGACGCGCCGCACCTGCTCGGCCCGGTGCGGGTGGAGGCGCGGTTCGAGTTCCACAAGGACCTCTACGCTCCGTACTACGGCCCCGGGAACCACACCTTCCCCGGTCGGTCCCTCGAGGGCCCGGACAAATTCTTCGGGTACCAGAACGTCTGGACCTCGGACTGGCTCCGCTTCCGCGTCAAGCCGCTGGGCGACTCGGCGCCGTTCACCCTCTACGCCGGCTACGAGTACCGCTACCACTGGGTCACCCCGTACGTCGGATCGGCCCTGGCGCTGGAGCGGCCGACCGGCATCGGCGGGGGCAGGAACGGCAAGTTCTTCGGCGGGCTCCTCTGGGATACCCGCGACGACGAGCAGAACGCCCACTCGGGATTCCTGGTCCAGTTCTCCGGGAAGATCGCCCGCCCGCAGACCGGGAGCGAGTGGAGCTACCAGGGCGTCACCTTCGGCACGAACATCTTCGTCTCGCTCTGGACCCCGCGCCTCGTGCTCGGGCTGCACGGGGTGGCGGACTACCTCTGGGGCGACGTCCCGTTCTGGGAGTGGAACATCGTGGGCGGCATCGCCGGCGTGGAGGGGCTCGGAGGCCTCGACTCGGTGCGGGGCGTCCCCCGGAACCGCTACGGAGGGAACACCAAGGTCTACGGAAACGTGGAGCTCCGCTGGGCGGCGATCGAGATCCCCTGGGGTCCCGCGCCGCTGCAGATCGGCCTGTCGGGCTTCTACGACACCGGGCGGGTGTGGCAGCCGGGAGAGGCGAACGGGAAGTTCTTCGATGCCAGCCAGTGGCACAGCGGCGCGGGCGGAGGACTGCGCCTGATGCGCCGGGCGGCGGTCATCCGGGCGGACTTCGGCTTCGACCTGGAGACCAAGCGGACGGCGATCTACATCGCGTTCGGTCAGCTCTTCTGAGCCGGCTCAGGCCGTGAGCCAGGCGCGGAGCTCGGGTGGGGCGGAGGCCTCGGCCCGCACCCCGGGCTCGACGGACAGCGGCACCGCGACGAAGCCCCGGTGCCCGAGTGCCGCCAGGAGCGCACGGCGCGAATCCTCGTCCGGTGAGAAGAGAACGCACCCGTCGCCCCCACCCGCACCGCTCGACTTCCCGGTGCTCCCCGCGGTGCGGGCCAGCGCCAGGATGCGCGCCGTGGCGGGCGTGCCCACGCCGGGAAGCGACTCGAGGAGCTTCTCCAGCTCCTGGCAGGCCTCCTCCACCTGGGCGAAGCGCGAGCCACGAAGACCGTCCTCGAGCTCGCGGCCGAGCGTGTCGCTCGACTCGACGAAGCGCTGGCGATCGGAGCCCTCGAGGGCGGCCTCCACCTGCTGGATCATCCCCCGGGTGGAGGCGCTCTGGCCGCTGAAGGCGTAGCTCGCCGGGAGCGCCGTCGTGCCGAGCCGCACCACGTCCGGGGCGCCGGCCGCCGCGAGCCCCAGCCGGAGCGAGGGCGCGGAGGTGACCCGCTCCCTGGGCCATCGGCGGTAGCGGAGCAGGCCGCCCACGGCGCAGGTGGCCACGTCCCCGCCGCTGCCCTTCCCTCCCTGTGCCTCGGCGTGGGCCAGGAGCGAGAGGGCGAGCGCCGCCGGCACCTCGAGCAGCCGCGCCGCACTCTCCACCGCGAGGACGACGGCGCGCGCCGAGCTGCCGAGGCCCAGCTTGTGGCCACCGGGGCCCGGCGCGGTGGACGACAGGGCGAGCTCCAGCCCGAGCGATTCGCGGGCCCGGGCGCGCACCACCACGTCGAGCGCGCGTGCGGCGAAGGCGAATGGCGCGCCGGGCTCAGCCGCCCAGCGCACCCCGAGCGGGGTCACCGTCCCCTGCAGCCGCCCCTCGGCGAGCACCAGGTGCACGCCCCGGTCCTCCCGGGTGCGGGCGAGCGCGAAGGCCCGCGGGCCCACCCCCAGGAGACGGGCGATGCCGCCCCAGAGGACGGCGTACTCGCCGGAGAGGAAGAGCTTGCCCGGGGCGGAGAGGCAGACCTCCACGATGCGCTCAGGGCTCGACGAGCCGGGCGTCCCCACCCGGGCGGCAGCGCACCACGTCCACCGCGCCGGCGTCGCGCGCCAGCCGCTCCACCTCGGACTCGTGCGAGGAAAGCGTCAGGAGCACCGGGTTGGGCCCCGCGTCCAGGGTGAACCACACCGGCACGCCGCGGCGGCGGGCCGCGGGCAGCGCGAGGATGAGGCCCAGCGTGCCGGGGAGCAGGTAGCAGAGCGGCGGATCCGCGGCGAGTGCCGTGGCGTGCATCCTCCACGCGTTGCGCTCCGAGAGCGCCCCCAGCGCCTCGAGGTCACGCGCGGCGATGGCCGCCGTGGCGCGCGGGATCTCGGCCTCGGCATCCCGCACCCACGCCGGGTAATACGGCGAGGTCTCCACCGTCTGGGCCATCCCGTCGCGGCTTCCGACCTCCTTCTCTGCCCGGCTCAGCACGGCGACCAGGAGCCGCAGCTCGGGCCAGTGCCCCTCGGAGAAGGCCTGGGTGGCAACGCTGTCCGCGCCGTCGTCGCGCATCCCCCGGTGCCAGATGCACACCCCGCCCTGGACGCTCCGGCAGGCCGAGCCGCTGCCCTCGCGCGACAACCGCGAGACCGCTGCCGCCTCGGTGGACAGGCCCGCCGCGGCCCGACCGGCGAGCGCCAGCGCGGCGAAGCCGGCGGCGCTCGAGGCGAGCCCGGCCGCCATCGGGAAGTTGCCCCGCGAGTCCACGCGCACCGGCCCGAGCGTCCGGCCCGTCTCGGCGCGCACCCGCTCGAGCAGCGCGAGCACCCGGGCGCGCTCCTTTCCGCGCGCCTCGGCGCCATGGAGGTTGACGGCGTCTGCCGGCGCGCCGAACTCCACGGTGGTCACCACCTCGAGCGGGGCCAGGGTGACCGAGAGGCTCGACTGGTGCGGCAGGATGCGCACCGGGTCCCGCTTCCCCCAGTACTTCACCAGCGCGATGTTGGGGTGGGCGCGCGCCGTCGCTCGCGAGGGGCTCATCGGTGGGGCTCCAGCTCCGAGGTGAGCACGACGAGGCCGGTCTCATCCAGCACCCGAGACGGAGGAGCCTTCCTGAACAGGGCCACCACCGCGCCGCCGTCGCCGCCCGCCCCGGTGAGCTTCGCCCCGAGCGCCCCCGCCCGGCGGAGCGCGGCCACCGCCCCGTCCAGCGCCGGGGAGCTCACACCCGCCGCGGCGAGGAGCCCGTGGTTGACGTTCATCGCGTCGCCGAGCGACTCCAGATCGCCGGCCTCGAGCGCCTCGGTGCCCTCCACCGCGAGCCGCCCCATCTCACGGAAGAGCCGGCCGTATCGCTCCGGCCAGCGCACCGCCCGGCGGCGGAGCGCACCCACCGTCTCCTGCGTGCCCCGACGTGGCCCGGCCAGGGCGAGGACCAGCGTGGCCCGGGCGCCGATGCGGACCCGGCGGACCCGTCCCGGCCGGCCCGGAACCGGGCGCCGGTAGAGGAGCGGCGTCCCGTGCGCGCTGACGGTGTGGTCCACGCCGGACGGTGTTCCGTGGAACGTCTCCTCCATCCGGAGCGCCAGGGCGAGCACCTTCCCCGGGCTCGCCCGCGCGCCGCTCGCCGACAGGAGCAGGCGGGACACCGCGACCGCGAGCGCCGCGGAGCTGCCGAGCCCCATCGAGACCGGAAGCGTGGAGGCCAGCGCGATGCGCAGCGGCGGGCGGCCCGTCGCCTCGGCCACGGTGTCGAACGCGGTGTCCAGCATCCGGCGCTGGGCGAGCGTCAGGTCCGGGAGGCCGGTGAGACTGCACCGCGCGGCGGGCGTGCCGCGCGCGGTGACGCCGAGGGTGAGGGGGACGGCGAGCGCCGGGTGCCCGTACACCACCGCATGCTCGCCGAGCAGGATGACCTTCCCCGGGCCGAACGCCTCGGGGCTGGGGCGTGTTCGCCCGGCCGGCGCCGCGGCACGGTGGGCGGCGCTCGACCCCGGGCTCACGTCCGCTCGATCGGCCCGTATGCGTCGACGGGCCCGAGCGAGGCGAGGATCTCCCGCGCCTTGTCGACCTTGACCGTCCCGCTCTTCACCAGGAGATGTGCCACGCGCTCCACGTGGTCCCCGCGGGCGCCGGCGGTCACCGCCACGCAGCGGGCGTGCAGCGCCATGTGCCCCTTCTGGATACCCACCGAGCCGAGGGCGCGGAGCGCGGCGAAGTTCTGTGCCAGGCCCACCGCCGCGAAGACCATGCCCATCTCGCGTGCACCGCGGGTGCCGATGAGCTTCAGGGCCAGCTGGACGCCCGGGTGAATCTTGATCGGCCCACCCACCGTCCCGAGCGCGAGCGGCAGCTCGATGCGGCCCACGAGGTGCCCGTCCTCCACGTACCACTGGGAGAGGGGTCGGTACTGTCCATCGCGACAGGCGAAGGCGTGCGCCCCGGCCTCGATCGCCCGCCAGTCCTGCCCGGTGGCGATGGCCACGGCATCGATGCCGTTCATGATGCCCTTGTTGTGCGTGGCCGCGCGGTAGGGGTCGGCCCGGGCGAAGCGGCTCGCCTGGCTGATGCCCTCGCCGATCTCCGGCCCGGGCATGTCGAAGTCCGCCAGCGCCTCCAGCGGGATCTGGCAGCTCGCCCGCGCCAGCCGCCGGTCCGCGAGGTTGCTGAGGATGCGCAGGTAGACGTGCCCACCGGTGATCTGCTCGATGAGCGGCGCCACGCCCTCGGCCATGGTGTTGATGAGGTTGGCCCCCATCGCCTCCTGGGTGTCGATGACCAGGTGGACCACCAGCAGCGGCTCGCCGCGCGAGCCCTCCGGAGCCGGGAGCAGCCGGACCTCGACCTCGCGCGCCCCGCCGCCCCGCCGCTGCATCGACGGGTGGAAGCTGTTGGCCAGCGCGAGGATCTGCTCCTTGTGGGCGCGGATCTTCTCCGCGGCGATGGTGGGGTCGCCGTAGCGGGTGACCTGCACCTGGCCGATCATCAGGGGCTCGTCGGCGTCGGCGGTGAAGCCGCCGGCCTCGCGGACGATCTTCGCCGCGAACGAGACCGCGGCCACGACCGACGGCTCCTCGACCGCCATCGGGACCACGTAGTCGCGCCCGTTGACCTGGAGGTTCAGCCCGAGGCCGAGCGGGAGGGAGAAGGTCCCCACCGCGTTCTCGATCATCGTGTTCGCCGTGGCCAGCGGCAGCGTCTCGGCGCTGCGCAGGAGCTCGAGGTCTTCCTTGGACAGCCCGAAGCGCCGCTCCAGCTCGGCGTGGCGCTGCTCCAGCGTCAGCTTGTGGAACCCGGGAAAGCGCGAGGAGGGCGCCGGCCCCTCCGTGTCGGACTCCACCCGCAGTACTGCCCCCATTCCCTGTTTCACAGCGACTCCATCCAGTCCTTCAACGGAGCCGTCACCACCCGCGGGCTACGCCGCAGGTCGGCAACGGTCCGGCTCGAGGTCAACAGCAGCGCCTGCCGTAGTCCTGCGACCACGGTACGCACCGCTGCGTCGGCGCCGGCCACGCCGCCAGTCTGCTGCGCGCGGAACAGCGGCAGGGCCATGCCCGCCAGGTCCGCGCCAAGTGCCAGGGCCTTCGCAACATCCAGGCCATGGCGAATTCCACCCGAGGCGATGAGCTTCACCGACGGGCCCACGGCCCGCCGCACGCTCGCCACCGCGGCCGCAGTGGGGATGCCCCACGCGGAGAAGAGGGCGCCGAGCTCGGCCATCTGCCCGCTGGCGCGGAGCTGCTCCACCCGGACCCAGCTCGTTCCGCCGAGCCCGCTCACGTCCATGGTGCGCACACCACAGTCGACCAGACGCCGCGCCACCGCGGGCCCGATGCCGCAGCCCGTCTCCTTCACCAGGAAGCGCTCGCCGAAGCCGGACACCAGCGCCTGGACCAGGCTGTAGCCGCCGCGGAAGTCACGGTCGCCCTCGGGCTGGCTCAGCTCCTGGGCCGCGTTGAGGTGGAGCGCCACGCCATCCGCGCCGATCCCCTCGACCAGCCGCCGCACCCCATCCACCCCGAGCGCGATGGCCTGCTTGAGCCCGATGTTCCCGACCAGCAGGACGTGCGGCGCGACGTCGCGGACCTGGAAGGTGCGCGCGAGCTCCGGGTTCTCGGCCATGGCGCGCTGGCTTCCGACGCCGAAGGCGAGGCCGTGACGCTCCGCCACCTGGGCGAGGTCGCGATTGACCTCGCGGGCACGCTCCGTGCCGCCGGTCATGCCGGTGACGAGCAGCGGGGCCCGGAGGACCTTCCCCCAGAGGGTGACCGTCAGGTCGACGTCGTCGAGCGCCAGCTCCGGCAGGGCGCTGTGCACCAGGTGCACGCAATCCAACAGCGTCGAATTCCCGTCCGGCTCCACGTCCCCTTGCGCGCACAGATCGAGGTGGGCGTCCTTCCGTCGCGCTGTGTGGGCCTCTGGCATCAGGGGTCTGTGGGGAGTACCAGCCAGGTCTTTCACGCGCAAGACGATCCGGGGTATCTGCCAGGGGTGGCCACAGCTTCCGGAACCGCTACCCTCGCGATTTTCCTACATAGTGGAGCTTATGACCGGGTGCATCAAGGCCTGTCCATCGCCGCCTCGGGGGCCGCCCTGGGACGTCGGGTGGAGGTCTACTTCTTCTGGTGGGCACTGGAACGGCTACTGACCGGTCGGTTGGATGAGCCGGACTTCCCCGAGCGCGATGACATCGCCTCGCGCTTCGAGGGGCGCGGGCTCCCCACCATCCGCGCGCTCCTGGGCCATCTCCGGGCCTCGGAGCAGGTGACGATCATCGGCTGCAGCGGCAGCCTGGCGGCGATCGGGCTGAACCCGGCCGACGCCGAGGGCAAGGTCGACACCCTCCTCGGCTGGACCGCCATCCTCGCCCGGACCGCGGGGGTCACCGACCGCTTCTACCTGTAAGTCATGGCGGCCGCTGCCGAGGTCCACGTGAGGGGAACTTCACGCGAGCAATCGTCGGGGAGGTCTGGGCGGCCGCACTCGAGTCGTCATGGCGGCCGCTGCCGAGGTCCACGTCAGGGGAGCGTCACGCCAGCAATCGTCGAGGTCAGGCCTCTGCCACTTGTCGATGGCCTACCGGCCCCTGGACGAGCGGCCGTCGCGGCGGAGGGCGACCAGCGCCATCGCGAGCACCGCCTGCAGCCCGAAGAGAACGGTGGAGGCACCGTGGAGCGTGCCGAAGCGGCGACGGGTGGGATCGCCCGGGGGGAGCTGGGACAGCGCGTCCCCGGTCGCCCGGCGGATGCTGGCGATCTCCGGTGTCACGAGGAAGAGGCTGCAGCCGGCGAGCGCGGCGAGTGTGAGCCCGAGCACCACCGCTGCCCGGCCTGAGCGGCCGGTCAATCCGAGCAGCACCGCCACGAGCCCCAGGAGCAACCCCACTGCGTCCAGCACGGGGAGCACCCGGCCGACCACCCGCGCAGCAGCCGAGGGTGGCACCGTGGCGAACAGGGCCGGGGTCACCGTGGTGGCGAAGAGCGCGAGGGCCCCGAGGAAGGCGACGAGGAGCAGCCGGTGGGTCGCGTGGAGCATGCCCCGGGCATGCTAAAGGACGATGGAACGCACGCCATGGCCTTCCTACTCGTCGTCGTCAGCATTGCCCTCGTCGTCTGCCTCGGCCTTCTCATCTTCGGCCGCGGCGCACCCGCTCACCACCGTGCCCCGGCGCCGGGCCTTCCCGCCGCCAGCACCGCCATGGGCCGGAGCGGCCCCGACCCCGAGCTGGAGAAGAGGCGACGCGAGGTGGACGAGCTGAAAGCAACCGTGGCCGAGCTCCGGGGCGAGCTGAAGCAGACCCGGAAGAAGCTGCACGACCAGCGCGCGGGGGACAAGGACGGAACGGATCTGGTCAAGGCCCGGACCGAGGTCGAGCGGAGCGCGTCCCAGCAGCTCGAGGTGGTGCGGAGTGAGCTGGCCGGCGCGCTCGCCGAGGTGGGCCGGCTCCGGAGCGAGAGCGAGGCCTTCCGCACCCGACGGCCCGTGGCCGCGGCGCCCGCGCCGGTTGCTGCCCCTGCCGCCGCTCCGGCCGCCGCGCCACTGCCGCCGGCGCCGGAGGCACGGCGCTTCCGCGAGCTGTCGGACACCGATCGCGAGAAGATGGATCGCCTCGAGCACCTCGCCAACCGCGAGCGTTCGCGTGCCCAGGAGCTCTCCGCCGAGGTGCGCCGCCTGAAGGGCCGCACCGAGACGCAGGCCCGCGTCTACACCGTGGTGAAGGGCGAGCTGGATCTCCTGAAGGACAAGTTCAAGGCGCTGGAGAAGCGCCTCAACCGGACCCTTCTCGAGCGCGACCTGCTCCGGCGGGCCATCCGGGATCTGGAGAAGAAGAGCGGACTGGCCGCGGACCGGACCGAGCTGACGGCCGACGAGGTCGCGGCCTCGGACCGCTCGGTCGAGGATCGCGCCGCGGCCGAGGCGGCGGAGATCGCCCGGCGCACCCGGCCACCCGAGCCCGACGTGCCCCCGCCGCCGGCGTCCAGCGACCCGGCAGTCTCCGGCGCCACCCTCGAGCCCTCGGCCCCGGGCGGGGCGACGGCGCACGCCGGAGCCGAGCAGCACACGGAGAAGGCCGGCTGACCGCCACCTTCACTCCGGGCCGGCCGCCCAGGGTGTCGCTGGCCACGCGCATCTTCCTCGGCCACGCGGTGGTGCTGGTCACCTTCGGTCTCCTCATCCTCTTCAGCCTCAGCGAGCTGCACCGGAACCAGCAGGAGATCCGCCTGGTGAGTCAGGGCTACCTGCTGCTCGCCCAGGACGCGGCCGCGCTCGACTCCTTCCAGCGCAACCAGGCCCAGGAGGCGGCACAGATCGCCGCCGAGGCGGATCCGCAGACCCGCGCCGCGCTGGCCCGGCTCGCGCCCCTCACCTTCCCACCGCTGCTCCGGGCGCGCCTCGGCTCTCTCGAGGCCACCCTGGCCTCGATGCGCACCACCGCCCCGCCCTCCGAGCGGTCCTTCCTCGACTCGGTACAGGCGCGGGTGGAGCACGTGGCCGCCGGCGTCGAGGCGCTCGAGGCCACCGCCTCCCGGGCCTGGTCCGGGTCGGCCGGCCCCGAGTCCATCGCCGCGCTGACCACGGCCCAGGATGGGCTGTCGCGCGAGCTCCGGGCGCTCCGGGCCGCGCTCGACGGTCGGATCCGCACCGTGGTGGTGGAGGCCGAGCGGCGGGAGCGGAGCCGTGGCGTGCTGCTCATCGGTCTGTCGGTGGCGGCGATCGCCGTGGGGCTGCTGGCGACGGCCATCTCCGCCCGGAGCCTCCGCCCGGTCAGGACCCTCATCGCGGGCGTGGGGCAGATCCGCCGGGGCGACTACACCGCCCGGCTCAACCTCCCCGGAGACGACGAGATCTCCCAGCTCGGCCGCGAGTTCGACGCGATGAGCGGGGCGCTCGAGGAGCGCGAGCAGGCCCTGGCGCGGCAGCAGCAGGCGCTCCTGCGCGCCGAGCGGCTGGCGGCGGTGGGCCGCGTCTCGGCCCAGGTGGCCCACGAGGTCAGAAACCCCCTCAGCTCCATCGGACTGAACGTGGAGATGCTCCAGGACGCGCTCGCCCGGGCCCGCTTCACCACGCCCGGCGAGGCCGACGAGGTCCGGACACTGCTCCAGTCCGTCACCCGCGAGGTGGACCGGCTCACCGAGACCACCGAGCGCTACCTGCGCATGGCGCGCTCCCCTGCCCCGGCGCTCGCCGCCGAGGACGTGAACGCCATCGTGGATGGCGTGCTGCAGTTCGCCGGCGGCGAGCTCGCCCGGGCCGGCATCCGCGTCGAGCGGCGGCTGGGCGAGGCGCTCCCCCCGGCGCTGGTGGACGAGTCCCAGCTGCGCCAGGTGCTCCTCAACCTGGTCCGCAACACCCGCGAAGCCATGGACGGCGGCGGCACGCTGCGGCTGTCCACCTCGGCCGAGGACGGGGCGGTGCACGTGCGCGTCGAGGACACCGGCCCGGGCATCCCCGAGGAGGCCCGAGCACACCTGTTCGACCCGCTCTTCACCACCAAGCGGCACGGGACGGGGCTCGGCCTGGCGCTGAGCCGGCAGATCCTCGAGGCGCACGGCGGGGTTCTGGGGTGCGAGCGCACCGGACCGTCGGGGACGGTCTTCCATCTCCGGGTTCCCGCCGCGCCCGCTGCCGAGGCCGGGGAGCAGCCGGCCGCCCACGCCTGAACGGGCACGCCTCGCTCCGGCGGGCGACGGCGCCCCGGCATTGCTACGCTCCTCGGCCTTCGCCCCGCATGGATTCCTTCGTCCGTCGTCTCGTGGAGCGCCTCCTCGAGCCCTCACGCCCCCTCTCGCGGAACCGGCACTTCCACACCTTCGAGACGCCCGAGGGAAAGCGCGCCCTCACCCTGGCCCGGCGGCTCCGGGGCCTCGCCCGCGACGTGCGGCGGTGCCTCGACCGGGGCGCCCCACCCGAGGTGCTGCAGGAGGGAGTGAACGGCGCGCTCCGCGTCGAGCTGCGCTTCGACGACGTGGCCGGCCGTCGCACGGCGTTCCTGACCGGCGAGGAGTACGCGCTGCTCCTCCGTCTCACCGGGATGTCCGAGGCCCTGGAGGAGCGCAGGCCCCGCTAGCCTCTCAGGCCGCGAGACCCGCGTAGGACAGGAGCACCGCCCGGATGGCCTCGCGCGCTCCGTGATGCGCCGTGGCCCCGCGCCGGGCGAGCTCGTCGGGACAGGTCTCGCCCAGCACCGCCAGGGTGGCGTGCTGCTCGTCCGCCACGAAGCGGGCGAGCGCCAGCGTCTGCGGGCCCAGGTCGGCGAGGACGAGGCCCGCGCCGTCGATGGTGAACGGTCGCCACAGCGGCCTTCCCAGCTCTCCGGAGGGCACGATGCAGAAGTGCAGCACGAGCCCGTCGGCCACCTCGAGCTCGGCCACCGTCCCGAGCGCCTGGGCCTGCACTCCCTCGGGCGCGAGCAGCGGGAGCATCGCCAGCGCCTCGCGGGCCGCCGAGGCATCGCGCGCGCCGAGCAGCACCTTCACCACCTGTCCTCGCGACGGTGGCCGGCCGCGCTGGGCCCGGGCCCGGATCGCATGCGCCTCGGCGGCCGAGAGGAGCGGCTCCGGGGCCGGCGGGGCATCCTCGTCCACCGGCTCGATCAGCCCCTCGCCGTGGAGCATCGCCAGGCCCTGGAGGACCGCGAGGTCCGGCCCCTCCACCGCGTCCAGCAGCTCCGGCACGCTCCGGGGCGACTCGAGCCGCGCCAGAAGCTCGCGGGCGAGCGGAGGAACCGCCCGCAGCGCCGCGCCTGGCGTCTGCACCCACCGGGTGGCGGCGGTGGCCAGGATGTCCAGCAGCCGGCGGCACTCGTCGATCTGGCGGGCGCCCTCGAGCAGGAGCTCGTCCGTGCCCCGGCCGATGCGCGCCTCGGCCGCGGGCGGGCCGGGCTGGAAGGAGAAGGTCCCGTCCGCCCAGCCGAGAAGCCGGAACAGCGCCTTCTCTCCCTCGGCCGGGCCGCTGCGGGCGTCGACGGCCCGGCCCTCGACCAGCTCCACCTCGCCGCGCTCGACACCCCGGCGCAGCGTCACCCGCCCGGTGCGGCGGCCGAGCGCGAGCGTCTGGAGCAGGTCCGGCAGGGCGAGCTGGGCCAGCGCGCCCTCGATCTCCTGTGGCTCGGCGGCGTCGCTCCGGGCACGCTCGGCGCGAGCCAGCAGGTCGTCGATGTGAGCCAGGACCTCATCGAGGTTGTAGGGCTTCCTGAGCAGCGCGCCGGGGGCGTCCCGCATCGCCTCGTCCACCTCCTCGGCGCTGGCGGTGACGATCACCGGGATGGTGTCGGTGCGGGGATTGGTGCGGAGGATGTCGACGAAGGTCCGCGCCTCGAGGACGGCGCAGCTCCGGTCGAACAGCACGAGGTCCGGGGAGCGGAGCACGGCCAGCTCGAGCGCCCGCGCCCCGTCGCGGGCCGAGTAGACCTGGCATCCCCTCTGGCGCAGGGCACGGGTGAGCGCGCGGACCGAGGCCAGGTCGGGGTCGGCGATGAGGACCTTCCGGATGGAGCTGGGCATGGCCTGTCTCAATAGGGCTGCAGGTCGTAGGCGCTCTGCAGCTTGGAGACGAGCCCGTCCACCAGCGCGGCGTCGGACGAGTGGAACGCCCAGGTCGCGCCACGGCCGCGCCGCTGCAAGAGGGCGTAGGCGGTGGGCCCGTGCAGCCAGAGCACGAACTGGTGACGGAGCAGCCGCTCGTCCCCGCCGAGCACCAGCGGGGTGAGACCCGGCCGCGGCGTCACCTCGGCTCGCCGGGCGAGCAGGTAGACCCGCGGGGCGAAGTCCTGCGCCGCGCGCTCCAGCGTCCGGACCAGCGGCAGCCCGTGCCCCGCCTCGGCCGCGCCGAGGTAGACCAGGCTCCGCACGCCCGGCTCGCGCAGGAGCGCCCGGCCGATCTCCGCCTGCACCTCCTCGAACAGCGACTCCGGCACGCGCCCACGCCGCGAGGGGTCCGCGCCCTCGTCGGCGGGGAGTCGCGGGCCGTCGGGTGAGCCGAGCAGGAGCTCGACGGCTTCCCAGAACCCGAGCGGCTCGAGCACCAGCCGACGGTGGAGCGAGGCGCGCCGCTGCTCCAGCCGGGCCCGGCACGCCTCGGTGAGGAAGTCCAGGTCCTCGCCGTCGCGCGGAAAGCTCGCCGCGCCGCCCATGAGCTGCAACGGCGCGAGGCCGTCGATGGCCCGGAGCTCGGGCGCCTCCCGCACCGCGGCCAGGGCACGGCGGAGGAAGACCTGCGCGCCGAAGCTGTCGGTCTCGGGGAGGAGGAGCAGGAACTCCTGCTCGGCGACCTTGGCCAGCACGTCCGAGTCGCGCAGCACGCGCCCCAGCGCCCGGGTGGTGGCCCGCACCACCGCCCGGGCCTGCTCGGTGCCCGCCCGGGCCCGCAGGTGGGGCAGCCCATCGAGGGCGAAGCCGAGGAGCGAGAATCCGCGGCCGTAGCGGCGTGCCTTGTCGAGCTCCTTCGTCGCGTAGTCGGTGAAGTAGGCGAGGTTGTAGGCGGAGGAGTCGGGGTCGCGCAGCGCGAGCCGCTGCAGCGCCCGGAACCTCCGGGCCGCGAGCAGCGCCGCGGCGCCCGCGCCCGCGACGGTGGCCACGGCC
>JADGQZ010000184.1 GCA_017881345.1 Myxococcaceae bacterium | reverse complement strand
GTTCCCGTGGGGCCGCCGTCGTTGCGGGAGCCGCGCGCGCTGGACGTCTAGGTCGGCGCGGACCAGTCGCCGCCGGACGGGCGGAGCACCAGCTCGTGGGTCCACGCATCCGGGCTCTGGGCGTGCAGGTACGCGCAGGCCTCGGCGATCGCCTCGGGCGAGATGAGCCGCTCGGCCGGGAAGCCTGCACCGCGCGTCCTCTCGGAGGCGATGGGCCCGTCGATGGGGACGTAGGCCACGTGAACGCGGCCCGCGCGCCACTCGCGGGCCGCGACCTGCACCAGCGCCCGGAGCGCGTGCTGCGACGCGCCGAGCGCCGCGAAGCCCTCCTTGGTGCGTACGCCGGACGACGTTCCGATCTGGAGGAAGGTGCCGCGGCCTCGGGCGAGCATCGCGGGCCCCACCGCGCGGAGCAGGTTCCAGGTTCCCTGGGGGTAGGCAGCGAGAGACTGCGCCAGCTCGGCCGCGGGGATCTCCACCAGGGGCAGCGACCCGAACCGTCCCCCCATCGTCTGGGCGGCGACGACGAGGTCCGGCGAGTCCTCGCCGAAGCGGACCAGTGACTCGGGACGCTGGAGATCGCACACCGCCGCCACGCCCTGGCCTCCGGCGGAGGTCACGTCACGCGCGAGCGCCTCGACGTCCGCGGCGGTGCGAGAGGCGCAGAGGACGCGCCAGCCGCGCCGTGCGAAGTGAAGCGCGATCGTGCGCCCGAGCTTCCGGACGCCGACGACCAGGACCGTCTCGCTCACCGGGGCCTCAGCGCAGCGAGTCGCGGATCGCCTTCAGGCGCTTCAGTGTCTCGTCCAGCAGCTTCTTGGAGGACTCGGTCGCCTGATCTGCGGCGCGCTCGACCTTCGAGAGCTCGGGCTCGAGCTTCGCCCACTGGTCCTTCGCGTCCATCCCGGCGAGGTGGAGCTTGACCTTGACCTCGTCGCGCAGGGTCTTCAACAGATCGACGCCCTTCTTCAGCTCGGACTTCAGATCCAGCTCGTTGGCCATGGTGAATGCCTCCTCGATCGGGTCATAACCCCGGCTCGGAGGAAGTCCATGCCGTTCGAGAAGCCCCCGGGCGTTCTGCCCACCCTGGAGCCCGCGACGGAGGCCGGTGGCGGCTTGGGCATCGCGCTGGTGATCGACCCGCGGCCGCGGGATCTGGGGGGTTTCTTCGTCCGGCGTGTGTTGCCCGCGGCCGGGAACCGGATGATCGGGCCGTTCATCTTCCTGGATCACATGGGGCCCGCGCTCATGGAGCAGGGCGCCGGACTCGACGTGCGCCCGCATCCGCACATCGCGCTCGCGACGGTGACCTACCTCTTCGAGGGGGAGATCGTTCACCGCGACAGCCTGGGGAACCAGCGGCCCATCCAGCCGGGTGACGTGAACTGGATGCTCGCCGGGAAGGGCATCGCCCACTCGGAGCGGAGCAGCCCGGAGCAGCGGGCCCGCGGCGTCCGGCTGCACGGGATCCAGAGCTGGGTGGCGCTGCCGACGGCCCACGAGGAGGACGCGCCGGCGTTCGTCCATCACCCCGCGGCCACGCTTCCCAGGATGAAGCGGGACGGCGCGGAGCTGACGGTGATCGCCGGGACGGCCTACGGCGCAGAGTCGCCGGTCGGCGTGCTGTCTCCGACGCTGTACGTGGATGCCCGGCTCGAGAGCGGTGCACGGCTAGAGGTGGACGGGACGCATCCGCAGCGGGCCGTTCACGTCGCCGAGGGGTGGATCCAGATCGGCGCGCGGCGGCTCGGGGCCGGTGTCATGGCCGTGCTGAGGCCAGGCGCGGAGGTCGTCCTCACTGCGGATGGGCCGGCGCGGGTGATGCTCGTGGGAGGCGCCGCGCTCGATGGCGAGCGGCACATCTGGTGGAACTTCGTCTCCAGCTCCAGGGAACGCATCGAGCGCGCGAAGGACGACTGGAAGGCGGGGAGGTTCGCCAGGGTGGCCGGGGATGAGCGGGAGTTCATTCCGCTGCCGGAGACCTGAGCGGGAAGTTCCAAGCCCTGCGTCCGCACGAGCGCTCCGGTTTCGATTGGGCGCAACGCGAAACATCTTGGGACGGTCCGGCCGGAGGGGGGGCGCGCCCGGCCTCCGAGGCGTTCCATCAAGCTTCCCGAAGGGAGGATGGGAATCCGTTCTGCTGCAGGTGAATTTGGTTCGGGCTCCGGGTTTCCGAAACCGAAAGGAACGCGCGACAAGGGGTGCGCGACCCCCTTGCCGGCCGGACCGTCCCAAAAGGTTTCCCGAAGTGAGAATGCGAAACCCGGGCGCTGCCCGCTCCTCACGGCAGGCGCGGCGGACGGAGCCGGTCGTGCAGCGCGTGCTCGACCTGGTGCAGCACCTCGGTCAGCGGTGCATCTCCATCGACGACCACGTGCGCCCACGGGCCGAGCTCGACCGGTTCCCAGCGGGTCTTCTGCGCGGCGTGGACCTCCCAGCCGGCGTCCGACACCGCGTTGACCTCGCGCGCACGCGCCTCGAGCCGCGGCCGGACCACTGCGTCGGAGACGCGCACCTCCACCAGGAGGAACAGCCCGCCATGCGCCCGCGCCGTGGTGGCGAGCATTTCCCGCTGCCAGGCCGCCTGTGACGTCGCGTCGACGATGACGCACGTGCCCCGGTCGAGCGCCGCGCCCGCCTCGACCGCGAGTCGCTCGTACGTCCGTCGTGTCGCCTCGGGCGAGTAGAGGCCCCGGTCGAGCTCCGAGGAGGCTCGCTCCTGCGGCGCGAGCCCGTGGAGCGACTTGCGGACCACGTCGGACGAGAGCACCTGCCAGCCGCGCCGGGCGCCGAGCTCTGCCGCGACGGTGGACTTCCCGCTGCCCGACAGCCCCGCAACCGCCAGGAGCAGCGGAGGCAGATCGTCGCTTCCCGCATCGCAGGCCACACCGAATGCACGTCGCGCCAGGCGCAGCGCCTCCTGACGATCGGCCGGAGAGATCTCGGGCTCCTCGGCCCGGAGGCTCTCCACCTTCCCCCGGACGCACGCCCGGTAGCAGACGTAGAACGGCAGGAGCTCACGGAGCGCCAGATCCCCCGAGCGCGCGACGTAGCGCTGGATGAAGGCCTCGACGAGGTCCGGTCGCATCCGCATCCGCAGGTCCATCGCCAGGAACGCCACGTCGGAGGCGACATCCGAGCAGCGGAGCCGCGAGCTGAAGTCCAGGCAGTCGAAGATCGTCAGCGGCTCGGTGAAGCACACCGAGGACGTCCGCAGGTCGCCGTGGCCATCCCGGATGCGCCGCTCTGCCACCCGCTCCTCGAGAAGGCGCCGTCGGCGCACCGACCAGGCGTCGACCACCGCGCGCAGGAATCCATCCTGGAGCGGCGAGAGCGTCCCTCCGACGAATGGCCAGCTCTGATGAAAGTGCTCGTCCCAGAGCGCCCGCACCGCCCCGGGCGTCCCGAACGCGGTGATCTCGGGGCCGTCCGCGGCGCGGGCGTGGAACGGGGCCAGCACGTCCGCGACCTGCTCCACCATCTCGCGGGTCAACGCCGAAGCCTCGAGCAGCCGGTCCATCATCCGGTCCGCGGGGAGCCGCCGCATCTGCACCGCGTACTCGACCGGTGGCCCGTCTCCACCCACGACGAGTCCACCCTCCCGCCGGGTGATCGACACGACCCCCAGGTAGAGGTCCGGGCTGAGCCGCCGGTTCAGCGCCACCTCCTGCGCGCACATCTCGGCCCGCCGCTCGAGCAGGTGCGCATCGAGGAAGTTGAAGTGCACCGGCTTCTTCACCTTGTAGGCGAACGATCCGGCGAGAAAGACGACCGACACGTGCGTCTGCACGACGGTCACTCCATCGACGGGGTGCGGATAGGCCTCCGGCCGGGACAGCGAGGCGAGAACCTCGCCGAGGTGCGCGGCAGCGGACCCGGGAGCCACGCCGCCAGATTCGCACACCGCGCCCGGCTCAGCCCGGGCGAGTGAACTCCATCGTCCAGTTGGTCTCCCACGTGCGCCCGTCCAGGGAGAACGCCTGCTCCCAGTGCGCGCCACCCCCGGCGCGACGCTCCCAGATGAAGCGCACCTGCACCGTCCGCCCCCCCTCGGAGTCCTCGCCGTAGAACAGCCCGCGGTCTCCGTCGAATCCGCCGAACACCGGAGGGAAGAGCACCGCCCGCCTGCTGTCTGTCCAGTAGATGGCCCAGCGGCGCTCGCGCGCGTCGAAGAGGCGGACCGTCATCCCGGTGAAGCCGCGCGTCGGGAAGACGATCTCGTCCACGTTCACCAGGCTGCCCAGGCGCCGCTCCAGGCGCGAGGTGGCCGGGAACTCCTCCCAGACGTCGTCGCCCTGCAGCCTCCTCCGGAGAAAACGGTTGTGGACGTTCCAGGCGCCGTCGAGGAAGTCGAAGTCGTGCAGGTCTCCGGTCGGCATCGGCATCGTCGAACCCTCCATCACCAAAGCCCCGAGCGCGGGGTGGGGCGAAGGACTCGCTCCTCGATGTCTCCGGTGAGCCTGCTCGCGAGCGCGGGTGCGACCTCCTCCATCCAGTGAAGGTCCGCGGCCAGGAGCGCACGGTGCCGCCGGAGCGCCTCGGCGTCCGGGAGCACCGAGATGGAGACCACCACGTCGGCCCGCTCACGGACCGGCAGCCGCGGGAAGTCGTTCGGCGCATGCTCGGTCTCGAGCCAGGCGATGGGCGCCGCCCCGGTCCCCTCGAGAACCGGCCCCACCTGCTCCCGGCAGAAGCGCACGAGGTCGTCCGCTCCCGCTGCGCGGTGGAGGATGCGGAGCAGGACCCGGCTCTCCCGGTTCCCGGAACCCGCCTCCCGTGCCCGCCGTGGGAACCCACCGGGCGGATGCACGGGCCGGAGCAGCAGCACGTCGTCGGAGTCGACCATCGTCGCGTTTGCCGCGTCGCGGTGCGCCCGCCACACCGGTCCCTCGTAGAACACGGTGAGCGCCTCGCGCCGGCGAGGCATGTCGCGGAACCCCCGGAACCAGACGAAACGCTCGGGGACAACGAGGTCCTCGAACTGGCCGAGCACGCGGATGCCGGCCGCCTCCTGCGACTCGACGAACTCTCGCTCGAACAGCTCGACCAGCTCGCTCCGTCGGTGCGGGTGCAAGGTGTACTGGCGGAGCTCGACCACGGAGCAGGGAACCATGCCCGTCACCCTGCCGTCTGCTGGTATCCTGTGCCAGGCCAGATGCGGACAATTGGACCAGACCAGAAACGGACGCTCGCCAGCCTGCTCCTCCGGGTGGACCGGAAGACCTCCGCGTCGCTGCACGCGCAGATCGACCAGGCGCTCCGGGCGCGCATCCTCTCCGGCGCGGTGGCTCCGGGCACACGACTGCCCTCCTCGCGCTCGCTGGCCGCGGAGCTGGGCGTCGCCCGGACCACCGTCCTCCAGGCGCTGGAGGCGCTCCAGGCCGAGGGATACCTCGTCACCGCCGCGCGCTCTGGCGTGCGCGTCGCCCCCGAGCTCCCCTCTGAGGGTCTCACCCCGGGACCGGTCGGAGCCCACCCGGCTGCGTCCCTGCCGCGGCTCTCGCGCGCCGCCCGTTCGCTGCGCGCGACCTCGACCGGGGCCCCACGCCTCGGCCCGGCGCCGCGGGCGTTCCGGCCTGGACTGCCCGCGCTCGATCTCTTCCCCACGGCCCTCTGGTCACGGCTCGTCGGCCGCGCGCAGGCCCGGGCGAGCGCGCGCCTCCTGGAGGGCGGAGACGCCGAGGGCCACGGCGGCCTCCGGCGGGCCATCGCCGAGCACGTGGTCGCCGCGCGTGGTGTTCGCTGTGTTCCCGAGCAGGTCTTCATCACCGGCGGCACGCAGCAGGCCTACGAGGAGGTGCTGCGGCTGGTGGTCGATCCCGGAGACCCGGTCTGGCTCGAGGACCCGGGCTACCTCGGTGTGCGGCGGGCCGTGCTCGGAGCGTCGGCGCGTCCCGTGCCGGTCCCGGTCGATGACGAGGGACTCGACGTGGAGATCGGGCTCCGCCGTGCGCCCCGGGCACGACTCGCGATCCTCGCACCCTCGCACCAGTACCCGCTGGGCGTCACCCTCTCGCTCGGCCGCCGGATGGCGCTGCTCCGGTGGGCCGCCGAGCAGCGGTCGACCATCCTCGAGGACGACTACGACAGCGAGTTCCGCCACCGGGGCCGCCCGCTCACCGCTCTGCAGGGGCTCGACGACGCCGGCCGGGTCATCTACGTCGGCACCTTCAGCAAGACCATGTTCCCCGGTCTGCGGCTCGGCTACCTGGTGGTCCCGCCGGCGCTGGTCGACATGGTCGCAGCGGCGCGCGCCTCGCTGCCCGCGCCCGCCTCCGCCCTGGAGCAGGCTGCGCTGGCGTCGTTCATGGACGAGGGCCACTTCGCGCGCCACCTCCGGCGGATGCGCGGCGTGTACCGCGAGCGGGCGGAGGTGCTCCTCGACGCGCTCCGCACCCGCTGCGCCGGATTGCTCGAGCCGCGCCCGTGCGACACCGGGATGCAGCTCTGCGCGATGCTGCCGCCCGGCGTCTCGGACGTCGCCGTGCGTGACCGCGCGGCGCAGCTCGGTGTCGAGGTGGCGCCGCTGTCGGGGTACGCGTTTGGCCGCCGCCGGCGGGGTGGGCTGGTGTTCGGCTTCGGCTCGACCCGTCCGGCCGCGATCCGCAATGGCGTGGAGACGCTGCAGCGCGCGCTCGCCTGAGCGACCTCTCCCGCGGCCTCACCAGGCGCCCGGACCGCGGTGACGCCCGGGGTTGCGTCCCTTCGGCTTCCGTGCACACTCCCCGGGACATGCGAGCCGGACGACTGCAGGGACTCAAGGTGGCGATGCTGGTGGCCGACGGATTCGAGCAGGTCGAGGTCACGCGACCGCTCAAGGCGCTGATCCGTCAGGGTGCGCTCGTGGACATCGTGTCGCTCCACCGCGGCAGCGTCCGCGGCATGAACCTCATGGACGCGGGCATCAAGCTCCGGGTGAATCGCACGGTGGATGAGGCTCGCCCATCGGACTACGACGCGCTCCACATCCCGGGCGGCTTCATCAACCCGGACCTCCTCCGGCAGAGCGAGCGGGCGCGTACCTTCGCTCTCGCCTTCGACGTCGCCGGCAAGCCCATCTCCACTCTCTCTCACGGGCCGTGGGTGCTCGTCTCCGCCGGTCTGGTCCGCGGACGGCGGCTCGCGGCGTGGCCTGGCATCCAGGATGACATCCGGAACGCCGGCGGGACCTGGGTCGACGCGCCGCTGGTCCACGACGGCAACTGGGTGTCCAGCCGCTCGCCCCTGGACCTCCTCCAGTTCGAGCGGGGGATGGTGGAGCTCTTCGAGACGGCGCATCGACGTTCCGCGCGGGCCGTCCGCCCGAAGCCCTTCACCCGCTATCGGCCGACCTCTCCGCTCGGCTTCCTGCTCGGTGTGGGGCTGCACGCTGTCGTCCGCCGCGCACTTCCCGCCCCGGCGTGACGTCGACCATCGGCTGCACGGACCCGGCGTGAGTGGCGCGCGGGCCGGGACCCCTCGCTACACTTCCTCGCGCCCATGACGGACACCAGGACCGCCTTCGACAGCGCCGCGCTCGAGCGGCACCGCGCCGCCCTGACCGGCCACTGCTACCGGATGCTCGGCTCGCCCGAGGAGGCGGACGACGCAGTGCAGGAGACGTTCGTCCGCGCCTGGCGCAGCCTCGACCGCTTCGAGCAGCGCTCGTCCCTTCGCACCTGGCTCTACAGCATCGCCACGCGGGTCTGCCTGGACACGATCGGAGACCGGCGCCGGATCAGGCCCATGGAGCTCGGACCCGTGGGGACGGTGAATGACGAGCTGTGCACCCGTCCGGCCGCGGAGTTCATCGAGCCCATCCCCGAGTCCGCGGCGCTGCCGTCGGACGCCGATCCCGCCGAGCGCGCCATCCTCCGCCAGAGCATCCGGCTGGCGTTCATGGCGGCGCTCCAGCACCTGCCGCCCCGCCAGCGCGCCGCGCTGCTCCTGATGGAGGTGCTCGGCTGTTCCGCGGCCGAGGTGGCGCAGACCCTCGACATGACCGTCCCGGCGGTGAACAGCGCCATCCAGCGGGCACGGGCCACGCTCGAGTCGCGCCAGCTCGAGGCCGACGACGTGGCCGCGGAGGCAGACCCCGCGCTGGTGCACCGCTACGTCGACGCGTTCGAGCGCTACGACATGGACGCTCTGACGAAGCTCCTCCACCAGGACGTGGTGATGTCGATGCCGCCTTACGCGATCTGGCTGCGCGGACCCGCGGCCGTCAGCGCCTGGATGCTCGGGCGCGGCATCGGCTGCCGCGGCTCTCGCATGCTGCCCACCGCTGCGAACGGCGCGCCGGCGTTCGGACAGTTCCGCTGCAGCGGTCCGGGGAAGGGCTTCCACGCCTGGGGGCTGGTGCTGCTCGAGGTCGCCGGTGACCGCGTCACGGGCATCAACACCTTCCTGGACACCGAGCGGCTGTTCCCGCGCTTCGGCCTCCCGCTCCGCCTGCCGGCCTGAATTGCGGGGCAGGCCCGGCCGGGTGGCACCCGATCACGCACGAGAGCTGAGCCTCACGGTTCGCTCGCCTGCCGGAGCGCGACCTCGAACTCGGTCGGCGAGCCGTGCACGTGCATCAGCCCGTCGAGCCGGGCGTACCGGCGGACGAACTCGAGCGTCAGCTGCACGAACCACGAGCCCGGGAGCATGTGCAGCCCGAGCAGCCGCTCCCGGTGCGCCGACAGCCACTGGGCCCACTGGTGGCTCACCTCCGTCGACGCCGCACGGGTGTGCCGGGCGTCGACGAAGAGGTACGCCGGACCGGACCGCAGCGCCTCCTGGAGCAGGCGGAGCGGCTGCTCCCCGTGCTCACCCGCGTCGTGACCGTTGATCTCGACGAGCAGCACGGACGTCGCCGGCCGGCTCAGCCGGAGCGTCGCGTGCTGACCTTCGAGGGTGACCGGCAGCTGGGTCATCGCGCGGCGGATGGTCCCCGACCTGCCGGGGGTGGTGAAGCGGAACTGGCCCGACTGTCGAGGAGCGAGCACGGTCGTT
>JADGQZ010000003.1 GCA_017881345.1 Myxococcaceae bacterium | reverse complement strand
CTCGACCCCGTCGGTCTCGCCCTCGGGGGCGTCGGGGTCACGACGGCGGCGGGGGGCGCGGCGGGGGGGGGCGGACTCGGTGGACGCCTCGGCAGCGACCTCGAGGTCCGCAGGCTTCTCTTTGCTAGAACGGGCTTTGCGCATGGGGAACGTGCACCCCGCGCCAGGGAAAGAGGGCGGGGGACCTGAGCCGACCCGGCAACCGCTCGGCGCCTCGGCAGCAGCGAGAGGCGCTGAACTACATGGTGCGGTGGCCGGTGCGGAGTTGAGGGCTCGCGGACGGTGGACTTCCACGTCACCCACGAGCCAGAAGGACGTTATTGACCGACCCTTCCAGTGTCAAGAAGACCTGGACCGGGGTGCGCACCCCTCGACCACCCACCCGCCCGTGAACCTCGAGACCGCCCGAAGCCGAGCCGAGGAGCTGAAGCAACAGATCGCCCGGGCCGACCACCGCTATTACGTCCTGGACGATCCGGAGCTGACGGACGCGGAGTACGACGTCCTGGTCCGCGAGCTCCAGGCGCTGGAGGGCGACTTTCCTGCCCTGCGGACGGCGGACTCGCCCACTGCGCGCGTGGCGGGTGCGCCCTCGGAGAAGTTCCGGCCGGTGACCCACCGGGTCCCGATGCTCAGCCTCTCGAATGCGTTCTCCGACGAGGAGCTGGTGGAGTTCGATACCCGGGTGCACAAGGTGCTCGGGCCGGAGGAGGTCACCTACGTGTGCGAGCCCAAGCTCGACGGGCTGGCGGTGGAGCTGACCTACGTCGATGGGCAGCTGGTCGAGGGTGCGACCCGGGGTGACGGCAACGTGGGCGAGGACGTCACGGCGAACCTGCGCACCATCCGCGTGGTGCCGCTCGCGCTCCGGAGGCCCGCCGACGGCCCCCCGGCCCCCCCCAGGTTCGAGGTCCGGGGCGAGGTCTTCCTCCGCAGGGCCGACTTCGCACGGCTGAACGCCCGCCGCGAGAAGGAGGGCGAGCCGCTGTACGTGAATCCGCGCAACACCGCGGCGGGCTCGCTCCGGCAGCTGGACCCGGCCATCACCGCCGCCCGTCCGCTCTCCTTCTTTGCCTACGAGCTCGGCGGCTGGGGCGACGACGCGGGCACCGGGCCCTTCACCCGCCACACCGAGAAGCTGGCCTGGCTGGCGGCCGCAGGTTGCCCGGTGAACCCGGAGAACCGGCGGGTCCAGGGGCTCGAGGGCGTGCGCGCTGCGTACGGGGACTTCCTCGCCCGCCGGCACGCGCTCGCCTACGACGTGGACGGGATGGTGGTGAAGCTCGACGGCGAGGACGCGCGCCGCCGCCTGGGCCAGGTCTCGAGGAGCCCGCGCTGGGCCGTGGCCTACAAGTTCGCGCCGGAGGAGGCCCGCACCAAGGTGGAGAGCATCGAGGTGAACGTCGGCCGGACCGGCGCGCTCACCCCGGTGGCCTTCCTCACCCCGGTCCAGGTCGGCGGGGTCACCGTCTCGCGGGCCACGCTCCACAACCCGCTGGAGCTCAAGCGCAAGGACGTCCGGGTCGGCGATCAGGTCTTCGTCCGGCGAGCGGGCGACGTCATCCCGGAGATCGTCAAGGTCATCGACTCGGTCCGCACCGGCGACGAGCAGGAGTACGTCTTCCCCGAGCGCTGCCCGGTGTGCGGCGCGGCGGCGGTGATGGACGAGGACGGTGCCATCCTCCGCTGCACCGGGCTCGACTGCCCCGCCCAGCTCCAGGCCCGGCTCCAGCACTTCGCCAGCCGCGGCGGGATGGACATCGAGGGTCTGGGGGACAAGCTGGCCGAGCAGCTGGTCGAGTCGGGGCAGGTGAAGCGAGCCGCGGACCTCTACCGTCTCGACCTCCCCACGCTCACCGGCCTCGAGCGGATGGGCGAGAAGAGCGCCCAGAACTTCCTCGCCGCGCTCGAGCGGAGCAAGCACCCTCCGCTCCGGCGCTTCCTGTACGCGCTCGGCATCCGCCACGTGGGCGAGGCCACCGCGCGGGCCCTGGCCGACCACTTCAAGGACGTCCGCGCGCTCTACGACGCCGACGTCGAGGCGCTCACCCGGGTGAAGGACGTGGGGCCGGAGATGGCGAAGGTCATCGGCGGGTTCTTCGCCGAGGAGAAGAACCGCGAGGGTGTCGAGGCGCTGCTCGCCGCCGGCGTCTCGCCCCAGCCACCGGAGGACACCTCGCGGGGGCCCTTCGCCGGCAAGACGGTGGTGCTCACCGGGACCCTGGGCGCCCTCACCCGCGAGCAGGCGAAGGAGGAGGTCGAGCGGCGCGGGGGGAAGGTGTCAGGCAGCGTCTCCCGGAAGACCGACTTCGTGGTGGCGGGTGAGGAGTCGGGAAGCAAGCTCAAGAAGGCGGCCGAGCTCGGGGTGCGGGTCCTCGACGAAAGGGCCTTCCTGGATCTCCTCGCCGCGGCGTCGTAGAGGACATGGCTGTCATGGAACGCTCGGCCGTTCACCTGGTGGTCGTCGGACGCGTGCAGGGCGTCGGGTTCCGCGCACGCGCCATCGCCGAGGCCACCCGGCTCGGGCTCTCCGGGTGGGTGCGGAACCGGATGGACGGCACGGTGGAGGCGCGCGCCGAGGGCGCTCCCCGGGCGGTCGAGGCCTTCGTGGCCTGGTGCCGCCGCGGCCCGCCCGCGGCAGAGGTGCAGGACGTGGAGATCTCCGCCGTGCCCCCCACCGGGCTCGACCGCGGCTTCCAGGTGGGGACCACCGGATGAGCCACCTCTGCGGCGTGCTCGGCATCCGGGCCGGGTCCAAGGTGTCGGTGGTGAATCCCCCACCGGGGTTCGTGACACGGCTCAACCCACTCCCGGACGGGGTGGAGTTCCTGGTCACCGCGCAGACCGGCCTCGACGTGGTCCTCTTCTTCGCCCGGACCGCGGGCGAGCTGCTCGCGCGTCTGCCCGCGCTCGCCCGCTCCATCGGGCTGCCCGGCCGCATCTGGGTCGCCTGGGAGGAGGGCGGGAGCGCGCTGGACGAGGAGTCGGTCCGGCAGGCGGGGCTCGACCTCGGCCTGGTCGACGACAAGCGGGCCGCCTTCGGCGATCGCTGGGTGGCGCTCCGGCTCAAGCGCGAGTCGCGGGCCCGCCCGTCGCGTCCCGGGAGCCGCCAGCCCTCCATCGCCGACGCCTGAACGAACGGCGTGCCTGGAATCGCAGATTTTGCGGGATCCCTTGCGCGAGGGCTCTTTCTCGGCAACTATTGGGCCTGAAAGGGATTTTTTTGACGGGACCTGCGTCCCCGGGACGCCGCAGCCAGTGCGGCGCTCCACTCCGGGCGCTCGAGGCCGCCGGCGTCTCCACCCCGGAGCCGCCCGACGGGCCCCGGCGACACCCACCCGGGGCGAACGGCCGCAGGAGGGCAGCACCAGAACACTTCGAGGGAGTCCTGACTGTCGTGAACCCTCTGCGTCCGATGACCGTTCACCGCCCCAGCGGCGGTGGGTCTGGGCCAGTTGGCTCACCCGGGACCCTCTCCTTCGCGCGCGCTCCTGAACCGCTCGATTCCGCCGCCACCCGTCCGGCGGACGGCGAGTCCGGATGCGCGCGCACGGGGTTTCCCCATGGGCAGCATCCTCTTGATCAACGCGGCCGGCCGCGAGACGCGCGTGGCGCTCGTCGAGAACGGCCACATCGCGGAGTTCTATCTCGAGCGTAAGAAGGACAAGGGCGTCGTCGGCAACATCTACAAGGGCCGCGTGGTCCGGGTGCTCCCGGGCATGCAGGCAGCCTTCGTGGACATCGGGCTGGACAAGGCGGCCTTCC
Source organism: Myxococcaceae bacterium (assembly GCA_017881345.1). Taxonomy (GTDB): domain Bacteria; phylum Myxococcota; class Myxococcia; order Myxococcales; family Myxococcaceae; genus RPRB01. Next base: position 1,804 of record JADGQZ010000003.1, on the reverse strand, counting down.
TCTACGTCAGCGACGTCGTCTACGACCCGGACTTCGCCCGGGCCCAGTTCGAGCTGACCGAGGGCGAGCACGAGGACGCGCCCGACGTCCCGGACGACGTCGAGGACACAGGCGCGGCGATCGCCGAGCCCCAGGGCGAGGTCGAGGCACCCTCCCTCCACGCCGAGGTCGAGCACGTCGACGCCCACGCGGACGCCCTTCACGAGGCGGCCCACGCCGAGGCGTTCGAGGGAGCGCCGGCGGACGAGTCGTCCGACGTCTCGCTGGACGACTCCGTCGACATCGCCGATCCGTTCGACGTCCCCCCGGGGGGGATGGACGCGCTGGGGGAGTCCGCCGCGCCCGCGATGGCAGCGGCGTCCGCAATGGCCCCCGTGGCGCTCGCCGCGCCCGAGCTCGGGGTCCTTCCCGCCGCTCCCGTCGATGTCCAGGAACCCGGCGGCGCAGCAGCAGTCCAGGCCCAGCCCGTGGTCGACGGCGTGGCGAGCGCTCCCGCGTCACAGGACAGAGCGCCCGGCCGGGGACAGGACCGTGGTGGCAGGCAAGACCAGGGTGAGCGCCGCGCCCCGCGCGAGCTCCGCGAGCGCCAGCAGCAGGAGCGCGGACGCGACCGGGACCGGGACCGCGGCCGGAACGGGCACGGCAAGAGGGACGGGCGCGAGGACCGGCCCAAGGCGCGCAAGGAGGTCCGCATCGAGGACCTGCTCAAGGTGGGTCAGGAGGTCGTGGTCCAGATCTCGAAGGATCCCATCGGCAGCAAGGGCGCCCGGCTCACCTCGCACATCAGCATCCCCGGCAGGCACCTGGTCTTCATGCCCACGGTGGACCACGTGGGCATCAGCCGCCGGATCTCCAACGAGAAGGAGCGGCGGCGGCTCCGGGAGATCGTCGACCGGCTCCGCCCGCCCGGGACCGGCTTCATCGTCCGGACGGTGGCCGAGAACGTTCCCCAGGCGAAGCTGGAGAGCGACATCCGGTTCCTGATCGAGATCTGGAACCAGGTGGTCCGGAAGAACGAGAAGCGCGGCGGCCCTGGCCTGATGCATCCGGACCTGGATCTCATCCTCCGTGCCACCCGCGACCTCTTCGCCGCCGACGTGGAGAAGCTGGTGGTCGACGAGCGCGACGAGTACGAGCGCATCCTCGGCTTCGTCACCGCGCAGGACCCGGCGCTCGCCCAGCGGGTGGTCCTCCACGATTCCGACGAACCCATCTTCGACAGCTACGGCATCGAGCAGGAGATCCGCCGGGCCACCCAGCGCAAGGTGTGGCTCAAGAGCGGCGGTTACCTGATCATCGACCAGGCCGAGGCGCTCACCGCGATCGACGTGAACTCGGGACGCTACGTCGGCAAGAAGAGCCTCGAGGAGACGATCACCAAGATCAACATGGAGGCCGCCAAGGAGATCGTCTACCAGCTCCGGCTCCGGAACATCGGCGGCATCATCATCTGCGACTTCATCGACATGGAGAAGCCGCAGAACCGGGACAAGGTCTTCAAGTCGCTCCAGGAGGCGCTGGGGCGGGACAAGGCCAAGACCAACGTGCTGCGCATCAGCGAGCTCGGCCTGGTCGAGATGACGCGCAAGCGGGTCCGTGAGTCCATCGGCCGGATGCTCCACGCGGACTGTGGGTACTGCGGCGGCCAGGGCTTCGTGAAGACCGACACCACCGTCGCCTACGAGATCTTCCGCGAGGTCCGCCGCGAGGCGCCGAACTTCAAGGACCCGACGCTGGTGGTGAACTGCAACGTCGAGGTGGCCCGGCTGCTCCAGAGCGAGGAGCGCGACGAGCTCCGGCACCT
>JADGQZ010000183.1 GCA_017881345.1 Myxococcaceae bacterium | reverse complement strand
TCTTCACCCCCGACCTGCTGCCCGCGCTCCGCGCCGAGGCGTGGGAGGTGCCCGGGCTGCAGATCTTCGAGGGGCCCTTCAAGCTCGAGTGGATGGACGACCCCTGGGACGACGTCCGTCGGGCGGGCGAGTGGCTGCTCTCGCTCGCGCGGGTGCTCCGTCCCGACGTCGTCCACCTCAACGGCTACGTTCACGGCGCGCTCGGCTGGCCGGCGCCCGCCGTCGTCGTGGCCCACTCCTGCGTCTGCGCCTGGTGGGAGGCGGTGCACGGGGTGCCCGCGCCACCGCGCTGGGATCGCTACCGGGCCGAGGTGCGCCGGGGCCTCGCCGGCGCCGCGCGGGTGGTGGCACCGACCCGGGCCATGCTCGAGGCAGTCGAGCGGTTCCACGGCCCGCTCGGTGCGGCCCGGGTGGTCAACAACGCGCGGGCGCTCGTCCCGGTCCGCGGGCTGGAGAAGGAGCCGTGGGTCCTCACTTCGGGCCGGGTCTGGGACGAGGCGAACAACATGGTGGTGCTCGAGCGCGCGGCGCTGGACGTCCCCATCCGGGTGGCGGGCGAGTCGCGCCATCCTTCGGGCACGGACCGCCGTCCGGCAGGGATGCAGCTCATCGGCCAGCTCGGTCCGGAGGCGATGCGGGTGGCGATGTCACGCGCTGCGATCTACGCGCACCCGGCGGTGTACGAGCCGTTCGCCCTGGCGCCGCTGGACGCGGCGCTCCATGGATGCGCGCTCGTTCTCTCGGACATTCCCTCGCTCCGGGAGATCTGGGACGGGGCGGCGCTCTTCGTTCCACCGCGCGACGGGGCGGCCTGGGCGGCCGGGCTCGCCGGTCTGCTCGAGGACGGGTCCCGGCGCCGCCGGCTGGCGGATGCGGCCCGGGCGCGCGCGGGGACCTTCCGGCCCGAGCGGCAGGGGGAGGAGATGCTCCGCATCTACGAGGGCGCGCGGACCGAGTCGCGATCCGAGGCGCCTCTGTGAAGCAAGGGGTCCGTCGCGCGCCCGACGCGGACGGGGTCGGCGAACGGGACCGGGAGGACGACGAGACGTCGGCGACGAGCGAGGACCGAGCGCCCGTCGCTCAGCTCCCGGCGTCGGCTCCGGGGAGCGTGGGCGGCCGGGGTGGGGGGAGCAGGTCGGCCGGCGTCGTCGGGATCTCCTTGAGGCGCGCAGGGTCCACCAGCACCACCCGGCCGCGGTCGTCCCGGACGAAGGTCCCCGCCGGCCTCGCCGAGGCCGAGCCGATGACGATGGTCCCGAGCGCCTTCCCGTCCTGCCCCTCGAGGGTGACGGTGCGTGCGGTGGGCCCGAGGCCGGTGCTCCTGGCGTCCGTCGGAAGGCTCCGCTCCGTCGGCTCGGCCCTGAGCGAGGTCAGCCCGTAGAGGAGGGAGCTGGCCTTGAACGGATCCGCCGCGCCCGCGGTGGGTGTCCGGAGCTGCCAGCTCTCGAGGCCGCCGTCCGCCGGGCGCTCGCGCTGCAGGGTGACGGCGGTCGGGCCGGTCCCGACGCGGATCCGCACCACGTCCTCCGCCTTCACGTGGAGCACCATGCGGTCCCGCAGCTCTGCGGGGCTCTTGTCGAGCGCGGCGATCGCGGTGCGGGGCAGCTCGGCCAGGCTCGTCCCGAACTGGTCCTCGCGGAGGGCATGGACCGGGTCCTTGTCGGTCTTGCCCGCGGCGAGGCGGATCTTCACCGTCTCGGTGGTCCCGCGCTGGAAGCTCGCCTCCACGACGGGCTTCTCGACGCCCGTGCGCTTCCGCTCGGCCGGCGAATCCTGGAGGTATCTCGTGGCCGTGGTGCTGCGGAGCGTCCCGAGCCAGCTGGAGATGGCGGTGGTGTCCGCATCCTCCTTCGCCGGCCGGACGAAGACGTACGGTTGCCCGGGCTCGCGGGCGACGGCCCAGTCGCCCTTCTTGCCCTTCACCTCGATGCGGGTCACGCCGAGGTCACGGACGGCGATGACGTCGCGGTCACGCAGGTCGAAGGTGCTCCGCTCGAGCGTGGCCCGCGTCGTCGCCTGGACCGCGTAGACCTTCGGGTCTCCCTCGCGCTGCAGGTAGACGCTCCCGTCGTACGGGTTCTCCAGCCCGAGGCGGACGGTCAGAGGTTTCACCCCGTCGGCCGAGGCGGTCACCTCGACGCTCGGGTGATCGAGTCCGAAGCGCTGGGTGTCCTCGGCGGTCGGCTTCTCCTCGACCGTGCTCTTCAGCCGGGCGAACTGCAGCGCGCTGACGATGTCCTCGGCGGTCCGCACGTCGGCGGCGGCCCTCAGCGGCCGGGTGATGACCCAGGACTGGTCGGGCATCCGGGCGAGCTCGGTGGTGTCGCCCTTCGCGGTGATCACCAGCCGGTCGTACCGGACCTGCTCGGTGCCGCCGTCGGGGCGGGAGACCGGCTGGACCAGCTGCTCGGCGGCGCGCTTCTGCTCTGCCTCGCGCTCCTCGCCCTTCATCACCCCGAAGTACGCGTAGAGGCCGAGGCCCAGCGCCACCACCACGGCGCCGAGGAGGGCCCAGAGGTTCTTGCTCCGTGCGCTCATCTCACTTGCTGCGGCGGTTGAGCCAGATGGCGAGCCCGATGCCGAGGAGACCGAACGGCACCAGGTCGGTGGCGAGGAACCGGATGCGCGCCAGCCGGGGGGCGTCGAGATCGATGGTGGAGATGTCGCGATCCGGCGGGCGGATGGTGATCTTCTGCACCTGGCTGGTGGCCCAGGCGAAGGCGTTCATCACCATGTTCCGGTTGGGCTCGTCGCCCCAGTTCGGGTCGACCAGGATCTCCGAGTCACCGAAGGCGACCAGGCGCATCTCGTCGTTCCGCTTCCCCTCGGCGTTGCCCACCGGCCGGGTCGACTGGACGATGAGCGGGATGCTGCCTGCCTTGTCGCCGGACTCCCGGTGAGGATTCTCGGTGGGGGTCTTCACCTCGAACGCGTTCGGCGAGGTGAGGAGCACCGGCGCGACCTCCGTGCCCTCGGCCAGGCCCTGGTGGAGCACGGTGAGGCCGCGCACCGTGGGGAACTGGAGGTTGTACTGGCCCCGCTTGAGGTCGCGCGCCAGCTCGGTGTCGCCGAAGAAGTGCGAGACCACCAGGTAGGGGCTGTCGATGGCGTAGACGTCGTCGGCCACCAGGCCCGGGTCCACCTCGATGCCGTAGCGCGCGAGGAGCGGGTCGAGGCCTGGCTCCACCGCGGCCTCGGCGAAGTAGAGCATCCGCCCACCCTGCGCGAGGTACTTCCCGAGCTGCTCCGCCTCGGCCTTGCCGAACTTGCTCTTCGCCCCGGCCACCACCAGCAGCGCCGCGTCGCGGGGGATCTCCTTGCCGTCGGCGAGGTTGATGGTCCCCGGGAGGTACCCTTCCTGGAGCAGCGTCTTGCGCAGCTCGCTGACCGAGGCGGGATCCTTCGGCTGGGTGGGCTCGAGCGGCCACTCGCCATGGCCGGTGGTGAAGTAGACCTTCTGCTCCCCCACCGCGTTGAGCTTGATCAGCCCGTTGGTGAGGTCCTGCTCGGTGACCCCGTTGCTCACCGCGACGGTGGTGTGCGTCTCCTTGTCGCCCGTGCCGCGGGTGAGGACCAGCGTCGTCTGTCCCTCACGGAGCTGGTACTTCTGCGCGAGGTCCGGGGCCTTGCGCGGATCCTTGAACACCACCTCGAAGTTCCCGGGCGCCAGCTCGCGGTAGCGGCGAAGCAGCCGGTCCACCTGCTCGTAGTCCGGGTCTCCGGGGGCGAGGAAGGCGTAGACCCGGACCTTCTCCTTGAGCGAGGCCAGGGTGCTCCGCGTCTGGGGCGCGAGGGTGAAGATCTTCTTCGTCGTCAGGTCCCAGCTCTTGCCCTTCTTGGCCGCCACGTAGTTGACCGCGATCAGCGCCACCAGGACCACCAGCACCGTGGCGATGGTCGACGCCAGGTAGAAGGTGCTCCGTCGCGATGCGAACTGGCCGAACTCGCCTATGTTGGTCGCGAAGTACGCGCCCAGGAGCAGCACCCCGAGCACCGCCTTGGTGGCCGCCATCCACGGCGAGCCGGTGGTGACGAAGTACGTGTAGGGGGCCGAGAGGAGGGCCACCAGGCCCAGGGCTCCGAGGATCTTGCCGAGGGTTCTCGGGTTCATGGCGTCAGGCCCAGCGCTGCGCTTCCACCGTGCGGTGGGTGAGCAGCAGCGAGAAGAGGATGACGGAGGCGAAGAAGACCAGCGACTTGAGGTCGAGCACCCCGCGCGAGAGCGTGGACAGCTGCGCGCTGAACGAGAGGTGGTTGGCGATGCTCCGCCAGGGCTCCTCGGCGCTCTGGGCCAGCCCCCGCAGCAGCATCCAGGGGAGGAGGATGGCGAAGGTGAGGAACGCGGCGAGCATCTGGCTCTCGGTGAGCGCCGAGACGAACATCCCCACCGCCAGGCAGGTGGCGCCCCAGAGGAGGAGCCCGGCGAAGCCGAGGCCCACCGTGCTCCACTCCAGCGCGGTGCCGGACTCGCTCGAGCCGAAGAGCGAGAGGGTGAGGGGGAAGATGATGGTCAGCCCGAGCGTGGCCCAGATGACGCCCACGCCGCCGAGGTACTTCCCGAGGACGATCTCCCAGGGTCGCACCGGCGCGGTCATCAGGAGCTCGAAGGTCCGGTTCCGCTTCTCCTCGGCGAAGAGCCGCATCGAGAGGAACGGCGCGACGAACAGGGTGATGACCCCGATCACGTCCCAGAGCTGGACCACGATGCCGTCGGTCAGGTTCTTGAAGAGCGCGTACTCGGGAGGAAGCCGCGCCCAGCCGTAGACCCGGGCCAGCCCCTGCACCTCCTTGAAGGTGGCCAGGAGGTTCACGAAGAAGAAGGACGAGATGCCGAGCATCGCGGTGAAGACCACGTAGGCCCACGGCGTGCTGAAGTAGATGCCCAGCTCCTTGCGGGCGATTGCCAGCGCGTTGCGCATATCTCGGGTCGTGCTCCGTCAGGCGGCGGTGAGCTTGAGGAAGATGTCCTCGAGCGAGGTCTGGTCGCCCTCGCCCAGTGCGTGGGCGAGCTTGCGGATCTCGTCGAACGCCACCATCCGCCCCTGGTTGAGGATGAGCACCCGCTCGCAGGTCACGGTGACCTCCGAGAGGATGTGGGTGCTGAGGATGACGGTGTGCTGTCCGGCCAGGCCCTTGATCAGCTGGCGCACCTCGGCGCGCTGGCTCGGGTCCAGGCCCTCGGTCGGCTCGTCGAGGATGAGGACCGGGGGGTTTCCGAGCAGGGCCTGGGCGATGCCCACCCGCTGCCGGAAGCCCTTGGAGAGGTTCTGGATGAGCCGCTCGAGCACCTCGGAGACCCCTGTGGCGCGGGCCACGCGATCCAGCTCCGTGGCCATCTGGCCGCGGCGGACGCCCTTGATGGAGGCGACGAACCGCAGATATCCGCGGACCGTCATCTCCGGGTAGAGCGGCGGGGTCTCGGGCAGGTAGCCGATGCGCCGCTTCACCTCGTAGGGCTCCTCGAAGACGTCGAACCCCGCGACCTTCACCGTCCCGCTCGAGGCAGGCAGGTACCCGGTCAGGATCTTCATGGTGGTGGACTTGCCGGCCCCGTTGGGCCCCAGGAACCCGAGGATCTCTCCCTCGGGCACGCTGAACGTCAGGTCCTCCACTGCGATCCGGTCGCGGTACCGCTTGCTGAGCCCGGTGACCTCGATCATCGCCGTCATCTGACTCTCATTCCTCTATTGCGGGCGCGCGATACTATGGATGGGCACCGGGCTGTCAACACGCGGAGGGCTCCGGTTCTTTCCGTGGCCTGGCCGGTGCAAGGTGATGGCCCCTGGAATGAGCGTCATCGTGCAGAAGTTCGGCGGCTCCTCGGTCGCCGACGTGGAGCGGATCCGCAAGGTGGCCGGGCGAGTGTCGACCCGCCGTGCCGAGGGCCACCAGATGGTGGTGGTGGTGTCGGCGATGGGGGACACCACCGACGAGCTGCTCTCGCTGGCCAAGAAGATGTCGGCGGATCCCCCGCGCCGCGAGCTGGACATGCTGCTGACGTGTGGCGAGCGCATCAGCATGGCCCTGCTCTCGATGGCCCTCCACGAGCTCGACGTCCCGGCGATCAGCTTCACCGGCAGTCAGAGCGGGATCATCACCGACGACAACCACGCCCAGGCGCGCATCGTCGAGGTCCGGCCGGTGCGCATCCGCGAGGAGCTCGCGAAGGGGAGGGTGGTCATCGTCGCCGGCTACCAGGGCGTGTCTCGCAACCGCGAGGTCACGACGCTCGGCCGTGGGGGGAGCGACACCACGGCGGTGGCGCTCGCGGCAGCGCTGGAGGCCGAGGCCTGCGAGATCTACTCCGACGTGGACGGCGTCTTCTCCGCGGATCCGCGCGTGGTGCCCGAGGCGCGCAAGCTCGAGGCGCTGGACTACGGGACGATGCAGGAGCTCGCCTCCGCGGGCGCCCGGGTGCTCAACGCCCAGGCGGTGGAGTTCGCCCGGGCCGCGGGCATCCTCATCGAGGCGCGGAGCACGCACGGGGCGGGCACCGGCTCGCGCATCGGCCCGGATCCGGCGCCGGTGCGGGCAGTGGCCAGCGACACCGAGGTGCGGGTGCTCGAGGTGCCCGACGCCCAGCTCGAGGCCGTCCTGCGACGACTCGCCGAGGACGAGATCCGCATCCGCCTCGTCGCCGGGACGCGCGACGGGGCAGGGCGCCTGCTCCTCGTGGTTCCGCTGCAGGACGTACACGGGGTCGAGTCATTCGACGACGCCGTCCGCGCGCTGGGTGCAGAACCGCGGCCCGGCCTCGGGACGGTCACCCTCGCCGGTCCGGGCGTGGGGACCGAGAGCGCGGTGCTCGTCCGGTGCCTCGGTGCAGCGGCTGCGCTCGACCTTAAGATTTGGGCGCTCCACGGCTCCCCGCTCCAGCTCACGTTCGTCGTGGACGGCGCGCGGGTGGGCGAGCTCGTCCGTGAGCTCCACCGCGCGACGCGATAGACGCGGGGTGGGGGTCGACGGGGCCAGGCGCGCGGCTGGAGGTCGAGCCCCGGCGCCACCGGACACGGCAGACAAGGGGCCGCGGGATCTGGCCCTGAGGAGACGCGGTGATGCGGGGCGTCGGGCGGGAGGGCGGACGCGGGCGGCCTGCGAGACTCCGCGGCGCTCCGGGATGCACTGCGAGCAGCCGCGCCGGCGCAACCCCGACGCCCGAGGGGCGCTCTCCCGAAAGCCCGCGATATGTCGGTCGGCGACCGATCTATTCTTCGGAATTGTATCGGTCGCCGACCGATATATCTCACCCCTCAGCCCACGGACCGCGCTCCCGTGGATCCCTGGAGCGCCGCGGGGTCTCGCAGGCCGCGCGGGTCCGGCTCGGCAGCTGCGCCGGCGCACCCCGACGTCCTCAGGGCATCACTCGGGGTCGATCGGCCCCTGCATCGACGGCCCGGTGGCACACCCCCCGCGGCTCAGCGGTCTACGCCGCAGCCCGCTCCCCCGACCGCTACGGCGTGACCTCGAGCCCGTAGGCACGCTGCAGCAGCGCGGCAGCGTTCAATCCAGACGTCCGGGCGGCCTCCACGTCCAGGCCGAGCCCATGCCCGCGCCCGCGTCCCCGGATCCGCACCGTCTCACCTTCGACGACGCCGTCGGTCGGGCAGCTCGGGAGCCGCAGCGCTGCGCGTACGGGCTCGCACGGGAGGCGCTCGACGCCGGTGCTCCGGACGACCTCCAGGAAGCGCCCGCTCCCGCCGAAGCGCTGCATGTCGCCGAGGGCGGCTTGCACCTCTGCAATGGAGCGTCGCACCTCCCACGGCTCGTCCCCTCCGCGGTAGTAAGGGAGCCATCGGCCCGTGGGCAGCTCGGCCAGCCCGAGCGCCTGGCTCACCTCGGGCGTCGGGCGGGCCGTGCCGAGGAACGCCTGACAGTGGGTCGTGTCGCAGAGCGGCCGGCCCGGGTGTCGCTCCACGCGTGCGTCGTGCGCGATGACCTGCGCGAGCGCGAGCCCGGCCTGCCCGCCGAGTCCGGCATGCTCCGCCGCGAGCACTCCGGAGACGTAGGCCGAGAGCGTGGTGCGGAAGATGACCTCGGAGCCTCGGCGCGCCCGGGCCTCGCGGGCAGTGCTCCCCGGCTCCGGCTGCCGCGGAGGCAACGGGCGGAAGGAGAAGACCCCGGCGTACGGCCTCGGAGGACTGCCGGCGACGCGGACCTGCCACGGCCCTCCCGAGCAGAGGATGGAGCCCGTGCCGAGCGCGCTGCGCAGGGCCTGCCATCCGGGACCGAGCTCCTCGATCTCCCTGCCCTGGACGCGCACGGCCGGCCCCGGGCAGCGCACGCGGACCTGCTCTGCCCCGACGAGCCCGAAGACCTGGACCTCGACCGCCGTGTCACCGCGCGTCGAGGGCGGAACCGAGCTCCGGTCGCCGCGTCGGACCACCACCCGATCGGTCTCGACGAGGACCTCCCCGCCCTCGCCCGAGCTGCTCGGGGCGCGACCTGCCTCGACGTCCACCCGGACCGAACGGGCGAGCTGTGCGGCGCTGCGCGGGGCGGGGTCGTCGTCGAGGGAGAAGTCCGTCCCCGCGAGCAGCTCTCCCGAGTGGCGGGAAACGATGCAGACCTCGGGCGTCGCCGCCGACCATGCGCCGAGCAGCGGGACCAGCGCTGCCAGCGCCACGGCCCGGTGCGGGTGGCGCGAGGGATCCGCCCGAGGCACTACTGCGCCGGGCGCACCAGCCGCCGCGTCGGACGTCCGTCCTGCTTCGTCCGCCGGAAGTCGTCGGTCCGTCCGGGAAGCGAGACGAAGTCGCACATCTCGCAGAGCCGGCTGTAGATGCGCTCGCCGATGCGCTCCACCAGGAGCTCCTCGCGGTCCAGCGCCTGCTCCGGGGCCTGGAACCCGCGGGGAGCGTGCGACGGGGCGCGCTCGCGCTCGAGCGAGAAGTTGGTCGCCACGATGGTGGTGAGCCCGGAGTTGTAGCGGCGGGCGATCAGCTCATCGAGCGTCTCCATCTCGAACGGGCTGCCGCGGCCGCGGCCCAGCTCGTCGATCGCCAGCACGTCGGCGTCCACCAGCCGGGAGATGATCTCCCCGCCGCTCTTGCCCGCGTTGAACCCGCGGCGGATGTCGGCGTAGAGGAGCGAGATCTCCCGGTACTGGGCCGAGGCGCCGCGCTCGAGCACCACGTGCCGGAGCGTCGCCGAGAGGAGGTGCGTCTTCCCCGAGCCCACCCGGCCGGAGATGACGAAGCCGCGCGCCGGACGATCGCGGCGCCACTCCTGGGCCACGCTCCGCGCGACGCCGAGCGCCTGCTCCAGGGCGGCGGTCTTCTCCTGGTCATCGCCCTTGGCGCGGAAGGTGGTGAAGCTGCTCGTCGCGTGGTGCGCGGGGATGCCCGCCTGCGCGAAGGTGGACACCCGCTGCGCGAGCAGCCGGCAGACGCAAGGGGCCAGCGCCTCGTACTGCTTCGGCCCCACCTTCTTGCTGAACTCGACCTGGCGCGACGTGTAGAGGAAGCCGCGGCCCCCGCAGTGCGGGCACGGCTCGCGGCAGCGGCAGACGCGGGCCACGGCGCGGGCACGCCTCCCCTCGCCGTCGCCGGGCCCCACCTGCACCTCGGCCTCGACCCGGTAACCGTCTCCGCGGCACTCGAGACAGCTGGAGGGAGTGACGAGGGCTTCCATGGAGTCGTCTGGCCTCAGTCGCGACGGCCCGGAGTGCGAGGCGACATGCCGCGCGGCGACCGGGAACGAGGAGCGGCGTGCTGTACCATCGGCGATGGGCGCGTGTGAATCATGGACAGGTGTTCCGGGCACGCGCGATCGATCGCAGCGTTCGACGCTGCGAGTGGAATCCTCCGCGACGCCACGCCGGACCGAGCTCGATGCGCACGAACCCACGCGGCGCCCACAGGTCTTCCACCGGTTTCAGACACCGTCCCCCTCGCCGCCGCGCGCGGGCGCGCCGAGCCTTCGCGATTTCCAGACTTCGATCTCTTCGTCCACCTCCGGGCGACAGGCGCGGAGCGAGCGCGGTGTCGCACCTGCGACTCCATTCCAGCGCGCCCGCTCGGCGGCCCGGAGCAGCCCACGTGCCACCACCTCCAGAGGGACGCCGGTGTCGGACCAGCGGCCGACGAGCTCGCGGTCCAGGGGACCGAGCGCCAGCCCGCGCCCCCGGACGACGGTGAAGAGAACCTCCACACGCTCGGCGAAGCTCGAGGTGGGCGGAAGGAGACTCATTCCCCACCTCGTGTGGAGCAGGCGGGCGACCGAGGGGCAGGGCTGGTTGACCTCCCCTCGTGAGGTTGAGGATGATGCGGCTGCAACTCCGAAAAATTTCTCAACACGATCAATGGCTTGCCCGCCCGCCCGCAGTCCGGCCTCGCTGCGTGGGCACAGGGGTCCGGAGTCCAAATCCACATGCGACGTCTCCTCGTCCTCGTCCTGACGCTTCCCATGTTCGCGCATGCGGCCGACACCGGCCGCGCGCCGCGGGAGCAAACGCTCGGAAAGAAGGAGCAGACGACGCTGGATGCGTCGCTCGCCGGCGACATCACCCGGAAGAAGGAGGACACCGGCGGCGCCCCGCTCGAGTACGACCAGTTCCAGCTCGGCGTCGAGCGGCAGATCTCTGACAAGCGGCGCGCGCAGATCGATTCGCTCCAGCGGATCATCGAGCTGTCGGGCGATTCGAAGGAGACGCCGGACCTCCTCTTCCGACTCGGCGAGCTCTACTTCGAGGAGTCGCGCGACTACTTCTTCCAGGCCAACCGGAAGGACGACGATCTCATCCGCGGCCTGGCCACCAAGGACGTCGCGCTCCAGGAAAAGTCGAAGAAGGAGAGGACCGCGCTGATGGTGCAGCGCGACGCGAACGCCAAGCTGGCGGTGCAGCAGTACACGCAGATCGTCCAGAAGTACCGGGACTACCCGCGCACCGACGAGGTGCTCTTCTTCCTCGCCCACAACCTGATGGATCTGAACGAGGAGAAGAAGGCCCTCATCGCCTACGGGAAGCTGGTCAAGGACTACCCGAAGTCGCGCTTCGTGCCCGACGCGTACCTGGCCTTCGGCGAGTACTACTTCAACAACAGCAAGGGCCGGCGCGATTGGCTGGTGAAGGCGCTCGAGGCCTACAAGTCCGCGGCCAACTACCCCGAGAGCTCGATCTACGGCTTCGCCCTCTACAAGCAGGGCTGGTGCTACTTCAACCTGACCGACTACCCGCGGGCGATGGACCTCTTCAAGGCCACCGTCCTCTACGGCGAGTTCACCGGCGCCTCCGCGCTGGAGAAGCAGGGCGGGGCCAAGGGCAAGAGCACGCTCATCCGCGAGGCTCGCAACGACTACGTCCGCGCCTACGAGCGCGCGGGGCTGCTGCCCCAGGGCGCCAAGGAGAACTTCAGCACCGTCGCCAGCAACCCCGACGATCGCTTCTCGATGATGGAGCTGCTGGCGAGCCTCTACTACGACGCGGGCAAGGACCGCGAGGCGGCGCTGGCCTACAGCTTCCTGATCAAGGAGAAGCCGCTCATCGCCAAGACGCCGGGCTGGCAGAGCCGGATCGTCGACTGCGTGCTGCGCGCCGGGGACAAGAAGCAGACCGTCGCCCAGATCCGCAAGCTGGTGAAGGTCATCAACGACGTCGAGGCCTCGGGCAACGTGAAGACCGACGCCGACCGGAAGGCCATGGCCTCGGCGCGTGACCTGTCGGAGCGGACCCTCTCCAACATCGCGGTCAACTGGCACATCGAGGGCCGGAAGACGCGTGACGACGACACCTTCGAGTACGCCAACGAGGTCTACGCGGACTACCTGGTGCTCTTCCCGGACAACAAGAAGTCCTACGACCTGCACTTCTACTGGGGCGAGCTCCTCAACGACTACCTGCACAAGTACCCGGAGGCCTCCGAGCAGTACACCCAGGTGGTCCTGGTGGACGGCAAGGCCATCGACGCCAAGGGCAAGCCCGGCAAGTGGCTCCCCAACGCCGCCTTCAACGCGGTGTACTCGGCCGACGAGGTGGTGCGCCGGGCGGAGCAGAAGGGCGAGCTGAAGCCGCCCAGCGGGACGGACCTCAAGACCCCGGTGCCGTTCGCCCCCCAGCGCAAGGTCCTGATCGACGCCTGCGAGCGCTATCTCAAGTATCTGCCCAAGGGCGAGAAGCGGGTGGAGATCGCCTACAAGGCGGCGAAGCTCTATTACGACCACCACCGCTACGACGAGGCGGTGTTCCGCTTCAGCGAGATCGCCCTCACCCAGCCCGACCACAAGTTCGACAACGGGGATCGCGCGGGCGAGATCGCCGCGAACCTCGTCCTCGACTCGTACAACGCCCTCGGCGACTACAAGAAGGTCAACGAGTGGGCGCGGCGCTTCTACGCCAACGACAAGCTCGCCACCGGCAAGTTCCGGGACGAGCTGTCGAAGGTCATCGAGCAGTCCAGCTTCAAGCTGGTGAACCAGCTCGAGGAGAAGCACGAGTACGCGGCCGCGGCGCAGGCGTACCTGGACTTCGTCAAGGACTTCCCCCGCACGCAGATCGCCGACAAGGCGCTCTACAACGCCTCCACCGACTTCTACAAAGCGCACATGCTGGAGAAGGCGCTCTCCACCCGCGAGCTCCTGTTCCGCAATTACCCCCACAGCCCGCTGGTGCCCGCCTGCCAGTGGGCGAACGCCGAGGGGTACGAGGCGATCGGGGACTTCGAGCATGCCGCCGATGCGTACGAGCTCTACGTCTCGGGCTACGAGAAGCAGCTCGGCCCGGCCGACCGGTCGAGCAGCAAGAAGACCGGAGGGAAGAAGAAGGGCAAGCACGGCAAGGCCGCCCCGGTCGAGGAGCCGAAGAAGGAAGGCCCGGTCTGGGAGGAGTCGAAGGCGCAGATCGCCCTCTTCAACGCCGGGGTGTACCGAGAGGGCCTGGGCCAGCTCCGCCAGGCGCTGAAGGACCGCGAGCACTACCTCGAGCTGTGGCCCACCGCGAAGGACTCCGAGACGGTGGCCCTGTCCATCGCCGACCTGCACGAGCGGATGAACCAGTACGGCAAGGCGGTCGCCTTCCTCGAGCAGCGCGCCCGTGACCAGGAACGCGATCCGAACAAGTTCCTCGCCGCCCAGGCGCGGATCCTCCTGATCCAGGAGCAGAAGCTGAAGAACCCCAAGGCCGTGGCCCGCACCGAGAAGGTGGTGCTCGACTACTACGACAAGCTCTACAAGCGTCAGAAGGAAGCGCTCGAGCCCGCGGCGAAGGAGGCGGTCGCCCGCGCCCTGTACGCCAAGAACGAGGATCAGTTCGTCTACTACTCCCGGCAGAAGCTCAGCTGGGGCCGCGGCGGAGATCCGGTGAAGGAGTTCCGCGACAGCATCAAGCGGAAGGGCCAGTCGCTCGACGAGATCAACCGCCTGTACACCAACGTGGTGGCGCTCGGCGCGGCCGAGCCGGCCATCTGCTCGCTCCGGAAGATCGGGCTCGCCTACGAGAACATGGCGGACGCGGTGGCCAACGCCCCGATGCTGAAGGCTCTCCCCCCCGAGGCGCAGGAGGAGCTGAAGAACCAGCTCGAGCAGCAGGCCCAGCCCATCCGGGAGAAGGCCGCCGACCACTTCGCCGCCGCGGTGACCAAGAGCCGCGAGCTGGCCATCCGGAGCGACTGCGCCACCAAGAGCCTCCAGGTGCTGCGCACCACTTACCGTCCCGCCCAGTACCCGCCTCTGCTCGAGGACGTGGTCAACCCACGGAAGCAGGGCGGAGCGCGGCCAGCGGCGCCGCAGCTGGTGACCCAGGTGCAGCCGGTGGTCCCCGGGGTGGTGCTGAAGGGCGCCAGCGCGGGGCTTCCCCCGGGCCGCCCGGTGGTTTCGCGTGAGCCGGCGACGACGTCCGGGAGCGTGCGCCAGGATGACACGGGCGATCTGCGACCGGGCCAGAAGCCGGCCGACGCCAAGTCGCCGAAGGTGGTCCCCGCGGCCGCGACCCAGACGAAACCCCCCGCCGACACCGAGCCGGAGGACGTTCGCCAGTGAGACCCATGACCTCCGTCTCCCCGCGTCTGCTCGCCTCCGCGCTGGCCGCGCTGCTCGCCACGGCCTGCGCGACCACCGCCCCGGCGGAGAAGGCCCCCGCCGCGCCGGTGGCCTCCGAGCCGAAGACCGCCCCCGGCCCCACGGCAGCCTCGGCTCCATCCGCCCCCAACGCCCGCGCGACTCTGCTCTTCGAGGACGCGACCAAGGCCGCCGACGCGCAGGCCAAGTCCGGGACCCGCGACGACGCAGCGCTCGAGCGGCGGTTCGAGGCGGTCCGCCAGGCCGACCCGACGTTCGCCGAGGCCGACTACAACCTGGGCGTGCTCGCCGAGCGCCAGGGGAAGCGCGATCAGGCCTACGCCTTCTACCTGTCGGCGCTGCAGAAGAAGCCGTCGTTCAAGGCCGCCGCCGAGGGGCTCGCCCGGCTCACCCGGGCGCAGGGCGACCTGACGTCGGCGATCGCGCAGTGGAACGACATCGCCCGCGCGTTCCCCGACGACGCCGGGAGCCGGGCGCAGCTCGCCGAGCTCTACCGGCTGAGCGGTGACCACGACCGGGCCCTGGAGCTCGCGCGGCAGGCACTCATCCGCGACCCGAAGAACCTCGATGCGTACAAGACGATGCTCCGGAGCAACCTGGACCGGAAGCAGTACGCCATGGCCGAGCTGGTCGGCGTCCGGGCGCTGAAGATCTCCACCACCGACCCGGACCTCTACCTCGCGCTCGGCGACGTGCAGCTGGCAAGGGGCGCAATGGACAAGGCGGCGGCGCAGTACCAGAAGGCGCTGGAGGCGAACGCCTCGTTCGTTCCGGCGCGGCTTGCCCTGGCCCAGCTCGCCCTCCGCGACGAGGACTTCGCCGCGGCCGAGAAGCAGCTGTCACGCGCGGTGGCCGACGGGGGCGGGAGCGCCGAGGTTCACCTCGATCTCGGGGTGGCCTACCGGGGGCTCGGACAGCCCGACAAGGCGCTGGTCGAATACGACGCGGCGGAGAAGCTGCAGCCGAAGCTGGCCGCCATCTACCTGAACCGGGGCATCGTCCTGCAGCGGTACAAGGACGCACCCGAGAAGTCGCTCGAGCTCTACAAGCAGTACGTCGCGCTGTCGGGCGGCGAGTCGGCGCTCCCGAACGACGCCTCGGTCCTCGCGCTGCGGCGCGAGGCGGAGCAGCTGGTGGCGGCCAAGTCGCAAGCGCGCGCCCAGGAGCAGCAGTCCAAGACGCTGGACGAGGCCCAGAAGCTCCAGCAGCAACGGCTCAAGGACGCGGAGGAGCGCGCGGCGAAGGGAACGCCGGCCAAGGCCACTGCGCCGGGTACGCAGAAGCCGCCACCGGAGAAGCTGTAGGCGCGTGTGGTCGACGTGGGGTGGACGCGGGGAGATCGGGGTTTGGTGGTCCCTCCGCCATTCGATGTAGATTGAAACGAGGCGGATCTCCCCGGTTGGGGGACACTTCGGGGGTTGGACACGGGATGCGAGTCTGGATGCTGATCGTGGCACTGCTGCCGGCCCTCGCCGTGGCGCAGGATGCTGCCTCGACGAGCTCGGCGGAGAACACCGCCGCGAAGGCGCAGAAGCGCACGGAGTTCAGCTTCGAGGAGGACACCATCGAAGGTGACCTCAGCCGGCCCGACGGCGAGTACATCGAGGCGCTGAAGAAGGTTCCACACTCGAACCTCATCCGGATCCGCGAGGACTTCTGGGAGAAGGCGATGCAGTCGGTGGACGAGCTGTAGTTCTTCGAGAGAGCGACGACGAACCGTGTCCGTGCCCCTCACACTCAAGGTCTTCAAGAACGAGGCGATGGTCGCCGCGAAGGACTACGACCGCGACATCATCAAGATCGGTCGGCTCGCCTCGGCCCATCTCTGCCTCGACGACGACAAGGTCAGCCGGATCCACTCGGTGATCGAGATCGCCCCCGACGGGAAGCTCTCGATCATCGACATGGGCAGCGTCGAGGGGACCTGGGTCAACGGGAAGCGCGTGAACAAGGGCGTGCTGTCCTTCGGTGACGAGATCCGCGTCGGCAACACCCTGATCAAGGTCGAGGACGGTGCCGCCGCCCGCGCTGCCGCCGCGCTCGCTGCCACCGCCCAGGTCGTGGCTCCGGCCGCCGCCCCCCCGGTCCACACCAACGGCCACGGACTGTCCCCCAGCGCAGCGCTGTCCGAGGCGGCACGGGCCGTCCCGCTGACCCCCGCCGCGCCCGTGGTCGCCAGGCCGGCCCCGGTCGCCGCTCCTGCGCCCACCCCGGCCCCGGTGGCTC
>JADGQZ010000182.1 GCA_017881345.1 Myxococcaceae bacterium | reverse complement strand
TTCACCTTCAGGGTCGGCGTGAGTTCCCCGGACTCCTGGGTGAAGTCGTGGTCCATCACGTGGAAGCGCTTGAGCTGGTTGTAGGGCGGCTCGTGCGCGTTGAGGGTGTCGATCACCTTCTGCACCGCGGCGACGATCTCCGGGCGGGTGGCCACGTCCGCATACGCTGCCGGGGGGGTGATGCCGGCGTCGGTCAGGAGCTTGCGGGCGACGTCCTCGTTCACCGCGATGAGCACCGAGAGGTACTTCCGCTTGTCTCCGTGGACCATCGCCTGGCTGACGACCGGGAACGTCTTGAGGCTGTTCTCGATGTTCTGGGGGGCGACGTTCTTCCCGCCGGCGGTGACGATGATGTCCTTCTTGCGGTCGGTGATGCGCACGAACCCTGCGGGATCGATCTCGCCGATGTCGCCCGAGTGGAGCCAGCCGTCGGGCTCGAGGATCTCCCGGGTGGCCTCGGGGGCGTTGAAGTAGCCCTTCATCACGTTGGGGCCCTTGATGAGAATCTCCCCGTCCGAGGCGATCTTCACCTCGCAGCCCGGCATGGGTGGCCCCACCGTGCCGATCCGTGCACGCCCGGGCGGGTTCACGGTGGCGCCGCCGGTGGTCTCGGTCAGGCCGTAGCCCTCGAGCACCTCGAAGCCGAGCATGTCGAAGAAGAAGGCGATCTTCCGTGACAGCGGCGCACCGCCCGAGACGAAGAGGCGCATCTTGCCGCCGAGCTTCTGGTCCAGCGTGGCCTTCACCTTGCTGAAGACCAGGCGCTTCGCCAGGGCGAACGAGAGCGAGTCGTAGCTCCGGCCCTGCATCCGGGCGTCGACCATCTCCTCGAAGAGTCGCATCGCCCAGCGGAAGAGCTTGCCCTTCAGCCCCGGGGCGCTCGAGCCGTTGCCGACGACGGCGTTGTAGATCTTCTCGAAGATGCGGGGGACCGCCGGGAGGATGGTGGGCGAGGTCTCGCCGATGTCCGCGAGCAGGGTGTCCGTGCTCTGGGCGAAGATCATCCGGTAGCCGAGCCCCACCCACGCCGCCTTCACGTCCTGGGCAAAGCTGTGGGCGAGCGGCAGGAACAGCATCACCGCGTCGTCCGGCCGGAGGACCTGGAGGTTGGTCAGCGCCTTGGCCTCGTAGCCGAGGTTCCCGTGGGTGAGCATCACGCCCTTGGGGTTCCCGGTGGTGCCCGAGGTGTAGATGAAGCAGCAGGGGTCATCCATCCGCAGGGCGGCGACGCGCTCCTCGAAGCGGCGAGGCGCCTGCTGGTCCAGCGCGGTCCCCTCGGCGATGAGGGCGGTCATCGCGACCTCGGCCCCCTTGCCCTCCTCCTCGATGTTCACCATCGTGCGCACCGACGGGCACTCGGGGAGGACGGAGCGCGCCCGGGTGAACCGGCCGGGCTGCTTCCCGCTGCTCCGGTCGTGGTCCACGAAGAGCATCACCGAGCCCGAATGCTGGAGGACGTACTTCACCTCGTCCGGTGTGTTCGAGGCGTAGATGGGCACGGTGATCGCCCGGGTGGCGCAGATCGCCATGTCCACCACGCACCAGGGGAGCGAGCTGTCGGCGAACACCGCCACCCGGTCGCCGGGCTGGATGCCGCGCGCGACGAGCGCCGCCGAGAGGTGGCGGACGTCACCGAGGATGGTCTGCCAGTCCACGTGGGTCCACTTGCCGAACTTCTTGTGGGTGGCTGCGTCCTGCTTGGGCGTGCGCGCCGCGCGCTCCTGGAGGAGGTGCAGCAGCGTCCCTCCGGTCGGCGCGGGGCTCGCGACCTGACTCTCGGCTCTCATTTTGCGCCCTCCTTGTCCATCTGCGCCGCGATCTTCTGGGCGATGGATTTGACCCGCGCCTCCTCCGGCGGGTCATCCGGAACGTGGGTCTCCTGCACGCGGGCCAGCTGGGCCCGCGCGCCCGCGACGTCGCCGTCTCGCCAGAGCGTCTCGGCGAGCCAGGCCATCGCCCGCATGTTGCTCGGATCGAGCGCCAGCGCCTTGCGATACCAGGCGGCAGACTTGCCGAGGTTCCGCTTGGGCCAGGGCAGCTCGAAGTAGTAGCGACCCTTGGCGATGAGCGGCATCTCCTTCTGGAACTTCGGGTCGATCTCGATCGCCTTGTCCAGCCGGTCGTTGAACTTCGACTCGAGGCCCTCGCCGAGCGCCTTGAGGATGCCGACCGCCTGGCTGTAGATGCCGATGCCCGCGGCCGCGTAGTAGTGACCGCCGACCCAGGTGGGCTTCGCCTTGACCATCCGGTCGCCCACCTCCCAGACCTCGCGGCCGAGCTTCTGCTTGCGGTCGTTGTTCTCCAGGCCGTCGCCGACCCAGAGGGTCGCCCGGGCGAGCCGGAACATCAGCTCGACGTCGTCGGGGTGGGCCGCCAGGGCCGCGCTCGCCTGGCGGATGGCCTCGTCGGCCTTCGCCGGATCGCCGCGCTCACGCCAGAGCGTGTCGAGGGCCGCGTAGGGGCCATCACCCTGGGGAGCTGCACCTGCGTCCGCAGCGTCCGCCGCGAGACAGAGCGACGGGGCCAGCGAAAGAAAAAACAGACATGTCAAGCGCATGGCGGACGGCCCGCGTAACACGCGGCCGCGGCCAGTCGCAAGGAAGCGGCGCGGGAGTGCCGCGTCGCGTCACGCCCGACGACATGCTGCCCGTGGACCTCGGCTACGCCGCCCTGACTAGGCCGCGTCGGCCTCGGCCAGGGTCTCGAGCTGCTCCTCGTCCTGGTTGAACGCGGAGAGGTACCGGGCGAGGAAATGCTTCGTCTTCAGCTCCACCTGGCGGACGCGCTCACGGCTCACGCCCCAGCGCTGACCGAGCTCCTCGAGCGTGCGCGGCTTGTCCTGGGTCAGCCGCTCCTGGACGATGTCCCAGCCGAGGTCGCCGATGCGCTTGCGCACCTTGGCCAGCGCCTCCTGGACGTCCTCGTCCTGCTCCCGTCCCAGGAACGTGTCCTGGGGACCCTGGCTCGGCTCCTCCAGCCGATCGAGGAACGTGGTGTCGCCGTCCTCGTCGATGGCGGTGTCGAGGCTGAAGTCCACCATCGAGCCACGCTCGGACTCGCCGCCGCGGACCTGGCTGCGATTGTCCTTGAGGTAGCGCGTGATGTACGCGCGGATCCACCACACGGCGTAGGTGGCGAAGCGGACGTTCTTCTTCGGATCGAAGTGCTCGATGGCCTTCATCAGGCCGACGTTGCCCTCCTGGACGAGGTCGTCCAGCCGGGCGCCGCGATGCGAGAACTTCTTGGCGACGGCCACCACGAACGGGAGGTTCGACAGGGCGAGCGTGTCGCGGGCGGACGTGTCACCCTTGCGAGCACGCCGGGCGAGCTCGTACTCCTGCTCGCGGGTGAGCTGGGGCCGGCCGCCAATCTGGCGAAGATACGAGGAGAGACTTTCAGAGCGGACTGCGCTTGCCATGTGGCAAACCTCCTTTCGGTCGGATTTGCGGAAGTGATTCAGACCCGGGGGGGTCTTCAGAGGCCCTTCTTGGACGCACGAGGCGGCTCCGGGTTTCGCCGCGCGCTGCAAGACCCCCGAACCTGGACATTCCTCCGGCTTACGTGAGGAATCGGCTTCGCTTGCGCCGCGCCGGACCCCGGGCGGCACCCGGGCGCAGGAGCGCAGAATCCCTCGGGTTCTCGGTCCGCCGGAGCGCCGGCGGCGGGGCCGGGGACCGCCTAGTGCACCGCCGGACGGCCGACCGTGCGCCCGGCTGCTGGGGTGTTCAGTCGGGCAGGAACTTGCCCGGATTGAGGAACCCCTCCGGGTCGAAGACCTGCTTCAGCTTCCGCTGGAGGGCGAGGACACCGGGCGACTGCTCGAGCGGGAGGAGGTCCCGCTTGGCGAGCCCGATGCCGTGTTCCCCGGTGATGGTGCCGCCGAGCTCGATGGCCACCACCGCCATCTGCCGGAGCGCCTCGTCGACCTTCGGCCGGTCGTCGGTCGAGTCGAACAGGACGTTGGCGTGGAGGTTACCGTCCCCGGCGTGGCCGTAGGTGGCGACGGTGAGGCCGAGCGCCTGCCCGATGCCCTTGCACCGGTCGATCATCTCCGGGATCTGCGAGCGGGGGACGACCATGTCCTCGGAGAGCTTGTGCTTGGCGAGACCGCGCAGCGCGATGCTCACCGTGCGTCGCGCCGCCCAGAGCTTCTCCCGCTGGCCCTCGTCCTGGGCGAGCCACGTCTCCCGGGCCCCGTGCTGCTCGGCGATCTCCCCGAGCCGGGCGAGCTCGCCGAAGACGGCCTCGGGCACGTTGCCGTCCACCTCGGCGAGGACGCAGGCGCCGGTGCCGGGCGGGAAGTTGAAGCCCTTGCCGTCCACCGCCTTGACCGCGAGGTCATCCATCAGCTCGAGGGTGCGGGGGAGCACGCCGGCCGCCAGCACGGCGCTCACCGCCCGGGCCGCGGCCCGGACGTCGGCAAAGACCAGGAGCGCGGTCTGCACCTCCCGCGGGAGGGGGAGCAGCTGGAGGGTGATCTCGGTCGCGATGCCCAGCGTCCCCTCGCTGCCGACGAGCAGCCCGACCAGGTCGTAGCCGGCCACGCCCTTGATGGTGCGCCGGCCGACCCGGAGGACCTCTCCGTCGGGCATCACCCACTCCATCCCCAGCACGTAGTCCCGGGTGACCCCGTACTTGAGGGCGCGAGGGCCACCGGCGTTCTCGGCGATGTTGCCGCCGAGCGTGCACCACTCCCAGGAGTTCGGGTCCGGGGGATAGAAGAGCCCCTTGGCCTCGACCGCCTTCATCAGATCGCCGGTGACCACCCCCGGCTCGACGACGGCGACCAGGTCCTCGGTGGAGATCGACCGGATGGCGTTCATTCGCTCGACGCTGAGGACCACGCCTCCGTGGATCGGCATCGACCCGCCGCTCTTCCCGCTCCGGGCCCCGCAGGGGGTCACCGGGACGCGGTGCTCCCGGGAGATCTTCAGGACCTGCGAGACCTCCGCGGTGGTGCGCGGGAGAACGACCAGGTCGGCCGGCATCGTGCCGAGGTCCGATTCGTCGCGGCCGTAGTCCGAGAGCGCGTCCGGGTCGGTCTTGAGCGCCGACGACCCCAGCGCCTCGACCAGGGCCTTCCGGCACGCTTCCAGCTGCTCCTTGCCCGCACGGTTCATCCGAACATCTCCACCAGGCTCCCGGTCATCGCCAGCGGGGCCTCTGCACAGAGGAAGGTCACCACCCGCGCCACCTCGCCGGGGCTCATGTCGGGCTCCCAGCCGGAGCCCTCCAGCATCTCGGTGTCGACGCTGCCGGGAAGCACCGCGGCGACAAGCACGTTTCTCGGCTTGAGCTCGGCGGCGAGCGCCTGGGTGAAGCCGTTCAGGCCCCACTTGCTCGCGCAGTATGCGGTCATCCCCGCCGTTCCGAGCCGGCCGCTGATCGACGAGACGTTGATCACCCGTCCCCAGCGGCGCTCGACCATCCCCGGGACGCAGCGGCGGGCGAGGTAGAAGGGCCCGTTCAGGTTCACCGCCAGGACCCGGTCCCAGTCGCCGTCGCTCATCTCGGCCACGGACCGGCGGAGCGCGATGCCGGCGTCGTTCACCAGGACGTCCACGGGCCCGAGCCCGCGCTCCACGCTGGAGACGGCGGCGTCGAGCGCCCGGACGTCCGCCACGTCGGCGGCGACCGCGAGCGAGCGCGCACCGCGGGCCCGGAGCGCGTCGGCGACGGCGAGGCTCCCTGGCTCGGAGGTGGACAGGACCGCGACGGCGGCCCCGGCGGCAGCGAGGTGCTCGGCAACGGCCCGACCGATTCCGCGCGAGCCCCCGGTCACCAGGGCCACCCGTCCGGCGAGACTGCTCACCGCGCCGCCCCGGACGCGGCGATGCGGGCCCACAGCTCGCGCCTCAGCATCCCGTCCTTGCGCAGCACGCCCTCGTAGGCCTCGGCGTGGGTCACCGCGTCGCGCTGCTGCTCGCCCCGGATCCGGAGACAGGCCTGCTGCGCCTCGATGATGCACGCCGCGCCGGGACTCTCGAGACCCCGGGCGAGCGAGCGCGCCACTCCGCGCGCCATGTGCTCCTGGAGGATGAGGCGGTGCGCCCAGGTGTCGAGCAGCGCCGCGAGCCGCCCGAAGCCCACCACGAACTCTCCGGGGACGTAGGCCAGGTGGGCCCGGCCCTCGACCGGGAGCAGGTGATGCGGGCACATCGAGTGGAAGCGCAGGCCCGTGACCACCACCAGCTCACCACGTGAGCCGTCGGGCACGGGGATACGCTCGGCGAGCACGGTGTCCGGGTCCCGGCCATAGCCGTCGAGGAAGTGCTCCACCCACGCCTCGGCGACCCGGGCCGGGGTCTCCTTGAGCTCGGGATCGTCCGGCGGCAGCCCCGAGGCGGTGAGGAACGCCTGGACCGCGCGCCGCATCCCCTCGGGGTCCGGCCCCGGCCCGGCGCGACGGCTCA
>JADGQZ010000181.1 GCA_017881345.1 Myxococcaceae bacterium | reverse complement strand
CGCCGTCCACGCCGGCCTCGATCGAGGGACCGGTCCAGTCCGGGACACCGGGCACGCCGTAGCCGAGCTTGGTGGAAAGGACCACCGATCGACGGCGGCCCTGGAGGCTGCGCCCGAGGCGCTCCTCGGAGGCGCCATAGCTTCGCGCGGTGTCGACCAGGGTGACGCCCAGCTCGAGCGCCGTGCCGAGCAGCCGGTCCACATCCGCGTCGGTGGTCTCGGGCCCGCCGATCCGCCCGGCGCCGAGCCCCAGCGCCGAGACCGCCAGGCCGGTGCTGCCCAGTGGACGGGAGGGAAGCGCCGCGCTCACGGGCGGGGAAGATGCCAGAGAATCCCGCGCGCTGCTCGCCGAGAGCGTCCCGCGTCCGGCTCGCCACGGCATCATCGGCGCGGTGCTCGAGCGGCACCTCGCGACGTTCGAGTGGTCGTCTCCCGACGAGCCCCACCGCGTGGTCGAGGATGCCGTGGCGCTCGAGGAGTGGCCCGCCACCGAAGCGTCGGGCTGGTGAAGCGCTGCGCCGGGCCGCCCTGCACCTCGAGCTCTTCGAAGCGACCTCCGGTGAGGCGCCCCACGACACGACGCCAGAACGCGATGGCCGGAGCGTTGCCCGGCACCTCGGCGAGCTCCCACCGACCCGGCCACCGCGCGAAGATGCGTCGTGCGGCCGCCTCTCCCACGCCGCGTCCTCGCACCCCAGGGACGACGTAGAACTCCGAGATGCATGCGTCGATCCGGGGCGACATCCAGGATGCCGGCCGGACGCCCACCAGGGCGAAGCCGACCACGTTGCGCCCCAGGCGAAAGAGCAGGACGTGGTGGTCGCTGCCCTCGGCCAGCCAGTAGGGGAGGTGGTCCGGGCCCCAGTCCCGGCCGGGTGAGCGGTACTCCCAGTGCCCGTCGTCGCCGCGGCGGTAACTGGCGCCGAAGGAGACGAGCTCCTCGAGGTAGGCGTCATAGAGGTGCCGGAGCAGCGCCTGCTCCCGGGTCCGGAGGCGCTCGACACGCAGACCCCGCGCAGCCCCGGTCATCGCAGTGTCCGCGCGGCCGTCTCCGCGCGAAGCACCACCTGCTCCAGCGCGCGGAGGACTCCAGGAGGAATCAGATCCGGGAACACGCCCTGAGCGATGGCGAGCAGCGCGCGCGCCGCCTCCGGGACCGGGCGCTCGAGCGCCTCGCCGATGGCGCGTCCGATCTCTGGGAGGGCCGTCTCGACGCGTCGGGAGACGTCCAGGTCGTCCAGCCGGGACCTGGCCTCGGGCGAGGCGCGCAGCCGCACCAGCCCCAGGAGGTGCTGGACCGCGTTGACCCGGACGCGAAAGTGTCCCGATAGCCGCTCGCCCCGCCCGTACCTTGCCGCGCCCACGACGAGCTCGACCAGGAACTGTCCGGCGAGCCAGCGGGGGTCGGGAGGCGTCGCCGTCTGGGCCGCCGTCGCCCGGTGGACGCGCTCCATCCTCGCCCGCACGTCTGCCTTGTCGAGCGGGACCGAGTACCGGTTCACCCGGGCAAGGGAGAGCTCGTCCAGGTCGAACGCGGCGAGCTCCACCAGGTGCCCGTTCCGGTCGAGCGCCCGGACCCCGTGCGCCGTCTCGCGGAAGGTGAGGACCAGGTCCGCCGCGTTCGGGAGCCAGGCCAGGTCGTTCCGGAACCGCTCCTGCGCGCCGCTCCGGGTGACCACGAACAGGTCGTGGTCCGAGAACGCGTCCGCTCCGGGCGGCTCGCCGGAGCTCGAGCCCAGGAGCACGAGCCCCAGCACGTCCGGGTCGCCGTCAAGTCGTTTCAGCAGGGCGGTGACGAACGCCGCGTGAGCCTCGGGGGTCATCTTGACGCAGTCCGTCAGCGTGTGCGGAAGACGGTGGGATTCTCCCCGCTCGGCCTGCCGGGGCGTCGAGAATGCCACGGTCCATGGCCTCCGTGATGTTCAAGCAGGTCACGAAGCGGTTCGGCCAGGTGAGCGTCATCGAGGGGCTCGATCTCGAGGTCCGCGATCACGAGTTCATGGTGCTGGTGGGTCCCTCGGGGTGCGGGAAGTCGACGGCGCTCCGGATGATCGCCGGGCTTGAGGACATCACCGGCGGAACCATCTCCATTGGCGATCGGGTGGTGAACGAGATCCCGCCCAAGGACCGCGACGTGGCGATGGTCTTCCAGAGCTACGCGCTCTACCCGCACATGACGGTGCGAGAAAATCTCGAGTTCGGGCTCCGCATCCGGAAGACCCCCAGGGCAGAGATCGACCGGCTCGTCCCCGAGGCCGCGCACATCCTCGGCATCCAGGAGCTGATGGAGCGCAAGCCGAAGGAGCTCTCCGGCGGGCAGCGTCAGCGCGTCGCGCTGGGGCGGGCCATCGTCCGGAAGCCGTCGGTGTTCCTCTTCGACGAACCGCTGTCCAACCTGGACGCCAAGCTGCGGGTCGAGGTCCGCGCGGAGATCAAGAAGCTGCAGGCCCGGCTTCAGACCACCACCGTCTACGTCACCCACGACCAGGTCGAGGCGATGACCATGGGCCATCGCATCGCGATCCTGAATGCAGGGAAGCTGCAGCAGGTCGGAGCTCCGCTCGAGGTCTACGAGAAGCCGGCCAACCTCTTCGTCGCCGGATTCATCGGCACGCCGCCGATGAACCTGATCAGAGGCACGCTCGGCAGCGGGGGTGTTGCCCGGACGAGCGGCTTCGAGCTGCCGGTCCCTGCCGCCGCCCGGGGTGCTGCGACCGAGGGAACGAAGGTGGTGCTCGGCATCCGGCCGGAGAACGTGGTGCCGCCCGGGCGTCCGCCGCGGGGGCAGAGCCACCGGCTGGCCCTGACCGTGGAGATCGTCGAGGTGCTGGGCGACGAGGTGGTGGTCCACGGCCGCGCCGGCGAGGAGACGCTGGTCTTCAAGCAGGACCCCCACCTCCCGGCGGTGGTGGGGAGCACCATCGAGGTGCAGCTCGAGCTGGACGCGCTGCACCTCTTCGACGCCGAGAGCGAGCGAAGGCTCGGCGCCTGAGGTCATCGGCAGGCGAGAGGGAGGTAGAGGGATGCGGAAGCTGATCTTGCTGCTCGCAGCCGTTCTCGGCGCGTTCCCCGGGGTCGCTGCGGCGCAGCCCAAGCTGGTGGTCTGGCACTCGTACCGGGGCGCGGAGAAGACCGCCTTCGAGAAGGTGGTGACCGCGTTCAACGCGCGGCCGGACACGAAGATCAAGGTCGACGCCCTCGCGGTGCCGTTCGACGCCTTCGCCGACAAGATCTCCGCCGCCGTGCCCCGGGGGAAGGGGCCGGACATCTTCATCTACGCGCAGGACCGGATGGGCGGCTGGGTGGAGGCGGGCAACACCGTCGAGCCCATCGACTTCTACGTGGATGAGGCGCTGAAGGGCCGCTTCATCCCCACCACGGTCGAGGCGCTGACCTACCGGGGCAACCTCTATGGGCTGCCGCTCGACTACAAGGTCATCGCCCTCATCCACAACAAGAAGCTGCTCAAGACGCCCCCCAGGACCACCGCCGAGCTGGTGAAGGTCGCGCAGGGGCTCACCAACAAGGCCGCGGGCCGCTTCGGCCTCGCCTGGGCCTACGGTGACTTCTACTACGTGGCCTCGCTGCTCAACGGCTTCGGCGGCGGCGTCTTCGACAAGGCGACGCAGCCCACGATGAACGCCCCGGCGAACGTCAAGGCGCTGGATCTCCTGGTGCAGTGGGAGAAGGGAGGCTTCATGCCCGCGGAGCCCTCCAGCGCGCTGATCACCTCGCTCTTCAACGAGGGCAAGGCGGCGATGGTGTTCAGCGGCCCGTGGTTCCTGGGCGAGGTGGCGAGCGACATCGAGTACGGCGTGGCGCCGCTTCCGACCATCAACGAGGCCGGGGGCAAGCCGATGCGGCCCTGGATGACCGTGGAGGGCGTGTTCGTCTCCGCCCAGTCGCAGCACAAGGACGCGGCCTTCGACTTCGTGAAGTACAGCACCTCGGTCGAGCCGGGGAAGGTGATGGCACTCGAGGGGCGGCAGAGCCCGGCGGTGAAGGCCGTCTACGACGACCCGAAGGTTGCGGCTGACCCGGTGCTCAGCGCGTTCCGCAAGCAGGTCGAGGTCGCGGTGCCCATGCCCAACGTTGCAGAGATGACGATGATGTGGTCGCCCGCCACCACCGCACTGAACAAGGTCAACGCCGGGAATTCGCCCAAGGAGGCGATGGACGTCGCGCAGAAGGCGCTCCAGAAGGACGTGGACGCGCTCCGGAAGAAGAAGTGAGCTCGACGGGTCCTCCAGCCTCGCGGCTGCGGTTCGGGGTCGGCCTCCTCCTCGGGCTCCTGGTGGCCCTGGGCGGCGGCTGGCTCCTGCTCCGCGGCGCGCGGCAGCAGATGGAGGACGACTGGACGACTCGCCGGGCCCTCGTCGCCGCGAACGCGCTCACGCAGCTCGTGGGCCGTGGCGAGGACGACGCGGCGGTGCGCCGGCTCATCGGCGCGTGGAGCCAGGTCCAGGCACCGGGAACGCGGGTGCGGATCATCCGCGGAACCACGCTGGAGGTGTCGACCGAGCCCGCGGACAGCAGCGAGAAGGCAGCGCCGCGCCGGCTCGCACGCGAGGAGAAGCCGCTCTTCGACCAGGCGCAGCGGCTACGCGCCGCGGTGGACAACAACCGCGAGGGGGGCGCAGCCAAGCCCGAGATCGAGGTGGAGCGCGAGGGTGGGGCGCGGCGGGTGGCGGTCCCGCTCGAGTCGGGCGGAAAGGTGACCGGCGTGGTGCTGGTGCTGGTCCCCGCCGAGCCCTCGATCTCGGGGCGGTCACCGCTGCAGGCATACCTGGTGGCGGCCATCGCCCTGGTCCTCTTCGCCCTGGCGGCGTGGCTGCTCCCACCGAGGGTGGCGCTGCTGGCCGCCGTGAGCACCGTGCTGTTCTGCCTCGCCGCGGCATTCTTCGTCGGTGGCGAGCTGCGCGCCCTCGGGCTCTCGGAGCGGGATGGTCAGCGGGCGCTCGGGCGCACGGTGTCGGTGGAGGCGGAGCGAGTGCGCACGCTCGCAGGCGTCACCTCCGTCGATGGGTCGGCGTGGGACACCGACCTCTACCGGAAGCCGCACGGCCTGGTCGGCGCCGCCGGGTCGGTCGACCGCGAGGTCGGCGAGGCCGAGGCGCAGGCGGTGCGCCGGGGAGCGTTGCGGAGCCTGCTCGCGCTCGCGGCGCTCGGTTTCCTGGCGCTGGTGGTGGTGGGCCTCGGCGGCGCGCACCGGGTGGGACGGGCGCTGGTCACCAACCGACAGGCCTACGCGTACATCGCCCCGGCGATCCTCGGGACGACGCTGCTGGTCTTCTTTCCCTTCTTCTACGGGATCGCGCTCAGCTTCACCGACTCCAACATCTACAACACCAACCTCCCGCTCTCGGAGCTGTGGGTCGGGGTCCGGAACTACGCGACCATCCTCGGCGACTTCGGCTTCATGCGCCGCGCGGCGGACGGCCACTGGGTCTTCAACTACCTGAACTTCTACTGGACGTTCCTCTTCACGGTGGTGTGGACCATCACCAACGTCGCGTGGGGAGTGTCGTTCGGCCTCCTGCTCGCGCTGGTGCTGAACACCAAGGGGCTGGCGCTCAGGCCCATCTACCGGGTGCTGCTCATCCTCCCCTGGGCGATGCCGAACTACATCACCGCGCTGATCTGGAAAGGGATGTTCCACCGGCAGTTCGGGGTGGTGAACCAGCTCCTGGCCATCTTCGGCGTCGAGCCGCTGTCGTGGTTCGACCGGCCGTTCACCTCGTACCTGACCGCACTGGCCACCAACGGCTGGCTCAGCTTCCCCTTCATGATGGTGGTCTCGCTCGGGGCGTTGCAGTCGATCCCCGCGGACCTCTACGAGGCGGCGCGGGTGGACGGGGCAAGCCGCTGGCAGCAATTCAAGGCCATCACCTTGCCCTCGTTGAAGCCGGCGCTGGTCCCGGCGGTCATCCTCTCGGTGGTGTGGACCTTCAACATGTTCAACATCATCTACCTGGTCACCGCCGGTGAGCCGGGCGGGTCCACGGAGATCCTGATCACCCAGGCGTACAAGTTCGCGTTCCAGCGCTACCAGTACGGATACGCGGCGGCGTACGCGACGATCATCTTCGGAATTCTCCTGGTCTACGGATCGATCCAGAACCGCGTGACGCGGGCCACCGAGGCGCTCTGATGGCGAAGACGCGACGCGAGGAGCGAACGCCGCACTGGGTGCTGCACGCGTTCCTGGCGGCGACGGTGCTCTACACCGTGTACCCGGTGCTGTGGGTCATCACCATCGCCTTCTCGGGGAAGCAGAGCCTGGCGATCGCCGACCTGCCTGCGGACCCGACGAAGCTGGACCGGGCCCGCGCCGTCCTGCCGTGGCCGACGCGCTGGGCGTTCAGCAACTTCACCTCGGTGCTGGCGGACCAGCCCTTCGCCCGCTGGATGCTCAACAGCGCCATCGTGGCGATCGGGGCGACCATCGTCGGCGTCGCGCTGTCCTGCACCGCGGCCTACGCGTTCTCGCGCTTCAAGTTCGCGGGCCGGCGACTGGGGATGATGTCCTTCCTGGTGTCGCAGATGTTCCCCGGGACGCTGACCCTGATCCCGCTGTACATCATCATCGTGCAGTGGCTGGGGCTCGGATCGACGCTGACCGGCCTGGTCATCGTCTATGCCACGACCTCGATTCCCTTCTCGGTGTGGATGCTGAAGGGCTACTTCGACACGATTCCCAAGGAGCTCGAGGAGGCGGCGGTGATGGAGGGCGCGGGTCCGGGGAGGATCTTCTGGAGCATCGTCCTCCCGCTGGCCAAGCCGGCCATCGCCATCACCGCGCTGTTCTCGTTCATGACCGGCTGGAACGAGTTCATCCAGGCCGCGACGTTCATGGACAAGGAGGACATGTACACCGCGCCGGTGGGCCTCCGGTTCTTCGTCGGTGGGTTCCAGCAGCAGTGGGGATACTTCGCCGCGGGCTCGATCATCGTGTCGATCCCGGTCGTGCTGCTGTTCCTCTACTTGCAGAAGTACCTGGTCTCGGGACTCACCGCGGGAAGCGTCAAGGGCTAGCCCGCGGCGTCGGGAGCGACGCCAGGTTGCGGCGCTTCTCGGCGACGTAGCCGAGTGTCGCCCGGGCCTGCGCATCTCGAGGGCGAAGGCGGAGCAGCTGCCGGCACTGGGCCTCGGCCTCGTCGAGGCGTCCCAGCCGGGCGAGCGCCTCCGCGAGCCGGATGCGTGCCTCGCCAAACCGGGGGAACGCCTCGAGGACCCGCTGGTACTCCGGAACTGCCCGGCCCCCGTCTGGCTCGCCGCGGCGGGCGAGAAACACGTCGCGGTTGTCGAGCAGGATGGCATGGTTCCAGTGGAGCCACGGGTCGTCCGGATGCGCCGCCAGCGCCGCCTGGTAACGGGCCTCGGTCTCCTCGAACGGCTCGCGCGCGCCCGAGTCCCGGACGGCCTCCACCTGCAAGAGCTGAAGGCCATGATCCAGCTGGCCGGTGAAGGGGGGCCGGGCGAGACGGCGGAGGACCTCCTTGGCGATCAGGTACCGGTCGTAGCCGGTGAGCGCGAGCCGTCCGGCCACCTGCCCGGGGGAGGGCGCCGCGAGGTCCTGCACCCCCAGGAAGGCGGGCAGTGCGCGCACGACCGCCGGGAACAACGCCCGGGCCAGGACCTCGTTTCCCTCCGGTGTGAGGTGGGCGTGCTCCCAGAACAGCTCGGGACCGGGCAGGCCGTGTGGACTCGCCGCCGCGAGCGCCCCGGCGCCGTCCACCAGCTCCACCCCTGACCCCGCCGCGCGCGCGACCTCGGTCGTGACCTGGACGAGCCGACTGTCCGCCCGGAAGCGAAGGGTGTCCAGGTCGCGGGCGCGGGTCAGTCGCTCCCCGGCGAGGACCTCGTCTCCTCGGGCGAGGGCGGTGCGCCCGATCCGGTACTGGAGCTCGGCGACGACCCCGTCGATCGCCTCGGCCTCACCGTAGGCGACGAGCGCGTCGAGCGGGCGTTGCGCACCGGCCGCCGCGTCCCCCCGTGCCACGGCGGCCTTCCACCGCTCGAGCGCCGCTGCGTCCAGACCCGGCCGGTGCGACGAGGCGAACGGGGCGAAGTCCCGGAGACGCGTCCCCACCGTGCTGACGACGACCCGCGCGCCATGCGAGCGGACGACGTCGATCAGCTCGGCCAGGTTGCTGCCGAAGCCGCGGTAGACCTGCTCCATGACCGGGTCATCCGCGCGGATCTGATGGTCGAGGAAGAGCTCCATCCCCTGCCACTCGGTGGGCGTTTCCTTCCCCAGCGATCGCCCGAGAGAGGTGAGCACCTGCCCGAGACGGGTGCTCCCCAGCACGATGGACGCGCGGATGAGCCCGAGGCTCGGCTGCCGGCCGGTGAGCACCGTCCCGGGCCCGTACGGTCCCACCACCTCGTTGTTGCCGGCGTAGATGACCACCACGTCCGGCGCGTGGCGGGCGAGATCGCGCGCAATGGGCACGAGCACGTGCGAGTTGATGGCCACCACGCCCGCGTTCACCACCTCGAAACGGACTCCGGGCACCGCCTCCTCGAGCATCGCCTGGAGGAAGCGAGAGACGCCGAACGTCGGCTCCGGGTCTCCTTCCGCCGCGGACTCGCCCAGCACCATCACCCGCACCGTCCGGGGCCTCTTCTCCTCCGGAATGACGAACGGCCTGGGCTGCCGGGCCAGCGCCGGCGGGAAGAAGCGGAGCGCGAAGTCCGGGTTGGGGCAGACGGCCCGGCGCCCCGGCACCTCGCAGGGGACGGTGAACCCCGAGGGGTGACCCACGCCGAGCAGCCGGAGGAGGAGCTCGAGTCCTCCCAGCAGCACCACCGGCACGAGCGCCACGGTCATCGCGCGGAACAGCCGGACCCGCGCCGGCGATGGAGGGGGGCGCTTGGCCATCGGCTGGCTCAGAAGAGCGTGTAGATGAACGGCGCGATGGCGCTGCCCTGGCTCAGAACGATGACCACGCCGAGCACCAGCAGCACGACCACCAGCGGCAGCAGCCACCACTTCTTCTGCTCGCCGAGGAACTGGAAGTACTGACCGAGGATGCGGAGCTTGGACACGGCGCCGGAGAGCCTAGTACATCCGGTCGTAGCGCCGGCGCTCTCCGGGCTTCCGCCGCACCCAGTAGCTGGGCGCCTCGGGATCGGACTCGAGCGCGAGAAAGCGCTTCCCGGTCAGCCGGGCCAGGAGCGCCAGTGGCGTGAGCACCAGCGCGAAGATCACCGTCAGCGCCACCCGCGACATCACCCAGCCGACCGCGAGGGCGATGGCCATCCATCCGAGGTAGGCCGCGCGCAGGCGAACCGGGACCAGCGCCCCGGCGAGCACGAGCAGCGCTCCGCCGCCGGCGAGGCCGACTCGAATCCCCGGCGCCCGGTTCCGGAAGAGGAGCCAGGCGGCGAGCAAGAGGAACACTCCGCCCACGCCGAACGCGGCCCTGCGGAGCGCGCGTGGCGAGGTGTCCAGCCGCCCGAGCCCGGCGCGTACGTCCTCAGTCCAGGACATGCCTTCGGCTCCAGTTCTCCGTGTCCTCGAACGGTGGCTGCTGCTCCTTGCGGAGGAGAACGTTGCCCAGCACCAGCAGGTCCATCCCGGTCCGCATGAAGCAGGTGTACGCGTCCGCGGGGGACTCGACGATGGGCTCGCCACGCACGTTGAACGAGGTGTTGACCAGAACCGGGCAACCGGTGCGCGCCTCGAACGCCGAGAGCAGCCCGTGGAAGCGCGGGTTGTCGTCCCGGTGCACGGTCTGCAACCGTGCCGAGTAGTCCACGTGGGTGACGGCCGGGATGTCCGAGCGAATCACGTTCAGCTGGTCGATGCCCCACTTGCGCCGGTCCTCCTCGGACATCGGTCGCTGCCGCTCCTTCTTCACCTCGGCGACGAGGAGCATGTAAGGACTCTCGCAATCGATCTCGAACCACTCGGCGGCCCTCTCCGCCAGCACCGCCGGTGCAAAGGGGCGGAAGCCCTCACGGAACTTGATCGCCAGGTTCATCCGCTTCTGCATGTCCGGGGCACGAGGATCTCCGAGGATGGAGCGGTTCCCCAGCGCGCGCGGACCGAACTCCATCCTTCCCTGGAACCAGCCCACGACCTTGCCCTCGGCGAGGAGCCCGGCCACCTCGTCCAGCAGACTTCGGTCGTCGAGCCGGTCGCCGCGCGCGCCCTGGTGCTCGAGGAACCGTGCGATCTCCGAATCGTCGTGCGCCGGTCCGAGGAGTGCGCCGCGGAGCGCATCCCGTGCGGTCCTGGTCCGGGCCGGCGCGCGGAGGTGATGGTGGTGGGCGACATAGGCGGCGCCAAGCGCTCCGCCGGCGTCGCCCGCCGCGGGCTGGATCCACAGACGGTCGAAGACGCCGGCCCGGAGCAACTTTCCGTTGGCCACGCAGTTCAGCGCCACCCCGCCGGCCAGGCAAAGGTCGCGCTCGCCGGTCTCCTTCCGTACGTGCCGCGCCATGCGGAGCACCACGTCCTCGGTCACCTCCTGGATGGACCGGGCGAGATCCATCTCCCGCTGGGTCAGCGGCGTCTCCGGCTCGCGCGGGGGGCCTCCGAACAGCCGGTCGAACGCGGGCGAGGTCATCCGGAGGCCGCCGAGGTAGTCGAAGTACTTGAGGTTCATCCGGAACGACCCGTCTTCCTTCAGGTCCAGGAGGTGCTCGCGGATGGCCTGCACGTACCGCGGCTCGCCATAGGGCGCGAGGCCCATCAGCTTGTACTCGCCGGAGTTCACCTTGAACCCGGCGTGGTAGGTGAAGGCGGAGTAGAGCAGCCCGAGCGAATGCGGGAAGTGCAGCTCGGCCATCAGCTCGACCCCGTTCCCGTCGCCCACCCCCCAGGACGAGGTGGCCCACTCGCCGACGCCGTCCATGGTGAGGAAGGCCGCCCGCGAGAACGGCGAGGGGAAGAACGCCGAGGCGGCGTGCGACTCGTGGTGCTCGGCGAAGACGATCGGCCCCCGGTATCCCAGCGCGCGGGAGATGAGGTCGGGGATCCAGAGCTTCTCGCCGAGCCAGGTGGGGATCGCCTGGATGAAGGCGGGCAGGCCCCGGGGGGACACCGCGAGGTGGGTCTCGAGGATGCGCTCGAACTTGAGAAACGGCTTGTCGTAGAAGGCCACGCAGTCGAGCGCGTCCACGTCGATGCCCGCCTCGCGCAGGCAGGCCCGGGCGGCGTGCTCGGGGAAGCGGTGGTCGTGCTTCACCCGGCTGAAGCGCTCCTCCTGGGCGGCGGCGACGATCTCCCCATCGCGCAGCAGGCACGCCGCCGAGTCGTGGTAGTAGGCCGAGATCCCGAGGATGGTCGCCACGGCTCGACACCGGCCGCGAGCGGGGCGCCGCTTACGCCCGCTCGTGGACCCGGCCTCCCATCTTCATGGCCCCGCGCCTGGAATGCGGAACTCCACACCCATTCCGGGGCGAATCTGATCGCCTCCTTCGACGGCACGGCCGACCACGCCGCCCTCGATCACCTGGCTGACGATGACCTTCGCCACCGGTATTCCATCGGGCCCGAGCACCTTTCCGATCTGCATCACGCTGACGCCCTTGCTGCTGCCGCGCATCGAGATCACGCCCTCGGACACGTCCACCACCGAGAGGGCAGGGGTCGCGGCCGTGGCGGTGACGGTGGCGACGGGGACCACCGGCGGCGCAACACCCGAGCCGTAGACGAACGGCACCCGGGCGTAGGCCCCGGTCTTCACGTCGAACGAGCCCAGCACCTTCGCCTGCTCCATTCCCTGAGGGAGCAGCACGTCCACCACCCAGGGATTCGCCTTGCCCTGCGGTGCGCCGCCGAACGTCCAGGCCTCGCGCACCCCGAGGACGGGCATGGTGTACGCGTCCGGCTCGTGCCTGCCGGCGATCCGGTTGACGACCGCGAAGGTGCGCTCCCAGCGGGATCCCGAGACGTGCACCGAGTAGCCCCAGTCCTTCGTCGGCCGGCCGCCGAAGAAGGTCCACGGGACGCGGGCGGTGATGGTCCTTCCCTGGGTCTGGAGGTGATCGGCGAACACCACATGCCGCGCCACCTGGCCGAGCACGTCCTCGGTGACGGCGCGCGCCGGCCCTGGCTGCGGGGTCAGCACCACCGCGTACTCCCAGGTCTGTCCGTCGGCGAACGCGACCCGGCGCCCGGGGATGCACATCGTGTAGCCCGACCCGGGCGTCTGGTCGGTGTCGAGGTAGATGTCGATGTTCTGATAAAAGATGTTGTTGTTCAGATTGACCGGCGTCGAGTTGTTGCGCTGCATGCTCGAGGGGAAGCGCACGTTCTCGCCGAGGGTGACCTCGAAGACGACGGTGTCTCCCTCCAGGAAGACCGCGAAGCGGCGGAGGTCGAAGTCACCTGGGAGGATGTCCGGGTCGCCGGGTGGGTCGTAGTACCCCGGGCCGTTGGCGTCACCCGCCGGGTCGTCGAAGCTCACCACCAGCGCTCGCTCGGCGCCGAGCGCAAGGGGCGAGAGCTGCAACATGGCGAGGAGGGTCAGCGGTGAGGCGAGGCGCACGGTGAATCCTTCGCAAGAAAAGAAGAGGCCGGCAAGGGCGTGCTGCCCCTGCCGGCCGCCTCCGATTCTTGAAGCGATCTGACTACGGCACGGTGATGTAGGTGTTCCCGCTGCCCAGGCCGGTGCCACCGGTGATCTGGAGGCTGGCCGGGGTGAACGTGGTGGCGCCCGAAGCCTTGGTGCCCCCGGTCACGCCGGCGGTGTTGGCCGTTCCGGTCCCGTCCTTGTACTCCACGCCATTGAACACGAAGATGAACTCCGGCTTGTCACCGGACTTGAGCAGGCCCGGGTATGGCGGCAGGGTCTGGTCCACGTTCGCCGAGAGGACGTAGGTGTACTTGCCGTCGCCCGCCGTCGCGTCGCCCTTCGCCCCGTTGTCCAGCAGGGTGACCTCGCTCCACCCCCACGCCGAGCCCTTGACGGTGATCTTCGACGTGTCCCAGGTCCCGGTGGCGAGGGCGTTCTTGTCGATGACCAGCTGCATGTCGACCGTGCCGTGCGCAGGGAACGTCTGGCCCGGAGCGGTCAGCGCGGCGGTGCTGCCGGCAGGGACGTTGAACGAGCCGTTGTTCCCGATCCACACCCAGCCGCCGTTGGCAGTATCCGGGTTCGTCGCGTCGCGCAGACCGTAGGCGTAGGTGTCCGCGCCCGTCGCCGGCGGAGCGACGAAGACCGTCACCCCGAGCTTGTGGTCATTCGCGGTCGAGCCGATCGGCTCGTGGCCGCCCGTGGTCCAGGGCCCGTCGTCGTAGAGCTTCGCCCAGGGCCCGCCCCAGGTGGAGTCGGCGGTGATCTTCCGGGTGGTGGAATCGAAGAGCATCGCTCCCTTCCACTCGAGCTCCTGCGACTTCCAGTTCTTGTTCACCGTGTCGTCGACGGTGAAGTTGACCGGCGCTGTCCCTGCAGGCTGGGCGAAACCGCAGACGTTGGCCACGCTGTTGCCCGTGCCGTTCCCGCAGGTCAGCCCTGTCCCGCAGCTTCCGCAGGAGAGTGTGCTTCCGCAGCCGTCGCTCATGGACCCGCAGTTCGCGCCCTTGGCAGTGCAGGTGGTTGGCGTACAGGAATTGCTGGGACTGCTGCTGCCACATCCGGCGAGGAATCCCCCCGCCAGGATAAGGGTTCCGATTATTTTCTTCATTCGTTTCTCCTCCGTTGAACGAGGCGACGCGGCGACACCGGCCGACCTCACTGAGTACAGGAGACGTTGATGGGCCCAATGCCCTTCGGCGTCTGGATTGCACTTGCACAACCACATACCTTGAAGTCGTAGGTGTTCTCCCTGGCCTCCGGCCCGCACCCATGCAGGTCGGTGGTCCAGGTGATCGTTCCGGTGCTCTTTGGGTTCAGGTTCGATGCGTCCTTGTTGGTCGCCTCGTCGGCCCAGCTCTCGTGCCGGTAGACGAAGCCGTCTCCGTTCACGTCGACGACCTCGAGGATGCGCGAGTTCCCGGGCCACTCCTCGCTCCCGGTCCACTGCGCGCCCTTGGTCCCCCAGGTGAACTTGTAGCCGACCCGGAACGACTGACCGGCCGTCGGGTTGCCGCGGGGAATGACGAAGCTGACCGTCCAGACGTTGTCGCCGGCCACCTCGTCGCCATTCGAGCCGTCGTCGTACATCTGGATCTGGTTGGGCGTGCTCGCGCCGAGCACGGCGTTCACCGCCGGATCCTGCAGCGGCGAATCCTTGTGAACCCAGCCCACGAAGAACATCGACTTGCCCGGCTTGTCGGTGGCCCACTTGAAGCGGTCCACGCTGGCACAGTTGCCGTTCTTGGCGCTGGTGTTGAAGTCGACGGTGAAGACCACCCGCAGATTGTTCGGGTCGGGGCAGCCGGCCGGCCGGTACAGCTTCGCCACCTCGGCCAGCTTCTGGTCGAAGGCGACCGAGTCCCCGTCGATCCTGCCGTCACCGGTGTAGTCGAACTGCTGGCGGGCGATCCAGCTGGGGCTCACCGCCCGCTGCTTCACGACGTAGTTGCTGTCGTAGATCGGGACGTTGAAGAAGTCCGGATCGGGCTGGCTGAGCGTGGCGTCGTAGCGCACGATGATGCTCTTCACCATGTTCAGGAGATCCTGGGTGGGCCCCGGCTGGTCGAACGCGGCGTAGATGAGGTTGCGGGTGCCGAGGTACGCGTCCGGGGTGACCTGCTTGAGCTTCTGCCCGTCGGCGCTGAGACGCGCCTCGACGATCATCGCCTCGGTGATGGTCCGCTCGTCGAGCGGCACGTCCGTCACCTTGCTCTCCTCGCCGATGCTGGGGACGATCGCCCGGAGGGTCAGGTTGCCCACTCGGCCGGTGACCTCGATCATCGAGTACTTCGAGGACGGCAACCGCACCTCGTAGCTGGTGCCGCTGGCGTTGACCAGGAACGGGGTGATGACGTTCTCCCCGTCGGTGGCGGAGAACTGACTCGGCTGTGCCTCCGGCCAGTAGGTGGTCCCGAAGATCGCCGAGGCCGGTCGGTCGTACTCGGTCCGCCCCAGGTTGCCGAAGTTCTCGATCCCGCACCCGGCAAGGAGGCCGAGCGCGAGCCACAGCGAAAGTCTTCGTGGAGAGCTCATGTCGTCACCACGCGACCTCGATGGTCGCCTTCGCCCGCCACACGTTCCAGATCATGTTGTAGTAACCGCCGGTCGGGTCCCGGAGGAGGTTCTTGTGGAACCACTCCATGGTGTAGCCGGCCAGGACTCCGCCGAAGGCGTAGGTGAAACCCAGCCGGGCGGTCTGCCGCTGGGTCCTCGTCGGGTAGTAGCCCGCCGCCTCCGACCCGTTTCGCCCGGTCTCCGACCAGTAGGCGTACTCGTAACCGAAGAAGGCCGTGAGCTCGTTGTTGGGCTGGACCGTGACCTGCCCGAAGGCCAGCCACGCGCGGCCGATGTAGTCGTCGTAGGCGTTGGCCGTGTTCCGGTTGTCCCGATCGTAGATGTACTTCACCTTGAAGTTCAGGAGCGGGCTCCAGGCGACGGAGATCGGTATCTGCGCGGTGAGCACGCCGAGCTGCGTGCTGCGCGACTGGTACTTGTCGTAGACGCTCCGCGGATCCTTCCCCCGGTCGTAGACGTTGGCGTAGTCGGCGTCGGCGGTGAACGCCGTGGTGTCGGTGAAGCCGTGCGTGTACAGGAAGTCCGGGTACTGGTTCGTGGTGTCCCGGTTCTGCATGTTGGTGTTGTAGCCGATGTAGCTGTACTCGCCCGTCAGCTTGATCGAGCCCAGCACCTCCTCCAGCAAGAAGGTGAAGCCGTGCCAGCCGATACACGACTCGTACCAGGCCTCGTCCCAGTCCTGGAACTCGTTGGCCACGTTGAGCGTGGGCAGCTGACCACCACGGGTGAAGCCGCCGGTGATGATGCCGTCGGTGAGAAGCACGTCGGCCTCGCGGCGGGAGCCCATGATCGCGTTGTACTCGCTGCCGATGTTGAAGTACTCGAACTTGGGTGACAGGCCAATCTTGAACGGGTTGTAGAAATCGAGGTCCACCTTCCCCGCCCAGCCGGTGGAGGCGATGGGGTTGCCGTTCGCGTCGGTCTTGAAGACCACCGGCGAGAACCCCTGCCCGTTGCGGACCAGGTTGGTGGCGTAGTTCGGATTCACGTAATTGTTTGAATAGGCCCCGAGCGCAGAGAGGGAGAAGAGCTCCGTCCAGGACGGGGTGTAGAACCCCTCGAGGGTGGCGTTCACTCCCCGGAAGCGGGTGGTCTTGCCCGAGGAGTGGTCGGGACAGCCCACGGTGTCACAGCGCGACGCGTCCGGTGAGCCGGTGAGGAACGGGCTGTAGCGGTCCGCTTCCCAGTCCTGGGTCCAGGTGCCGATCGCCCGGAGGCGCAGGTCCGAGTAGGGCCGGCTCTCCAGCTTCATGGCGAAGGCCCAGTCGGTGCCGTAGAGGTAGGCGAGCGGCTCGTTGTCCTTGAGGCCGGTGTTCCAGCCCGGGCCCGCCCACAGCTTGGGCAGAGCCATGGCGCCGACGGTGTAGTCGAACTTGTTTTCCGGAATGAAGGCGCCCTCGATGAAGACGCCGTTGCCATTGTCCCGGTCGATGTAGCGCGCCTTGCCGATGGTCCAGTCGTTCCACATCGAGTAGTCCGTCGAGCCGACGGTGATCCACTTCACCGTGGGGATGGGTGGCCCGAAGCGGATCCACGCCGAGCGCAGCTTGATGTACTGCGCATGGTTCTGGCCCAGGCTCTCGCCCGAGGTGTCCACCACGCCGCGCCGCAGGTCACCGTTCTCCCACCAGTCCTGCCAGAGCATGCCCCAGCGGCTCTGGAGCCGGACGCCGGCGGTCACCTTCGGTCCGATGTTGCCCTTGATGGTCAGCTCGAACTCGCTACACACGCCGTTGTGGCCGCCGATGTTGTCGACCCAGAACGGGTTCGAGATCGACAGACACCCTTGGGTGTTGTCGTTCTGGTACATGTACTTCATGTAGATCTTCCCGCTCAGGTCGAAGTTGACGATGTCCGCACGGACGGCCGGAGCAGTCAGCAGGACAGCGAGCGTGATGGTTGCAAGTCCCCTCCCAGGTCTTGCCATGAGTGCTCCTCGCCTCACTTACCCGCGTTTGGGTAGACCATCGGCACGACGGCGAGATCCTCCGGCTTCGGCTCCTTGGTGTCCTTCTTGTACTTGGAGAGGATCTCGTACTGCTTCTTCGCTGCATCGCCTCCGGGCGGGACGATGATGTCCATGACGTGCGGGTCGTTGTCGTAGTCCGTTCCGCCGCCGAACCGGTGCTGACCCTCGAACTCGTTCACCTTGCGGGTGAGGAGGTCGGACTTGGCCGGGAAGCCCTCGTTGGACTGCATCAGCACCTGGTATCCCCAGGTGGTCTGCGGCGGGCCGCCGAGCGCCGCGTTGTCCACCACCGCGATGAGCGTCTTGCCTTGGGCCCGGGTCACCTTGGGGACGATGATCCTGTCCTTCCACTGCGGCGCCTTGAGGCCGATCTCCGAGTTCACCCGGGTGGGGCCCTGCGGGGAGATGATGACCACCCGGTCCCAGGCCTCGTCCTCGGAGAAGCGGACGTTGGTCCCGGGGAGCCCCTCCTGGACGCCGCTGCCCTTCTTGTGGTCGGTGTCGATGTGGATGAAGGCCATCTGCACCGAGAAGCCGTTGCCCTTCCAGGCCGGGCTGTCCCAGGGGTCCTCGATCCGAGTGCGCACCGTGACCCGGAACTCGGTCTGGTTCCCGCTGGGCACCACCTCGAACTCGGTGATGTCGAACGAGCCCGGCTTGTAGACCGCGTCGGTGGGGTAGGTGTACGTCCCCGGGCCCTTGTCGTCGCCGATGGGGTCCGGGTACTTGAAGCCCTTCTCGTCCTCCGCCCTGGCGGGCAAGGCGATCGCCGCGCCGAGCATCAGGGCAGCTGCGAGGAGGCGACGGAAGCCGTGAAGATGCATGCCTGGATCCTCCTGACGAGAGTGAATCAGAGCGAGAGGTAGACGAACCCCCGCGCCGCGAGGCCGGGGATGGTGAGCGAACCGGAGCCGGCCGTGGGTGGGCCGGGGAGTCCTTCCGAGAGCAGCACGGTGGGCGTCCCGGAGATCGGGACCGAGAACGACCCGCTGGCCGCGGTGCCCACGTTGGCCGCGAAGAGCACCCGCTTGCCGGCGTCCTCGCGCAGGACCGCCAGAACGCCCGCGGGGGCACCGGACAGTGAGGGCAGGGTCGAGGCGCCCTTCGACAGCGGGGTCTGGGCGTGCCGCAGGGCGATCAGGTTTCGGTAGAGCGTCCAGAGCGAGCCGGGGTCGGCCTGCTCGGTGACCAGGTCCACTCCCGGTGCCTCGGCCGCGTCGAACCACGGCGAGCCGGTGGTGAAGCCGTGTCCCGTGCTCGAGTCCCAGCGGTAGGGGGTGCGCTTGTTGCGGTCGTCCGACGCGGCGCCGCCCTGCATCCCCAGCTCCTCGCCGTAGTAGATGAACGGCGTTCCGGGGAGCGCGAGGAGGAGGGCGGCCGAGACGCGGGCCGCCGCGGCGTCGCCGCCGAGCGTGCGCATCACCCGCGCCTGATCGTGGTTGGAGAGGAACGGCGCGTCGTAGCCGCGGTCCTTCCCGGCCAGCGCGGCGTCGAGGTGGGCCAGGGTGCTGAGGATGCCGCTGGCGTCACCGGCCGAGACCGAGGTCTTGATCGCGTCGGCCAGGTCGAAGGAGAAGCCGAGCTGCACCTCGTCCCCGTCGCCGTAGTAGGTCTCGGCGATGTCGATCGGCGCCCAGGCCTCGGCGACCAGCAGCGCGTCCGGATAGTCCGCCTGCAGCTTGGCCCGGATGCGCTTGAGGAAGGCGTGGGTCTCGGGCTGCTCCTGCTGGCCGGCGTCGGCGGCGTTCTCCACGAAGTAGCGGACCGCGTCGAGCCGGAACCCGTCGACGCCGCCGTCCAGCCAGAACTTCATCGAGTCCACCAGCTCGGTCTCGACGGACGAGTTGGTGAGGTTCAGGTCCGGCATCGAGCTGCCGAAGACACCGTAGTAGTAGGCGCCGTTCAGGGGCCACCACGTCCGGCCCGAGCCGAACGGCTGGCGCCAGCCCGGATCGTCCGGCCGCCACACGTACCAGGTGCGATGCTCGGCCGTGGGATCCGCCTGCGAGTTGATGAACCACGGGTGCTGCCGCGAGGAGTGGTTCAGCACCATGTCCAGGATGACCTTCACCCCGCGCCGGTGCGCCGCGGCAACGAGGGCGTTGAGGTCCGCGAGCGAGCCGTAGGCTGGGTTCACACCCCGGTAATCCGTCACGTCGTAGCCGTGGTAGCTCGGCGAGGGGTTGATGGGCATCAGCCACAGCGCGTCCACGCCGAGGTCGTTGCCGGTGCCTGCGTCGCCGTCGTTGAGCGCGTCCAGGTGGGCGGTGAGCCCCTGGAGGTCGCCGATGCCGTCGCCGTTCGAGTCGGCGAAGCTCCGGACGAAGACCTCGTAGAACACCTTGTCGCGCCACCAGCCCTGGGTGTTGGGAGTGATGTGGCCGGGCGGTGGGGGTGGCGGCGGGTTGCTCGTGGAGCTGCAGCCCGAGAGCACGAGGATGGCGCACACCGCGAGCGACGCTCTGGTCTGTCGCGCGGTCACCACCTGTTCCTCCCTCCCGGGACTTCTCCGGCCCTCGCGCGCAACCGATACGAGAACTGCAGGTAGCGCTTCCTGACTCTGACATGTGAATCAATGGGCGACAACGAGCGAAGTGGACGCGACGCAGTGAAAAAAAGTTCGTGCCGCAGCGCGGCGTGACCCGATCAAGCAGGCTCCCGCGCTCACCTGTGCAGGGCGCGGCGGAGGCCTCGCGCAACGTTGCTCAGAGCTTGAGC
Organism: Myxococcaceae bacterium; assembly: GCA_017881345.1. Classification (GTDB taxonomy): domain Bacteria; phylum Myxococcota; class Myxococcia; order Myxococcales; family Myxococcaceae; genus RPRB01. The sequence goes on along the minus strand of JADGQZ010000181.1, from coordinate 16,532 downwards.
GCAGCGCTCGCGTAGGGCGGCAGCGTCGCGTGCACCGTGCCGCCTTCACGGGTGCCGCTTGCCCCATCCGTGGCCAGCAGCGGCTCGGCGCGGGCGCCCTCCACCTCGAGCGAGACCGCCTGTGGCTCTGATCCGAGGTTGTGGATCAGCAGGACCCGCTCCTGGCCCTGGGTCCGCACGAATGCCAGAACCGGTCCCTGGCCAGAGATCACGCGGATCCCCCCGCGGGACAGCGCCGGCGAGGCGTGCCGCGCGCGGATCCACTGGCGGTAGTGCGAGAGCAGCGACCTCGGGTCTCCGGTCTGGGCCGCGACGTTCGTCGTCTCCTGCCCGGGCGCGAAGCGGTACCAGGGCTTGCCGGTGGTGAAGCCGCCGCCCGCGGTCCCGTTCCACGGCATGGGAGTGCGCTTCGCCTCGTCCCCGTCCGCGGTCCCGTTCAGGAGGCCGATCTCCTCGCCGTAGTAGAGGAACGGGGTGCCGGGGAGGGTGAGGAGCACGGCGGCGGCGCTCCTGAGCTTTCCCGGGTCACCCTTGAACACGCTCGCCACCCGCCGCATGTCGTGGTTGGTGAGGAACGGCACGTCGGTCGCGCCGGGAGGGTAGGCGTCTGCGATCTCGCGCAATGTCTGCGCGATTCCCAGCGCCTCGCCCATGTTCACCCCCTGGACGACCTGCTTCGCCAGGGGAAAGTCGAAGTTGAGCGCGAGCTGGTCGCCGCGGGGGACCACGTCCGTCGCGCCGTAGTACGGAGCGATCTTCGGGGTCTCGGTCCAGGCCTCCCCGACCAGCACCGCGTCCGGACGCACGGAGCGGACGTACGCGGCGAACTCCTTCCAGAAGGCGTGGGTCTCGGCCGAGTCTGACTGTCCGTCCCCCGGCCCGGTCTCGATGAGGTGCCGCGCAGCGTCCAGCCGGAACCCGTCCACCCCGCGCGCGAGCCAGAACTCGGCGATCCGCTTCGCCTCGGCCCGGACCGCGGGCGTGCGAAGGTTGAGGTCCGGCATCCCGGCCCAGAAGAGCCCGTAGTAGTAGGCGCCGTTCTTCTTGTGCCACGAGCTGCCGGCGGCGTTCCACGGCTGCGCCCATCCGAGGTCGGTCGGGCTCCACACGTACCAGTCGCGCTTTGGCGAGTCGGGGCTCGAGGCCGAGTCGATGAACCACGGGTGCTGGTTCGAGGTGTGGTTGACGACCAGGTCGACGATGACGTGCATCCCGCGGCGGTGGGCCTCGGTGCACAGCCGTGTCAGGTCCTCGTTGGTCCCGTAGTCCGGATTGACCCGCTCGTAATCCGTGGTGTCGTACCCGTGGTAGCTCGGCGAGGCGAACACCGGCATGAGCCACAGCGCGTCCACGCCCAGGTCCGAGCTGGTCTCCGGCTTGCCGTCGTTCAGGTAGTCGAGCCGCGAGATGAGTCCCGGGAGGTCGCCCTTCCCGTCGCCGTTCGAGTCCTGGAAGCTCCGGACGAAGACCTCGTAGAACACCACCCCGTTGGCCCAGCTGCCGAGGGCGCGTGGATGCTCCTTGGGCGGTGCCGTCGCCGCGGGTGGACGTGACGCAGTGCAGCCGAGGCTCACGAGGACCAGCAGCGCCAGCGCGCCGCCTTTGCCCGAGCCGAGGCGACTCTGTTTGCGTTGCTCCGGAACTCCGAACGGGTCAGTCTCCGCCGCCATGCGTGCTCCCCTTCCCCCGACGTGGACGTGGTGGGCCGTGCTCTTCAGCACTGCAGCCCTGACTGCTTGCAGCAGCAGTAGCAACAACAACAACAACAACAACAACAACGGCGACGGCGGCAATCCACCCAGCAGCACCTTCACCCTCCATTACCATCGGGCGCTGTCCGACTACACCGGCTGGAACGTCGCGGTGAGCGCGGGCGCGAACGAGAGCAGCGCCAGCGCGAAGACGACCGACACCTTCGGCGCGGTCTACGAGGTCACGGTGAAGGCCGGCGCCGCGCAGCTCGCCTTCACCCTGGTGAACGGCTCGAGCACCGATCCGGCCGGACCCCTCACCGTGGACGTCTCGGGGAGCGTCCGCGAGGCCTGGGTCTTCTCCGGGTACGCGAGCGCGATCACCCACAAGCCGGTCGCCATCCCGGCAGCGAACCAGGTCGCGGTCTACTACGTGCGGCCCGACAAGAATTACTCGGGCTGGGGCCTGCACACGTGGGGGGACGTGGTCCGTGAGACCGCGTGGCAGGGGCCGCTGCAGCCCGCCGGCATCGACGCGGACCTCGGGGCGGGCTTCCTGGTCGACATCAAGCCGGGCGCCCAGCGGGTGAACATCATCGTCCACCAGGGGGACACCAAGGACCCTGGCCCGGACATGGGCTGGGACCTCTCGACGCTGGGGAACATCGTCTTCGTCACCAGCGGCTCGGCGGTGGTGACGGCGGCGCCCACAAGGGCGGGCGACGTCTCCATCACCGGCGCGGGCGCGCACCTGGTCTCCTCGGGGACCGCGTTCATGGTCGCCTGGGATGTGGACCCGGCCGCGGCCACGGTCGAGCTCCGCTACTCGGACACCGCCGCCATCGCCGCCTCTGGGAGCAACGTCACCGGCGGGCAGGTCGTCGCCCTGACGAAGCGGGCCAGCGGCCTCCCCGCCGACGTCCTGGCCAAGGCGCCGTACCTGAACACCGCGGGCGTGAACTGGCCAGCCTTCGACATCGCCGCAGGCGACGTGTCGAAGCTCGGCGCCGTGCTGAAGAGCCAGCTGGTCGCGGTGGCCCGCAAGGCGGACACGAGCGTGCTTTCCGCGACGCAGGTGCAGACCGCCTGGGCCATCGACGCGCTGTACGCGTACACCGGTCCGCTGGGCGTCGCGTTCGACACCCCGAACACGCCCACCATCCGCCTCTGGGCGCCCACCGCGCAGACGGTGAAGCTGCACGTGGCGGACGCGACCAAGGCGGAGATCGCGGCGGTGGACATGACCGTGGACGCCAAGGGCGTCTGGTCTGCCACCGGCCCGGCCACCTGGTACGCCCGGTACTACCGGTTCGAGATCACCGTGTTCCATCCGGCCACCCAGCGGATCGAGACCGTGACCGTGACAGACCCGTACGCGGTGAACCTCGACACCAACGGGCTCTGGGGACAGATCATCGATCTGTCGGACCCCTCGACCAAGCCCGCGGGCTGGGACGCGCTCACCAAGCCAGCGCTCGCCGCGCCCCAGGACATCGTCGCCCTCGAGGGTCACATCCGTGACTTCAGCGCGCTCGACACCACGGTCACGGCGGCGAACCGCGGCAAGTACCTCGCCTTTGCCGAGTCCGGCTCGGCGGGGATGCAGCACCTCACTGCGCTACGTCAGGCGGGGCTGACCCACTTTCACATCCTGCCCGTGTTCGACTTCGCCACCGTGAACGAGGACCCGGCGCAGCGGGTGGACATCGGCCAGCCGTTCTCCGATCTCTGCGCGAAGAACGCTGCCGTGCCCGCCGCGCTCTGCACCCAGTTCGGGAGCACGTCGATCCTGGGCGCCTATCAGAGCTTCCCGGGCGACTCGGATCAGCAGCAGGTCATCGCCTCGTACATGTACGGCCTCGACGCCTTCAACTGGGGCTACGACCCGTTCCACTACGGCGCGCCCGAGGGCAGCTACGCCTCCACCGCCGAGGGTCCGGTGAAGATCCTCGAGTTCCGGAAGATGGTGCAGGGCCTCGCCGGTGCGGGCCTGCGGGTGGTGATGGACGTGGTCTACAACCACACCAACGCCGCGGGGCTGTCCGACAAGTCGGTGCTCGACAAGGTCGTGCCCGGCTACTACCACCGGCTCGACCCGAAGACCGGCTTCGTCCTCACCAGCTCGTGCTGCGCGAACACCGCGACCGAGCACGTGATGATGGAGAAGCTGATGATCGACACCCTGGTGCGCTGGGCGCGCGACTACAAGGTGGACGGTTTCCGCTTCGACCTGATGGGGCTCCACCTCAAGGACAACATCCTCCACGCCCGGGACGCGCTCGCGGCGATCGATCCCACCATCTACCTGTACGGCGAGGGCTGGGACGTGGGCGAGATGGTGCGGAACGGCCGAGGCATCGCTGCCACGCAGCTCAACATGGCAGGCACCGGGGTCGGGACGTTCAACGACCGGCTGCGCGACGGAGCGCGCGGCGGCGGACCCTTCGACTCCGCCGGCGATCTTCGCAAGAATCAGGGATTCTCCAGCGGGCTCTACACCGACCCGAACGAGCTCAGCGTGGCCGACGACACCACCAAGGCCGCGCTGGCCCAGCGGCTCGACTGGATCAAGATCGGCATGGCCGGCAGCGTCGCGACCTTCCGGATGGTGACCGCCACCGGGTCCACCACCAGCGCCGGCGCGGTCGGCTACGGCGGAAACAGCGCCGGCTACACCCAGGATCCGCAGGAGTCGATCAACTACGTCTCCTCGCACGACAACCAGATCCTCTGGGACATCGTGCAGTACAAGATGCCCACCGGGAGGACCATGGACGATCGGGTGCGCGCCACCGCGCAGGCGATGGACGTGGTGCTGCTCGGCCAGGGCATCCCCTTCTTCCACATGGGCGACGACCTCCTGCGCAGCAAGTCGATGGAGCGCGACAGCTACGACTCGGGTGATTGGTTCAACCGGGTCGACTGGTCGACGGCGAGCAACGGCTGGAAGAGCGGGCTGCCGAACGCCGGCAAGGACTCGGGCAACTGGCCCACCATCCGGCCCATCCTCGCCGACGGGAGCATCGCCCCGGCCGCCGCCGACATCGGAAAGATGACCGCCCACGTCCAGGCGATGCTGAAGCTCAGGAAGGCATCCCCGCTGTTCAGGCTGCGCAACGCGTCCGATTTGGGCAAGCGGGTGGACTTCATCAACGCCGGGCCGACGCAGACGCCCGGCCTCATCGTGATGACCATCAGCGACGGGACCTGCGCCGGTGCGGACCTCGATCCGGCGCGGAGCGGCATCGTGGCGATCGTGAACGGCAGTCCCACCGCGCGGGACGTGACCATCCCCGGCGTCACCAGCGGGACGTTCACCGTGCCCAGCGCGCTGAGCGGCGATCCGCTGCTCACCGGACGGGCGGACTGGAACACGACGACGCCGGGCGCGTTCCACGTCGCCGGGCACACGACCGCGGTGTTCGAGCGGCTTCAGACCGAGACGGACGGCCTGCCTTGCAATACGAAGTGAACGTGTGCCCGATGACCCAGCGACGCCTTCGCCGTGCTCTGTCCCTCACCGCCGTCCTCCTCGCCCTCGCGGGCTGCGGTTCGAGCAGCCCCAATAACGGCAACAACCCCGATGCGGGGACGACCTGGACCCCCGGCCAGCCGCTCACCCTGAACGTCGGGGCGACGTTCCCGGCGGGGACGGCGGTCCACGACGCCTACTCGGGCGCCACGGCCACGGTCAGCTCGCAGGGCACCGTCAGCTTCACCCCGGACTCGAACGGTCTTCTGCTCCTGGAGAAGGATGGAGCTGCCGCGACGCCGTTCAACTGGGCCAACGCGACGGTCTACTTCTTGCTGACCGACCGCTTCTTCAACGGCGAGCCGTCGAACGACGACTCGTACGGAACGCGGCCGAAGGACGGCGCGGACGAGATCGGCACCTGGCATGGCGGGGACTGGAAGGGGATCACCGCCAAGCTCGACCACATCGCCAGCCTCGGGGCGACCGCGATCTGGATCTCCCCCATCGTCGAGCAGGTGCACGGCTGGGTGGGCGGCGGCACCGGCGACTTCAAGCACTTCGCATACGCCGGCTACTGGGCGCTGGACTTCACCCGGCTGGACGCGAACTGGGGGAACGAGGCGGACCTCCACGCCCTCGTCGATGCCGCGCACGCCCGCGGCATCCGCGTGCTCGTCGACGTGGTGCTGAACCACCCGGGCTACGCGACCGGCGACGATCTGGTCGCCTACCTGCCGTCCGTCTTCTTCGACGGGACAGGCAATGCGTTCAAGGCCTTCGTCCCGCCGGCCGGCCGGGGCTACCAGGCCTGGAACGACCTGGTGAACTACAACTCGAGCGACTGGGTGAAGTGGTGGACCCCGGTGTGGATCCGCGCCGGCTTCCCGGGCTTTCTCCCCTCAGGCAGCACCGACGAGACCCGGCAGCTGAGCTCGCTCCCGGACTTCCGGACCGAGTCGACCGACGCCGCGCCTCGCCCGCCGTTCTTCGACCAGAAGACCGACACCGCGTTCGTCGCGACGCCGAGCACCACCGTCCGCCAGTACCTGGTGAAGTGGCACACCGACTGGCTGACGCAATTCGGCTTCGACGGCTTCCGCTGCGACACGGCGAAGAACGTCGAGGTCGCGTCGTGGAAGGCGCTGAAGGACGCCGCGGTCCCGGCGCTGGCGGCCTGGAAGGCTGCCAACCCGACCAAGAAGCTCGACGACGCGCCGTTCTGGATGACCGGCGAGGTCTTCGGCCATGGCGTGCAGAAGGACGCGTACTACACCGACGGCGGGTTCGACTCGCTGATCAACTTCGACTTCCAGCGATTCCTGCTCTCGTACTTGACCAACAAGGGCTCGCTGGTCGCGGCCCAGGCCGACGTGGAGAACCTCTACTCGAGCTACGCGGCGCTGATCTCCACCGATCCGACGTTCGACGTGCTCTCGTACCTCTCCTCGCACGACACCTCGCTCTTCTTTGCCTCGCTGGGGCTGCAGCCCGCGCTCCAGAAGCAGGCCGGGACCGCGCTCCTGCTCGCACCGGGTGGGGTGCAGCTGTTCTACGGCGACGAGAGCGGACGGGCGCCGGGCAAGGCGGGGAGCGACCCCACGCAGGGCACCCGCTCGGACATGAACTGGGCCAGCATGGACAGCGCGATCCTCGCGCACTTCCAGAAGCTCGGCGGCTTCCGGAAGCGGCACGTGGCGATCGGTGGCGGGGCGCACCAGAAGCTCCAGGCGCCATCGAATGTCTACGTCTTCTCCCGGACCCTCAAATCGGGCAACGTGGATGATTCGGTGGTGGTGGCCATCACCCCCACCAACTGACGACGAGTGCCCGAACCAAGATGACCGTCCGATTCTCCGTTGCCGCGCTGCTCGTGGCGCTTGCCACCGGCTGCACCGACTCCGGTCCCTTCGACCCGGACGCCGGCTTCCCGCCGTTCGACGTGACCATCGGCGGGGTGCGCCTGGTGGCCAACTCCAGCGCGGCCGTCGCCAGCGGCAACGTCTTCACCGTGCTCATCAGCGACCAGCCGAACGCCTGCCAGCAGTACGACATCTACCCGAACCGGATCTGGACCACGCTGTTCCTGAAGCTGGCGACGGGGACCAGCACCCCCACCGTGGGCACCGTCGTGCCGGGCATCTCGCTGCCCGGACCGGGTCAGGTCTCGGGGAAGCTGGTGAAGGCCACGGCCGCCCAGCCTCCGAGCGCGAGCCTCGACGCCCAGGACGGGACGGTGACCTGGAGGTCGAACTCCGACAGCAGCGTCACCATCGAGTCGATGGACATCGGATTCGCCGGGACCAGCGATCGGCTCCGCACCACGCAGCCGCTCATCATCCCGCCCTGCACTCCTCAGTGACCGCTACGGCGGCGGGGCGGGCAGGGTGATGGGTCCGACCTCGTCGAGGATGAGCGGGTCGGTCGGCTGACCTCCCCCGAAATCCCACTGGCCGCCGGTGGGCGACAGCGGCCGGAAGTTGCCGCCGATGCCGTCGAAGTCCCAGGTGCCGATGTAGATCTTCACCCCGGCCCAGGTGGACAGCCCGTAGTTGGTCCGGTTGTAGCTGAAGGTCACCACCTTGCTTGCCTGATCGGCGAACACCACCGGCGGGATGGTGCTCGTCCCGTACGCGGACGCGCTCGCACCCTGGGTCGTGTACATCGCGTTGTTCCAGCCATAGGTGAACTGGTTCAGGTTCCAGGTCAGCCCGCCCGGCATCGACGCGTTCAGCCGCGGGAAGACCGTGAGCCCCTGCTGGCCGGGGATGGCGAAGAAGACGTTGAAGGCCACGTGGTCGAAGCCGAGTGCCGGCTTCCACACCACGCTCCAGTCGGCGAGCGTCACGTGGAGCAGCATGGTGGTCTTTCCCACCTCGGCCACCACCTTGACGATGTCACCGAAGTGCTTGCCCTGGAAGGTCGTGTCCTGCGGATAGGTGTACGTCTTGCCCGCCGGCCCCGTGTCGTCGTTCGCCGGGTCGATCTGGGTGACGCTGTTCCCCACGAAGACCAGGTTGCTGGTGAAGCTCAGCCTTGGTGACGAGACGTTCACCGCCGGGGCATAGAACGCCAGCGTGTGCTTCGCGGTGCCGATGGGGAAATTCGAGACCGGGAGCACGATGCTGAAGGTCCCGTCCGACTTGACGGTGACGTCCGCCGCGCGATCGTACGTCCCGTCGACCACCATCTTCAGCGCGGTGCTGGCCGGGGTCACCGAGCCGGTCACGGTCAGGTCGTCGGAGAAGGTCTGGCCGTCGATCGGCGTGGTCACGGTGATGGTCGCGCCGGCCGGGCCGACGCTCACCACCTCGGTGGTCGCCCGGAGGATCTGCACCGAGCGCCCGGGGAGCAGGGCCACGATGCCTCCACCTGCTCCCACGCCCACCTTCGCGCCCGCGGGTACGGCCGGCGTGAAGCCCTCGGCGTCGAGCACCTCGAGCTGCGTCCCGGCGGGCAGGCCGGTGGGCAACCCGGACATCAGGGTGTTCCCGTCCGAGGTGTTCATCACCACCAGGAACGTGTCGGTGCCCAGCGCGCGGCGGTAGGCGAACACGCCGGGCGTCGACTCGTTGTCGTAGAGCACATCGAGCGAGCCCTGGGTGAACGCCTTGCTCGCCTTCCGGATGTCGGCCAGGCGCTTCAGGTAGAAGTAGCGGTCGCCGGGCAGGAACGCATCGCCGTTCGACTTCCAGCCCCCCGCGAACATCGCGGCGCGCGTCTCGTTGAAGTCCTGCTCGGTGCCGTAATAGACGACCGGGATGCCGGGGAGGGTGAAGATCAGGGCCAGTGCCTGGATCATCGCCTTCCTGCTGCCCACCGCGAGGAAGCGCTGGTTGTCGTGGTTGTCGATGAAGATCGGCGTCGCGTACGGGTTCGGGTAGATCGACCGGTCCATGAGTCGGCCGAGGCGATAGCTCAGGTACGACGTCGGCTGGCCGCCGGTGAAGACGCGGTTGATCTCCGAGTACAGCGGGTAGGCGAGCACCGCCGGCAGCTCGGGCGTCGCCGCCGTGCCGTGGTAGCTCCCCACCTTCTTGTCCGCGGTGTCGTCCAGCGGGTCGGAGTTCTCGAAGATCTCCCCGAAGGCGAAGAAGCGATCCCGCCCCGTCGACTTCGCCACCGCCATCATCCCCGGCGCATCGGAGGCGGTGGACCAGAAGAAGTCGTTCCAGAAAGCGTGCGGCACGTACTTCACCGTGTCGACCCGAAATGCGTCGACGCCCACCTCCTTGATCCAGTACCCGTACGAGTCGCGGAGCGCGGTGCGCACCGTGGCGCTCTCCGAGTCGAGGTCGTCGAGGTCCGAGACCTGGTAATTCAGCTCCTGGTTGGCGTCGAAGTAGTCGGTGATGACCGGCGTCCAGTGGTAGATGCCCGCCGCGCGCTGCGCCGGATCGCGTGGGTCGTCCTGGTCGAACGGCGGCTGCTCGGGCCTGGCGGTGGGCACCGCCTGGGTATTCATCACCACGTTCTTCGTGGGGTCGGTCGGGTCGAACGTCCCGTAGGTGAAGAAGTTCCCCATGTGATTCGGGACCACGTCCTGGATGAGGTACATCCCGCGCTGGTGCAGGGCGTCGCTCAGCGCCTTGTAGGTGTCGAGCGTGCCCACGTGCTCGTCGACCTTCTTGAGATGACGGGCCCAGTAACCGTGGTAGCCGCCGGACTGCTGCAGCGGGTCCCACCACATGTTGGCCACCGGCGGAGTGATCCACACCGCGGTCGCCCCCATGCCCTGGATGTAGTCCAGCTTGTCGATGATCCCCTTGAGATCGCCGCCCGAGTACTTGTCTCCGTCGGTCTGATCGAACTCGCCCTTGCCCAGGTCGTCGTTGCTCTTGTCCCCATCGTTGAAGCGGTCGGTCATCACGAAGTAGACGACCTGCTCCTCCCAGGGAGGGGAGGGGACGTGGAGCTTCGGCTGCTGCGGCGGTGGCTGTGAGCTCGACGACGAGCACCCGAGCGCCACCAGACAGGGCACGAGCCACCACCCCCACCGACGAGCTGGTCTCATCCAGTGCCTCCCAGGCGGTGGATCACCGCCCCTGGACGCGGATCTACGCCGAAGCGGGGCCTCTGCGCACGGGCTCGCCACTGACCACCTGCAAGCGCTCCCTGGCCCCGCGCCACCCGGGCCAAGCTCCCGGCAGGGACTCTCTCAGTTGCGCTGGACGAAGATGGCAAGCAGCGCCGCGACCTCCGGGTCGCTCCACGAGGCGAGCACGGCCGGGAACTGCAGCTGGATCACGTCGCTGTCGGGACCGCAGCTCCGGGTTCCGGCGTAATTCCCCGCGGACCAGACCAGCTCGAACGTGCACGGCCCGACCCCGCCACGGATCTTCGGCGGACTCATCCAGAAGGTCGAGGGGTGGCCGCCGATCTGGCCGGTGGCGCGCATCTCGCTCCCGTCCTGCTCCAGCGTGAGGTCCCAGGAGTCGCTGCCGACCCGCCCGGCGATCCCGTTGCCCCGCTGCTGCATATCGACGGGTCGGTCGCCGTACGTCGTCCCCTGCAGCTTCCCGGGCACGCGCTTCAGGTCGAGCACCGGTCCGCGCACGCTGGTGTCGGTCACCGCCGCCCGGCGGAGTCCCTGCTCGCCCCGGATCTGGAGCTCGTCCGTCCCGGCCGTGGCGTTGAGCAGCTTCCATCCCGGCGCCGCGGATTCGACCGGCGGCGTGTGAGCACAGGCCACCACCAGCAGCACCACGGAGAGCGCGTATCGCATCGTCCACCTCCCGCGCCCGGCAGCCACCGGGCGGACCGTCATTGGGCAGAGATAGTCCCATCGCGTCGGCCGGGGAAGCACAACGTTCAGGCCAGACCCAGATCGTGCAGCACCCGGGCCCGGATGACCGAGCGCGGATGGATGGCACCCCTCAGGACCCGATCACCTTGGAGTACGAGATCGCGGAGAGCAGCACGGCGACCAGCAGCACCAGGGTCGAGCCGAGAAACCACCGCAGCGTCTTCTTGTATTCCGTCACATCGTCATCCTCGACCTGCAGGGACCTCCACAGCGTGACGCACTGGCCGAGGATGGAGAACCCCAGCAGGATGACCGAGGCGATGGAGGCGGCGTCCCACTCCCCCGGGAGCTCGAACCCCCAGACGCGCAGGAAGACGAGTGAGAACCCCAGGACGACCGTGATCGCCGTGATGATCCCCTGGCGGTAGCCGATCGGGAGTGGCACGCGCGGCCTTTCGCTGGTCATGGCTCGGAGCATCGCACGAGGGCGGTTCGGCAGCTCGGCGACGTCGCATGCGGATGGGGACCGGGTTATGCGTTCCAGCCGATGCGGATCGCCATCCTCGGCGCGGGTGCGGTGGGCGGGTACGACGGCGCGGTGCTGGCCAGGGCGGGCCACGAGGTCCAGCTGCTCGCGCGCGGCAGCCATCTCGATGCCATCCGCGCCGGAGGTCTGCGGGTGACGGAGCCGGACGGCACCGTCTGGGTGCCGACGGTCGCCGCCACCGATGACCTCGCGGCCCTGAGAGGCGCCGAGCTCGCACTGGTGACGGTCAAGGCCTACGACCTGGACGCCATCGGAGCCATCGCCGCGGATCTCGCCCGGCACGGCGCGACCGTGCTCCCGCTGCTGAACGGGGTGGAGGCTGCCGAGCGACTCGAGCAGCTCGGCGTCCCACGGCAGTCGCTCCTGGGAGGGCTTGCGGTGATCAGCGCCGAGCGCACCGGGCCGGGCCAGATTCACCGCAAGAGTCAGTTCAACCGGGTGGTGGTGGGCGAGCTCGAGGGTGGGCTCTCGGAGCGGGCCCGTGGAATCGCGGCCGTCCTCGGCGGCGCGGGCATCGAGGCCCGGCCCAGCGCGGAGATGCCACTCGAGCTCTGGCGGAAGTTCGTCTTCATCACCACCATGGCCAGCTGCTGCGGGCTGGCGCGCACCTCCATCGGTCCACTCCGGACGGCGCCGCTCGGCCAGGCACTCCTGGAGCGCGCCACCGCCGAGTCGGTGGCGGTGGGGCGAGCGACGGGCATCCGGTTTGCGGCCGACGAGGTGAGCCGGGTGCTCGAGCAGGTGCGCTCGCTGCCGGCGACGATGAAGCCCAGCTTCCTGCTCGACCTGGAACACGGCGGTCCGACCGAGCTCGACGTGCTCGGGGGCGCGGTGAGCCGGCTCGGGCGTCAGCTGGGCGTGCCCACGCCGGTGCACGACAGTGCGGTCGCCGCCATCGGCGCCGCACTGGGGCTCACCGGCTGACGGGCCTCACTTCGCGGGCTTGATGTTCTGGTTCACCCGGAACAGGTTGCCCGGGTCGTACTTGGCCTTGATCTGGGCGAGCTTGGGGTAGTTGTCGCGGTAGGCGGCCTTCACCAGGTCCTCGCCCTCGTCCATGATCATGTTGATGTAGCCCCCGCCTGCCGAGTGCGGGTGCATCGCCAGCCAGTAGTCGCGTGCCCACTGGGTCATGCGCTCGTTGTTGGCCGGATCCGGGTCCACGCCGACGATGACCTGGGCGAAGTTCGCATCGCGGAAGCTGAACGCCGTGTCGCCCTTGCCGGCGCGATGTGCGGCGCCGTTGATCGGGTAGATGTGCATGGTCGAGTGGAACGTCGGCAGCTGCGGCCCGTACTTGACGTGCAGGTCGATGGCCTTGTCGGAGTAGTCGCGGAAGAAGTCGGCCTTCCAGTACCACTGCAGGCCGGCCGGATAGAGCGCGTCGAACATCCCCTGCAGCGTCGGCCAGGGAATCGGCCCGACGAAGTCGATGACCGGTGGCCCGACGGCGCGGATCTTCTTGAAGCGCTCCTCGGCCTTGTCCAGCGGGCCGGTGTAGCACCAGATCACTCCGCACATCTTCTTGCCCTGATACTGCTCGGGGAAGGGAGCGGCGGGCGGGACGGTGAGGTACGCGAACCAGCCGTTGATGTCCTCCGGCGCCTCGAGCATGAAGTCCTTCCACCACTTCAGCACCTCGCCGCTCTTCTCCAGCGGCCAGATCATCGGTCCGCCGTAGACCTGGCTGATCGGATGCAGCCGGTACTCGAACGAGGTGACCACGCCGAAGTTGCCGCCTCCCCCGCGCACCGCCCAGTACAGGTCGGGGTTCTCCTTGGCGTTGGCCACGACGAATCGCCCGTCGGCGAGCACCATGTCCACGGACAGGAGATTGTCGAGCGTGAGCCCATGGGTGCGTGCCAGGTAGCCGATGCCGCCGCCGAGGGTGAGCCCACCGACGCCGGTGCTGGCAATGAAGCCGCTGGGAGTCGCCATCCCGAATGGATGGGTGGCGTGATCGACGTCACCCCACTTCGCCCCACCCTCGACGCGCACGGTGCGGGCCGCGGGATCGACCCGGACCCCGCGCATGCGCGAGAGGTCGATCACCAGGCCAGCATCGACGACCCCGAGACCCGGGCCGCTGTGGCCGCCGCCGCGCACCGCCAGCGGGAGCTTCTGCTCACGGGCGAAGTTGACGCAGGCCATGACGTCGGCCGCGTCCACGCAGCGGGCGATGATCGCCGGCTTGCGGTCGATCATCCCGTTGTAGACCTTGCGCGCCTCGTCGTATCCGCCGTCTCCCTGCCGGATCAGCTCTCCCCGCACCTGCGACCGGAGGGTCTGCACTGCCGTATCGTCCAGCTTGCTCATCGTTTGCTCCCTGTGTGGTTCAGCGTTGTGCGACCACGGTACGGAGCCCGCGTGAGCGGAGAGTTCGGGCCGACCGGGGTCGGCAGGGAGAAGACACCGCCCGGCGTTAGCGTTGCGTTAGCTCGGTCAGGAGCGCGTGCGCAGCGATGTGATCCGGCGTGTCGCGGCCCTCACCAAAGGTGCGGATCAGCTCCGCCAGGGGTGCAGGCCTCCGTCGCAAGCGGGCCAGGCTGGTCGCGGCCCGTAGCTCGAGCGAACGCGCTCCCGTGGCCCGGGCGATCTCCAGCGCACGCAGGTAGGCCGCACCACCCTCGTCCTCATCCGCCCCCGCGGCGAGCCGGAGATCGCCGCGCAGCCGGTGCAGCTCGGCATCCCACCAGCGCTCGTTGTTGCTGCGCGCCATGGCCAGCGCCTCGTCGATGACCGAGAGGCCCTCGGCTGCGTGCCCGGCCTGGTGCCACACCCCGGCAAGAAGCCCGAGGTAGTACGGCAGCCGGAGCCGTGCTCCGCTGGCGCGGAAGACCTCGATCGACTCGCGCAGTGCACCGATGCTCGCCATCTCCGGGCGGCTGGTCGCCTCGGCGTGGCGGACCAGGATCTCCGACCAGGCGCGATAGTACGGTGCCCGGGACTCGGTGGTGACCGCCAGCGCCTTCTCCGCGGAGCGCCGCGCGGTGGCGACGTCACCGCGCAGCTGCTGGAGAAGCGCGAGGTACGTCGCCGCGACCGACTGGTTGAACGGCTGGGCCAGCGTGTCGGCGATCCGCATCGCCTCGAGCCCCTGGGCGAGCGCGGTGTCCGCGCGGCCCTGGAGCCACAGCGCGTGAGCCCACCAGGCACGGCCGTGAACGGCGAAGTTCCAGCCTTGCTCGTCGGCGATGCGCTCCACCTGCGATGGATCGTTCAGCGCCAGCGCGCGCTCGAACTGCTGGCTCGCCTCGCCGATCCGGCCCAGGTGCAGCCGCGATCCGGTGAGCATCATCTCGCTCTCCAGCGGGGGCGGCGACTGCTGGGTTCGCTGGTAGAGCCGGTGCAGCTCCTCGGAGACCAGCTCCACCTTCTCCAGGCGCGCCTGCACCAGGTAGAGCGACTGCATGCCGTAGAAGGCCCGGGCCCTCTGCCTGTCGTCACCGACGCGGTCGCAGAGGGCGACCGACCGGTCCAGGCTGTGCTCGACCTCCGGCGAGGTCCAGCCCCGGGTCATCCGGTAGAGCCGCGCCAGCCCGAGCTGGATCTGGAGCTCGCGGGTCTCGCGCGAGAGGCCGGTCGGCTGGCGTTCCAGCAGCGCCAGGGCCCGCCGGAGCAGATCGATCGCGTCCTCGTTGGCGTAGGTGCGTTGGGCCACCACCGCCGCGCGCTGGTAGAGCTCGATGGCCTGCGCGTCGAGGCCGGCGCGGTCGAGGTGCGCGGCGATCGCGCCGCTCAGCGGGTCCAGGGCTCCGGCGTGCAGGGCCTCGAGGGCCTGGGCGATTCGCCGGTGCAGGAAGCGACGCTGGGGCGGGGCGATCTCGGAGTAGGCGACCTCGCGCAGCTTGTCGTGGGTGAAGTCGTACTGGTCGGCGCCGATCTCCTTCACGATGCGGCGCTGCCACAGCTCGTCCAGCGCGCGCACGACGGTGTCCTCGCTGGACTGGCCGGCCTCGAGGAGGAGAGCGAGCCCGAAGCCGCGCCCGATGGCGGCTCCCAGGTGGGCAACCTCCCGTGCCGGCGGCGAGAGCTGTGCCAGACGGGACTCGATCACCGCCTGCACCTTGGACGGGAGCTCGACCTTCGCCTGCTCCGCGGTGCCCTTGCTCGCGGGGGGAGCCCCGAGCCCTGCGCGTGCCATCTCCACCACGAACAGCGGGTTTCCTTGCGTCTCCCGGAACAGCCGGAGGGCGGCGACCTCGTTCAACGCGTGGCGCTCGAAGTGCGCTGCCAGCCTTGCGGTCTCGGCCGCATCGAGCGGCTCGAGCGCGATCTCGGTCATCGGGACGCGGCCTCCGCGGAGGTGCAGGAGCATCGTCCGGAGGGGGTGGGTCCCGGGGAGCTCCTCGTCTCGCGCGGTGCCCACCACCAGCATCCGTGCGCCAGCGTCGAAGCGGAGGAGGTAGTGCAGCCACTCGATGGTCTCCCGGTCGCACCACTGGAGGTCGTCGAGGAGCAGCATCATCGGCTGGGGTGCCCCGAGGACCGCCCGGGCCAGGGCCTCGAAGAAGCGCTGCCGCTGGCCGTACTCGGTCATCGGCTCAGGAGGTGGCAGGTCGGGCCGCTCGGCGCGTAGCTCGGGCAGCACGCGCGAGACCTCGGTGAGCCACATCGGATCGAGGCCGCCCAGGGCGCGACGGATCGCCGGGGTGCGGAGCCACTCGCTGACCGGCGCCAGCGACAGCTGTCCCTCGGTGGCGTAGCAGCGCGTCGCCGCGGCGGTGACGCCCTGTCGCCGGCCCCAGACGAGGAGCTCCTCGGCGAGCCGCGACTTGCCGATCCCTGGCTCGCCGGTGACGAGCGCGAAGGCCGGGGCGCCGGCGCTGCTCTTGCGCCA
The DNA here is from genome assembly GCA_017881345.1 of Myxococcaceae bacterium. Classification (GTDB taxonomy): domain Bacteria; phylum Myxococcota; class Myxococcia; order Myxococcales; family Myxococcaceae; genus RPRB01. The sequence continues at coordinate 236 of JADGQZ010000181.1, read as the reverse complement.
GGTCTCGAGTATCGCGTCCCACGCCGGCTCCCGCCCGATGAGCGGCGGTCCGGTGTCGGGTGGCGGCGGGCGGCCCGAGGCGGCCGGTTCCTCCTCGCGCAGGAGCGACTGGTGGACCCGCTGCAGCTCGGCGCCGGGCTCGATGCCGAGCTCGCGGCGCAGGGTGGCCGCGTGGTCCCGGTAGACGCGCAGCGCGCCCGCGCGGTCACCCGAGAGCGCGAGCGTGCGCATCAGGG
>JADGQZ010000021.1 GCA_017881345.1 Myxococcaceae bacterium | reverse complement strand
GTTCTACGTGGTGCTCCGCGACCTTCGCGGCGGCGTGTCCTGGCGGGTGTTCGACGCCACGATCGGCCCGTGAGTCCCCAGGCTGCCCGGCCTGAATATCTCGACGCGCGTGCACGCCAACGGGTCTCGCACCCAGGGCGCTGGGAACCACATCACGCAGTCCCTTGGTTGCCGGACCAGCGGCCCCGGTGCGACGCTCCGCTCCCCGATGAGTGGAGAAGCCGATCCTCCGAGCAAACCAGGAGCCGCGTCAGCGTCCACCGGCGACGTCCCCGGGACGGTCAAGCGGGATGGCCTGCCAACGCTCGGTCTGGAGTCGGAGAGCGGAGCGTCCGCAGACGTCGGGGCTGATACCGACCTGTCCCGGCTCGCTCCGGGCGAGCAGCTCGCCGGGCGCTTCACCATCCTCCGCTTCGTCGCCCGCGGAGGAATGGGCGCGGTCTACGAGGCCAACGACGTGATCCTGCGAACGCACGTCGCTCTCAAGGTGCTGCAGGGGAGGGTCACCACCGATGCCGCGGCGATGGAGCGTTTCCGCCGCGAGCTCCTCCTCGCCCGCCGGGTCAGCCATCCCAACGTGTGCAGGGTGTACGAGCTGTACCAGTCCACCACTGTGGCCGGGGCGCCGATCCATTTTCTGACCATGGAGTTCTTGGAGGGCGAGACGCTCGCCGCCCGCATCGGTCGAGAGGGCCGGATGACCACCGCGGAGGCGCTGCCACTGGTGCGACAGATGTGTGACGGCCTCGCCGCGGCCCATGCGGAGGGCGTCGTCCACCGGGACTTCAAGAGCGGCAACGTCATTCTCGTCCACCGGAACGGAGACGCCGGGAACCATGCGGGCAGTGAGCGGCGGGTGGTGATCACCGACTTCGGGATCGCCCGGGCGCTGAAGCAGGACGCCGAGCCCACCGAGGGGCTGACCGGAGCGGCCGGAATCCTCGGGACCCCGGCGTACATGGCACCCGAGCAGGTCACCGGCGGAGCCGTTTCCCCCGAGACCGACGTCTACGCGCTTGGCGTGGTGTTGTACGAGATGGTCTCCGGGCAACTTCCCTTCTCCGGCGCGACACCGCTCGCCACCGCGCTGCAGCACCTCGACGCACCGGCGCCGAGACCGGAGGCGGTCGTCCCAGGACTCGACCCGCGCTGGAGCCGGGCGATCACCAGATGCCTCGACCGGGAACCGAAGCGCCGCTTCCAGAGCGCGCAAGACGTTCCGGCCGCGCTCACCGCCCGGCCCCGAGTTCGAAGGCGGCTCCTCGCGGGCGCCGGGGTGCTGCTCCTCCTTCTCGCGGCGGCGCTCCTTGCCCACCAGGTGAGGTGGTCGCCTCTCGGGAGCTGGACCCGGCGCGCCACCACCGAGCCCTCCGTCGCCGTACTGCCCTTCGTGGACATGAGTGCCGCGCATGACCAGGAGTACTTCTCGGATGGCGTGGCCCAGGAGATCATCAACGCCCTGGCCCAGGTGCCAGGGCTGCACGTGGCCGCCCGCTCCTCCTCGTTCTCGTTCAAGGGGAAGAGCGAGGATCTCCGCTCCGTCGGTCAGAAGCTCGACGTCGCCCACGTTCTCGAAGGCAGCGTTCGCAAGTCCGGGAACCGCCTCCGGGTCACGGCCCAGCTGGTCAGCGCCGCAGACGGCTATCAGCTCTGGTCACGAACCTTCGATCGTGAGCTCGCCGACGTCTTCGCGGTCCAGGACGAGATCGCGAGCGCGGTCGTCGCCGCGCTGAGCACCAAGGTCCTGGTAGGGCGAGGGGGAATCATCCAGGAGCGCAGGGTGACCAGCCCTGAGGCATACACGCACTACCTGCGCGGTCTGCAGCTCCAGAATACCGGCGCGACCGATGGACTGAAGGGCGCGATCGAGGAGTTCCAGCGCGCCATCGAGGTCGACCCGAGCTATGCGCCGGCGCACGCGCGACTCGCGGAATCGCTCATTCGCTACGACTCTTCGGTGTCAGACGTGGAGAGGACGGGACTGGACTGGAGGAAGACCGGCGCGCTCGAAGCGGAGCGCGCGGTGGATCTGGCCCCGAGCCAGGTCGACGGATACGAGGCGAGAGGGTTGATCAGAACCGGCTTCGCCTGGGACTGGTCCGGCGCCAAGGCTGACCTCGAGCGGGCGATCTCCCTCAGCCCCGGGTCTGCCACCGCGCGAATACGCTACTCGCACCTGATGGCGGTCCTGGGTCGCCTGGGTGAAGCGATCGAGATCGCCCGGAAGGCTGTCGAGCTCGACCCGCTCGCGCCGGAAACCCGGTACCAGATCGGCGCCCTCTACAACGCCGCCGGCGATTACGCCCTCGCGCGAGAGACACTGAAGATCGGGCTCGCCACCGCCCCCCAGCACGGGCTCGCCTCACGGGAGCTGGCCTTCACCGAGCTACTCGACCGGCATCCGGCGGAGGCGCTCGCCCTGTTTCGAGCGCACCACCAGGCGTGGGTTCGTGACTTCGGGGCCGCTCTGGCAGAGCACAGCCTCGGGCACGATGCGGAGTCGAGGGCGGCGCTGAAGCGCCTCCTGGCGACCAGTGGCGACTCTGCGCTGTACCAGGTCGCCCAGGTGCATGCCTGGCGTGGCGAGACCGACCTGGCGTTCGAGTGGCTGGAACGGGCGCGCCTGGCGGGTGATCCGGGTACCCGCTACCTCAAGTACGACCCCTTCATGCGGACACTGCGCAACGACCCACGCTTCGCCGACGTCCTCACCCGAATGAGGCTCCCCCTGGACTGAAGCGCCGGCCAGACGACGTCCCAGGCCGCACGTCGTCTCGCCCGGCCGCTCGGTACCACGCCGCGTCCGGCGACCTGCCGCACGGGCACGTTGAAGCGATTCCAGACGTTGATCAGCGCGATCTGGACCAGCAGCGCCGCGAGCGCGGGCGCGTCGAAGTGCCGGGCGGCCTCCGCCCAGATGGTGTCCGGCAGGGCCGCGAGGCACGTCACCGCCTCGGTGAGCGCCAGGGCAGCCGCTCCGCTCGGTGACCACGGACCATCGTGCAGGCGGCAAGACGAGGCGTCCAAGACGAGGTGTCTGACACCTCGAAAAGCGACGCCGGATCAAGCTCTTGCGCGCTTCCTCGCCTCGGAACGCGCTCACAACCCGGCGACGAACCCGAGCAGCGCGTCCTGCTCGGTCGGGGCGAGGGCCCTGAACCGATCGATGACCTCGTTCGCCTCGGAACCAGCCCCCTGGTGGCCCAGAACGGCGTCCCGGAGCGTCGTCGCCCGGCCATCGTGAAGGTAGCTGGGCAAGTAACGGAGGCCGATGAGCGGAGCGGTCCGGAACTCGCGCGACCCGGCGCCCTCCTCCTCCTGGCCGTCCGCGAGCTCAACCCCCATGTCGTGCAGGAGGACGTCGCTGTAGACCGGCGCGTCGACCGCGGCGAGCTGCGCCGTCGGCCAGTCCGGACGCGTCCGGAGACTCGGCACGTGGCACACCGAGCATCCCACCGACCCGAAGAGCGCGGCGCCGCGCGCGTCAGGCGCGGAACGCTCGGGGATGTCGAGGAGACGGGTGTAGGCCACGACCGCCGCAAGGTCGGCGTCCCCCAGATCCACCCCGGGCAGCAGGTCGTCGGCGAGCCCGTCCGGGTTCGGCAGCTCGGTCGGGCGCAGGCGCGAGGTCAGACCGAGATCGCCCTGCAGCGCATCGGCCACCACGTCGTCCAGTGTCGCCAGACGCGCCTTCACCCCGAACCGTCCGATGAGTGCTGCCTCACCCTCGACGTGCACCCCGAACGCGGCATCGATCGAGCCGTGCGAGTGGTACGTCACCCGGTGGACCCGCCCATGGATCGCGTCCATCCGGAGCGCCTGCTCCGCAGCGACCCGCTCGATCTCCCCGTCGGCGATGGCCTCGATGTATGCCCGTCCGAACAGCGGGGCGGCGACGCGGTGAGTGACCTCGACGCGCGCCCCGACGGGCAGCCCACCGTCGGGAGCGAGCACCGCCGTCACCGCGCCCGCCGTCAGCAGCGGCCGCACGAGCGGCCCGAACGGAGGCACCAGTACCGGCGCCCCGGTGGTGGAGGAGATGACCACGAAGCGCTCGGTCGTCGCTGGCCCGCGCCCGCCGCGCAGATGGCACGCGGTGCACGACGGACGGACGTAGACGGGCCCGAGCCCCTCCGATGAGTCGAAGAGGTGCTCGGCAACTGCGTCGCCCGCCCGGAACGCGCGCAGCTGCTCGGCCGTCGCTCCGCGCAGCGGCACGTCCGGACTCGCCGGTGACGGAGCGAGGACCCCGCCCGAGACTCCGGAGTCCACGGCACCGGGCAGCGGCGCGTCCCCGCAGGACACGAGCAGCAGCGTGAGCACGGAACGACGGAGCACGGGCCACCCATCCAAGCACCGTGCGGCCGGATCTGGCGACCCTGGGCGGCCGCCCAGGCCGAGCGCTCAGGTCCCGAGCAGCGCCACCAGCATCGTCAGCATCACCACCACCGAGGAGACGAGCAGGTCCAGGACGCCCAGGGTCACGGTCTTTAGGACCGTCCCCACCCAGCCGCTCCGGTAGAACCGCCGGACGGCCAGGAAGAACCAGAGAATCGGGCCGAGCGCTCCGAGCAGCTGCAGCGGCGGCCACCCGGTCAGTGCGAGCCCGAGCCCCAGGAAGAGCACCGTGTGGGCGTGAAGCGCGAAGACCAGGTGGTCCACGTACGGCCGCGTCCACCACAGCATCCGTAGCAGCGCGGCGAACAGCGGGAGGAGCAGAAAGACCGCCTTCGGCAGGCGGGTCAGAAACTCCACCTGGAGCCGCTCCTTCGCCGATGCCGCGCTCTTCTCGCCGGCGAGCTTCCCGGCGGGGGCATCCTTCAGGGAATCGAGCTTCTCCTGGAGGCGCTTCTCGAACAGCGGCGCCCCGGGGATGCGGACCCTGTCGTCCCGGTCGACCTGGACGGTGATCAGGTGCAACGGCCTGAGCGCGAGCGCGGAGAAGAACAGCACGCTGACCCAGAAGTAGAGGCGAAGCGGCCGGATGAACCGGCTGCGCTTGCCCTCCGTGTACGCCTCGCTCAGCGCGCCCGGGTGGCGAAGCAGCGTGCCCAGGGTCCGCCAGAGCTTCGACTCGAGCAGGACCGCCGGACCGACCGCGTCCTTCGCCAGCTGCCACAGGCTCCGGTGCTCGGGCTCGTTCTTCTGTCCGCACGTGGCGCAGTACGGCCCGAGGATCGGAGCCCCGCAGTCGAGACAGTGCTCGGGCAGCCGCTCTCCGCGCGGCGAGTAGCGCCAGTCCCTCGGCGCGCGGTTTGGCTCGACCGTGCCCTCCACGGAGCGGCCGAGGATACCTCAGCGAATGACCCGGAGCTCACCACTGCGCGCCGGCGACCTGTCGCACGGGCACGTTGAAGCGATTCCAGACGTTGATCAGCGCGATCTGGACCAGGAGCGCCGCGAGCGCGGGCGCCTCGAAGTGCCGGGCGGCCTCCGCCCAGATGGTGTCCGGCACCGGGTCCGGACGATCCGCGAGGCGGGTCACCGCCTCGGTGAGCGCCAGGGCGGCACGCTCCGCCTCGGTGAACCACGGAGCATCGTGCCAGGCGGCCACCGCGTTGATGCGCCGGTCCGGCTCCCCCGCCCGCTTCAGCTCGCTGGCGTGCATGTCGACGCAGACGCTGCAGCCGTTGATCTGGCTCGCCCTCAGGTGAACGAGCTGCCGGGTCACGAGTGGCAGCTGTCCGGCCGTGGCGTCGAGCGCGTGCAGCGCCTTCATCGCCTCGGGGAGCAGCTCCACCGGGTTCTTCATCCTCGCCTGCATCGGTCGTGTCTCCCATCGAACGAAGCTCGGCCCCCGGGTTCATCCCGGTCACATCGAGCGGGCGCGCCTCGTCAGCACGGTGACGCATGCCATGGGAGAAACGTGACCGATGAACGAGCAGACCTGGTTGGCCGAGAGGTTCGAGGCGCACCGCGCCCGTCTGGAACATGTGGCCGAGCGCATCCTGGGCTCGGGGAGCGAGGCGAGCGACGCGGTCCAGGAGGCATGGATTCGCTTCAGCCGCTCCGAGGGTGAGGTCGAGAACCTCGGCGGGTGGCTGACCACCGTCGTCGCGCGGGTGTGCCTGGACATGCTCCGCAGGCGCCAGGCTCGCCGTGAGGACGGTTCCGAGGACCTCACCGCCGAGGCAGAGGCACGCGGTCCCTATGCCGACCCCGACGAGCATCGAGTCACCGCGGACGCGATCGGTCTCGCGCTGCTGGTGGTGCTCGACCAGCTCGCCCCTGCCGAGCGGGTGGCGTTCGTGCTTCACGACCTCTTCGACGTGCCGTTCGAGGAGATCGCCCGGATCCTCGACCGTTCTCCGGTCGCGGCCCGGCAGCTCGCGAGCCGGGCACGGCGGCGGGTCCGGGGTGCGGGACGTGCCAGGGCCGAGGAGGTCGTCGCCGGGCGACAGATCGTCGAGGCGTTCCTCGCCGCCGCGCGACAGGGAGATCTCGCCGGTCTGGTCGCGGTCCTCGATCCGGAGGTGGTCTTCCGCGCGGATCCAACGGCGACGCGGATGGGCGCCGCACCCGAGACCCGGGGCGCCGAGGCAGTTGCCACCCTGTTCAAGGGGCGGGCCCAGGCCGCACGCGCGGCGCTCGTGGACGGCGAGCTGGGAGTCGTGGTGGAACCGGCCGGACGCCTGCTGCTGGTGCTGCTGCCAACCATCGTGGGAGGGCGCATCACCCGGATCGACGCGGTGGCCGATCCGGGCAGCCTGGGCCAGCTGGCCCTCCGCCCCTTCCCGAGCTGAGGCGACCCTCGTCTCAGATCTGGAGCGGCTTCTTCGCCACGCGGAAGAGCAGCACCCCCATCGCCACGAAGCAGGCGACCCCCAGCAGCTCGTACCCGCCCTTGCCGAGCGCGCCCACCAGCGGACCACTGACGTCCAGCTTGCCGAGGAGCGCCTCGACGCTCGGAGAGATGGAGAGCAACGCCACCGCCACCCCGAGGAGTGTGCCGCCAGCGACCAGGCCGGTGGCAAAGAGGCTCCCCGACCCCAGCTCCTCGTCGTGAGACGCGTTCTTCTTGCCGCTGGTCCGGTCCACGATGGCCTTCACCATGCCCCCGCAGAAGATGGGGAGCGTCGTGGAGAGCGGGAGGTACGCGCCCACGGCGAAGGACAGGGGTGAGACGCCGCACAGCTCGACGGTGAGCGCGAGGAAGACGCCCACCAGCACGAACTGCCAGTCGAGGTTGAAGGAGAGCAGGCCCCGGATGAGCGTTGCCATCAGCGTGCCCTGAGGGGCCGGGAACC
>JADGQZ010000180.1 GCA_017881345.1 Myxococcaceae bacterium | reverse complement strand
TGGCGTTGTTCACGATCACCAGGGCGACCACGAAGATGACCGCCATGGCAATGGTGATGACGATGCGCAGCGTGCGAACCAGGTCGCCGACGATCCCGGAGGCCTTCTCCCAGGTGAGCACCCCCAGGCCCAGGTGCGCGTCGTCCGAGGCCTTCTTCACTGCCGCCATGGTCTGCCGCAGGCGGCCGGGATCGTCGAGCACCAGGGCTGCGTTGAGGACCACCCCGTGGTCGATCTCGTCCTGGGAGTAGACGCGGGCGGCCAGGTCCTGCGGCGTGGTGGTGGACCGCGCCCCGGACAGCAGCTTCCCCTCGTCGATGCGGGTCTGCTTCGCCACCTCCGCGGCGGCGCCGGCCGCCGGCGCCTCGGCCGCGCCGAAGAGGGCCGACTCCGCGTCCTCCCGGGAGACCTCCCGGACCGACACCGAGGACTTGAGCTGGGCGATCTCGGCCGCCTTCTCCTTGGTCATGAAGCCGTAGAGATCGCGGAAGGACATGAGGTCCATCACCGACATCATGCCGGCGATGCCGGAGCGCTCGATCTCGCGGAACTTGATGAACCCCCACACGTGGAGGTTCACCGAGCTGAAGTACCCGCTCTTGGAGGGCGCCTTGACGGTGATGGTGTCGCCCACGTTGATCAGGTACAGCCGGATGCGCGGAGCGACCACGTCGTAGAAGAGCTTGTACTTATGGTTAAAGTCCTGGTCGCTGGTCTGGAAGAGCCGCTTGAGCAGGGCGGCCAGGTCCTCGCTCGCCGGCGCCGCCAGCCCGCTCCGGAGCAGGCGCTGCACCTCCTCGGCCTTGAGGGGGTCGAGCTGGAGCAGGATCTCTCGCGTGCCGATCCCGTTCTCCTTCACCCAGCGGGTCAGCTCCTCGTCCTTCGCGATGCGGCGGTGGAACCGATCGCGCGCCTCCTTGATCTGGTCGAGGCGGCGGGCGTTCTTGAGCTTCAGGTACTCCTCCGCGTACTGCTTCCCCACCAGGATCCCCCGCCGGCCGCGCGGGATCATCTGGCCCTCCGCGACCTGGGCCAGCGGGAAGGCCCGAAAGTAGGCGTCGGGATCGGTACCGACGTAGCGGAGGAAGGTGAAGGCATTGTCGAGCGAGAGCTTGGCGATCTTGTTCTCCAGGAACTCGAGGTGCCCGTAGCGGTCGGCCTCGAACCCCTTCCAGAATTCCTCCGAGTCGGCGCGGGTGAGGTCGGCCCATTCCTGCCTGCGATCCGCGGCCTCGCGGCCGGTCAGGTCGGCGATGGAGCGGGCCTGGGAGAGGTCCTGCCGGAGCAGGGACACCATCCGCTGCGCGTGCCCGAGGTGCGCCGCGTAGCTCCTCTGGAGCTCGTCCCCCTTCTCGCCGGCCTCCAGCCGGCGCACGTCGCCGCGGAGGCGTTCGAGCACGATGTCGACCGCGTTGCCGGTGGCCACCAGCGCCTGGTCGATGCCCATGGGCACCACCTCGCGCACGTTGGGGACCTTCTCCAGCACGTCCTTGACCGCCCCGAAGTCGGGGATGGGATCGAGGCGGGACTCGCCCCGCATGCCGCCGTAGAGCTCGAGGGGATCCTCGGAGCTGGCGCTGTAGACCTGGAGCTGCCCGCCCAGGCTCTTCTGGATCGAGTCCGACATGCCCCGCGAGATGGTGCCGATGACGGCCACGCAGACCACCATCAGGAAGGCACCCAGCAGGACGATCCCGCCGATGATGGTCGAGCGGACGCGGCTCGCCCACAGGTTGCGAAAGGCGATCCGGAGCAGGACCCCGATGGACGCGCCGCCGGCCATGGCTAGTTCCCCCCCGCCGCCGCCTTGCCGTTCAGCTCCTCGCGCCCCACCAGCTGGCCGTCGGCGATGCGGACCACGGCGCTGGCGTGCGCCATCACCTTGGGGTCGTGCGTCGAGAAGATGAAGGTGGTGCCGTCGCGGTGGTTCATCTCCTTCATGAGGTCGATGATGGTGGCGCCGGTCTGCGAGTCGAGGTTGGCGGTCGGCTCGTCGGCCAGCACCAGGGCCGGCCGGGAGACCAGCGCCCGCGCCACCGCCACGCGCTGCCGCTGCCCGCCGGACAGCTCGCTGGGCCGGTGCTTCCGGTACTCGCCGATGCCCACCGCGTCCAGCAGGGCCATCACCCGCGCCTCCCGCTCGCGGCGGGTGAGCTTGCCCTGGAGCAGCAGCGGGAACTCGACGTTGTGGAACACCGAGAGGACCTGGACCAGGTTGAAGCTCTGGAAGATGAAGCCGATGGTGTGGAGGCGCAGGTCGGTGAGCTGCCGCTCCGAGAGGGCGCGGGTGTCCTTCCCGCCCACCAGCACCGTTCCGCCGGTGGCGGTGTCGACGCAACCGATCAGGTTGAGCAGGGTGGTCTTGCCGCTGCCCGACGGGCCGGCGATGGACAGGAACTCGCCGCGGTCGATGTCGAGCGTGACGCCGCGCAGGGCCCGGACGACCGTCTTGCCCAGCATGTAGTCCTTCGAGACGTTCTGCACCGAGATGATGGCCATGGACTCCCCCGGACCGCTGCAGGGCGGTCCCGTAGTCTAGGTGATGCGCCGTGCCGCGCTCCGATTCCGCGGCGCGCGCGCGGCGGACGGCCGCTGCGGCCCGGCCCCGGGCCACTCCCGCTCCAGGCGGTCCAGGAGCTCGGGGAAGTGTATGCCGAAGAACCGGTACTGACGGTGGAGCTCCTCC
>JADGQZ010000179.1 GCA_017881345.1 Myxococcaceae bacterium | reverse complement strand
GCGCGCTTCGGCGGCTTGCGCTCGGCGACGGCGGCAGGCCGGGCGCCTTGCTCGGACGGCGGTGCCGCCTCGGTCCCCGGCGTCGCCCCGCGCCTCGCGAGGCTCGCCTTCAGCGCCTCCATCAGATCGATGACCTGCGTCCGTGGCGGCTCGGCCGGTGCGATGGACACCGGCTCGCCGGCGATCTTCGCGTCGATCACCGACTGCAGCTTCTTGCGGTAGGCGTCCTCGTACTTCCCGGCGTCGAAGGTGTCCGTCGAGAGCTGGTCGATGAACTGCCTCGCCAGCTGCAGCTCCGCCGGCTTCACCTCGCCCTCGCCGACCGGGACCTCGCTCACCGGCCGCAGCTCGTCGGAGTAGCGGAGCGCCTGCATGACCAGCGCGCCCTCGCGGGGGCGGATCAGCACCAGCTCCTCCCGGCCCCGGGTGGAGTACTTGGCGATGGCCGCGTGCTGGCTCTGCTCCAGCGCCTGCGCCAGGAGCTTGTACGGACGGTCCGCGCCCTTGTCCGGCCCGAGGTACCAGCCGTTCTCGAAGTAGAGCGGGTCCACGCTCGACATCGGCACGAACTCGGTGATCTCCATCGCCTTGGTCGACGCTTCCTCGAGCGCCTTCAGCTCCTCGGCGGTGAAGAGCACGTACTGGTCCCGCGCGAACTCGTATCCCTTCACCAGGTGGTCGCGGGTCACGATCTCGTTGTCCACCGGGCACCAGAGCTGCTGCTTGATGCGGCTCTTGCACTTGTCGTGGAGCTGATGGAACGAGATCTGCGCCGCGCTCTCGGCGGCGGCGTAGAGCTTCACCGGGATGTTCACCAGGCCGAAGGAGATGGTCCCCGAGCCGATCGCGCGAGCCGCCATGACAGCGTAGATATACCCCCCACCGCATGGTCGCCAGCAGACGCCCCCCTCGCAACAGGTCTGTCGCGACCTCACCACTTCGGCCCGCCGTGGCGCAGAGCGGCGCACCCGCACGGGCCGTCCAGCTGGCCGACGTGGACTTCCAGCTGGCCAGCCGCGTCCCGCGGGCCTTCACCCGCCGCGGATGGTGGTTCGAGCTGAAGTACGACGGCTACCGGATCCTCGCCGAGCGCCGGGGCGACCAGGTCCGCCTCCGCTACCGCGGCGGGAGCGACCCCTCGGCCCAGTTCCCCGAGGTGGTGGAGGCCCTCCGTGCGCTCCCCTCGGGCGACTTCATCCTCGACGGTGAGGTGGTCGTCGAGGACGCGGACGGCAAGCCCTCCTTCTCGCTGCTCCAGGGGCGGGCGCAGCGGGCGAGGCCGGCACGCGGGGCGCCCCCGGCCACCTACTGGACCTTCGACCTGCTGTCCGCCGAGGGACATGACCTGCGCGGGCTCCCGCTCGCCCGCCGCCGGGAGCTGCTCCGGCTCCTCACCCGCGAGGGAGGCCGCGTCCGCTGCGTCGAGCCGGTGGAGACGGAGGGCGAGGCCTTCTACGAGGCTGTGAAGCAGATGGGCCTCGAGGGAATCGTCGCCAAGCGGGCCGACGCCGCTCACCACGCCGGGCGCGGCGTCGACTGGCAGAAGGTCGTCATCCACCAGGTCGGAGACTTCGCCGTGGTCGGGCACACCCGGGACCTCACCTCCCTCGCGCTCGCCACCTGGGATGGTGACGCGTTCGCCTTCGCCGGCCGGGTGGGCAGCGGGCTCGCGGCCCGCGAGGCGTCCCGGGTGGAGCGCGAGCTCGCGGAACACCGGAGGGCGACGCCACCCTGTCGCGGTGCTCCCCGGGATCGCGATCTGCTCTGGGTCGACCCGACGCTGGTCGCCGAGGTCCGCTACAAGGAGTGGGATCGCGAAGGCTCGCCCCGGGCCCCCGTCTTCTGCCGGTTCCGGGACGACCGCCGTCCGGACCAGTGCCTGCCCCCCTGGCGTACCGAGGAGCGCAGTGTCTCCTTCGTCAATCTGGAGAAGATCTGGTGGCCCGAGGACCGCTTCACCAAGGGAGACCTCATCCGCTACTACCAGGCCATCGCGCCCTGGATGCTGCCGTACCTCCGCGACCGCCCGCTGATGCTCACCCGCTTCCCGGATGGCATCCACGCCGAGAGCTTCTTCCAGAAGCAGAGCGGTCCCCACGTGCCGTCCTGGGTGCGCACGGTGCAGATGGAGGGGGACGAGGGGCCCATCCGCCAGTTCGTCTGCGACGACGTGGAGACGCTCGCCTTCCTGGTGAACCTCGGCACGATTCCCTTTCATCTGTGGAGCGCCCGGGTCTCGGACCTCGAGCACCCGGACTGGTGCATCCTCGATCTCGATCCGAAGACGGCCCCGTTCGAGCACGTGATCACGCTCGCCCTCTCCGCCCGCGCGCTCTGCGAGGCGCTCGAGCTTCCGCACTTCATCAAGACCAGTGGCAGCTCAGGCCTGCACGTGCTCGTCCCGCTCGGGCGGCAGCTGGACCACGCGGGTGCCATCAGCTTCGGCCAGGTCCTCGCCGAGGCGCTGGTGCAGCAGCACCCCGACATCGCGACCACCGAGCGGGTGGTCCGCGCCCGCCGGTCGAAGGTCTACGTCGACTATCTGCAGAACGGACGGGGCAAGCTCCTCGTCGCTCCGTACTCGGCGCGGCCGCTGCCCGGAGCGCCGGTGTCGATGCCGCTCCGCTGGCAGGAGGTCGGGCCGGGGCTCCATCCGAGGAAGTTCACCGCCCTGGATGCGCCGGCCCGGATGGAGCGACTCGGAAAGGATCCGTTCCTGGGCGTCCTCGGAGAGGCGCCGGACCTGGTCGGCGTCCTCTCACGGCTCACCGCCTACCTCGAGCGAAGGGGCACCCTCACCGCCCCGGTCGGTGGACCCACGCGCAGCGGCCGCTGGGGCTCCCGCTCTAGTAGCTCCGGAGCACGACCAGCGTCACCCGCCGGGGCCGGACGTCTACCTCGAGCTCCCGGACGCCGCCGCCGGCCAGCACGGTGAGCCGGTGCTGGCCCACGGGGACCCGGTACCGCGCGAGCTGGAACTCCGCCGGGAGCGAGAGCCAGCTCCGGAGATCGGGCTGGTCGACGTAGCTGAGGGCGAGGAAGGTGAGGATCCCCACCGCCTCGCTCTTGGTCGCCGCGCCCGCGCCGGCGGCAATGCCCGCTCGGAGCGCCAGCGCCGCGAACTGCCGGGCGATGAGCGAGTCCACGCGGTAGTCGAGGTGAATCTTCGCCACCTGCTCCAGCGAGGTGACCATCGTGGGCCGGACCGCCGAGGCCGGGTTCCCATCGAGAGTCACCATCGAGTCGTGGGGCCAGGGGCGGTCACGGAACACCGGCACGGCGATCACCTCGAGCTTGGGGCCACCGGACCGGGTGCCGTTGGTCTTGATCGGCGCCTTCCCGACCTCGAGCACCACCAGGATCTGCCCCTCCTGTGGCCCGAGGGGCTGGGGGTTGATCCACGGGTACTGCTTCCTCAGCCGATCCAGCGCTTCGGTGCGGCCGGTTTCCTTGGCGAGGCGAACCAGCGGTTCGGCGAGCGTTCCGAGGTCGCCGGCGAGCTTGTTCGCCTCCATGTCGTCGATGAACGCATCGTCGGCGTGGCCCTGGTCCTCCCAGAGCACCCCCGTCAGGTACCGGGACACCGCGAGCTGCTGGTAGGGCTTCTTGTCCTCGTTGATCCAGCGCTGCATGCGCTCGTTCACCCGGCGCACCTCGACCAGCGCGCCCTCGTCGTTTCCCAGCTGCGCGTAGTTGAGCGCCTGGAGGGTGGAGATCATCAGCTTCTCGAAGTCCTCCCCGCGGTACGCCCGCTCCCGCTCGCTCGAGAGGAGAACCTTGGCCTCCTCGCTCACCGAGGTGAAGTCGAGCCGCTCGCTCAGCTTGTCCGCCTGGGCGAGCACCTGGATGCTCTGCTCGAGCTGGCCCGAGGCGTGGAGCACCATGCCCTCGTCCATCATCGCCAGGAGCGTGTCGATCTGCGGACCGGACGCCACCTCGCCGGCGAAGCCCTGGGTCGCCTCGGGGTAGTGGTACGACTCGTAGGCCTGACGGTAGCCCTTGGTCCTGGCCACGTAGTCGCCCGCGCAGCCGGTGAGCAGCACCGCCAGCGCGCCGAGCGCGACCGGCCAGCGAACCGCGAGAACTCGGGGAACCACGTGGGCGGGCAGGGGGTCGGCGTTACGGCTGGATGCCTTGCTTGACGAACTTCTTCTTCAGTTCCTTCTCGTCCGTCCACTCGAGGATGCCGGTGCGGATGTTCGTCAGCTTCGCGGTCATCTTGTAATAGATGAACTCGTCGCTCCCGACCCGCTGACGGATCGAGGCGAGGTCCCCGGTCATGATGTAGTCCGGCGCGATCTGCTGCCCCGGGCCCTTGGCCTGGTCCGGCCGGACGTACCCGCTCTGCTGGTACTCGTACTCCTCGGCCACCGCCTGCCGGGCGCCGGGGTCCACGAAGGCGAACCTGCCGGTGTTGGCGAGCTGGGTCTGGACCTTGTCCGCCAGGCTCTGCATGTCGATGTGCTCGGAGGTGGAGTTCTTGAACTTGCCCACGATCACCACCGGGCGCCCCTGCATCTGCGCAAAGGCCGGCGAGGTCGTCAGGTCGTTCACCACCTTCTTGGCGATGAGCTGCAGGTCGCTCGGGGCCCAGTCGTCCGACAGGAGGTCGATCTCGTTCGGATCGGTGTACTCGCCCTTGGTGAAGGCCTTCTCGGTGGAGCACGCCAGCCAGAGGCCTGCCAGCAGGGACACACAGATGCGGGTGCGGGTCATGGTCAGTTCCATTCGCATTCGAAGCGGCTGCCGAGGAAGCGCCACCGGTCGGCGATCTCCGCGTCACGTCGATAGCCGGCGGTGAGCCGGCAGAGGCTCTGCAGCGAGGCCCTGGGATAATCGAACAGATACACCTGCGCCGCGGCGCGGTCCTGGGCCTTGAGCTGCGAG
>JADGQZ010000020.1 GCA_017881345.1 Myxococcaceae bacterium | reverse complement strand
GACCACCGTCACCCTTCCCGCCTTCCAGAGGAACACCCGGCTTCCGACGTCCTGGACGTACAGCCCGCCGTCCGCGGCCATGGCCAGCGCGGTGGGCCGTCCGACCTGACCTCTGCCGAGCGTGGTGACCGTCCGCGCATCCGACGTCAGGTCCACGGTGTGGAGCGCCTCCCCGTTGCGGTCGGCGACCCAGAGCGTCTTCTCGTCGGGGCTGAGGGCCAACCCGGTGGGGTAGGCGAGGCGGGCGGTGGCACCGGGGCCGTCCTCCATGAGGTTCGCCGCGTCCTTCTGACCGATCATCCGCACGCTTCCATCGGCAGCGCGCTCGTAGATGACCCCGTAGTCTCCGTCGGCGATCCAGATCCGGCCCTGGCGGTCGGCGGCGATGGCGACCGGCGAGCTGCAGTGCGGAAACCCGCTCACCGTGGTGAGTGTCCCGTCGGCTTGCACCCGGCGCACCGAGCCGGCGGGCCCATCGGTCACGAGCAGGCTCCCGTCGGGCGCAACCGCGAGCGCGAGAGGCGCCCTGAACCGGCCGACGCCCCGGGGCCCGTCGTCCGTGCCGCTGTCGCCGGCAACGCCGGCCAGGACCGACGCCGCCCGGACGCGGTCGACGTGCACCGTGGGCTTGGCCTCGCGCCAGCCGGCGAAGGAACGGAGCGGGGGCACCGGACCTCCGAGGGCGCGGTACAGGACGTTGGCGACCAGTCGCTGCGCCCGGGTGTCGGCAACGTCGCGCGCGCTCAGCGTGCGAGCGAAGTCGAGCCCGCCAGCGGCGAAGACGATCGCCCCGCTCGCAGTCTCGCGGATCGCCATGTTTCCCCAGCCCATGCCGCCATTCAGGCTCAGGAGCGGTGAGGTCGCGAGGACGGTGGCGTCCTCCGGAGCGCCCGGACCGAGCGCGTCGACCTCGTAGCCGTTCACCCGCCAGAAGACGTCTCCCGGCTGGAGGTTGGTCCCCTGGAAGGCCCAGTGGTCGGTGCGCCGGATCAGCACCGGTGCGTTCACGTCCACCATCGCCAGCCGGTCGCGGTACATGACGCCGAAGAGCGCGTCCTCCGGTTCGTTCTCGGGTGCCTCCCGGAAGCGATGGGTGAGCGGCGTCCCGGTGTCCAAGTCGGCGTTCTTGAAGCAGGTGATGACGCGCGCCTTCCGCCCGTCGGGTGCAGCGTCGGTGCGCACCCGCCAGTAGCCGGTGTTCGCCGAGAGCAGGAGCAGCGACACGCCTCTGCTCACCGCCGCGTCGGTCCGCTCGCGGCGAAGCTGGGTCCAGTACTCGTCGTGCCCGGGGAGCACCACCACCTTCGTGTCCTCGAGGATGTCCCCGGCCGCCTCGAACTCCTCGGCGGTGGCGTACGAGATGCGCAGCGGCTGCGACTCGAGCCAGCTGATGGCGGAACGCTCGTTCGAGAGGAGCGTGCCGGTCCCGTACCCCTGCGCGAACGGCCGGTCGTACGAGACGCGGAACGCCCGGTGCGCATCATTGGAGGGGGAAGGCTCGTCGTCCTCGTAGAGGCTGGTCCCGCCGTAGAGGTTGTACGCGGCCCAGGTGGAGGTCGCGAGCACCACCAGCACATCCGAGCGCTCGCGGGGCCGCCGGACGACGAACGGCACGTAGCGCTCGTACCCGTCCACCCGGGTGAGCTTCAGGACGTACGCCCCCACGGGCGCGTCCGCGGGGATGGGCACGTGCACGCTCGCCGTCCAGTCGCAGGAGACGAGCCCGTCGCCCGCCCGTGGCCGGCAGGTGGGCTGGTGCGAGAGGATCGCCTTCCCGCCGTCGCCGATTCTCCGCGCCCCCACGCCCCGGTAGTCTCCGAGCCGGTACGCGGCCCACGAGACCTGCGCCGTCGGAAGGTCCACCGACGCTGCGACGTCGAGGGTCTCGCCCGGAGCCAACG
Source organism: Myxococcaceae bacterium (assembly GCA_017881345.1). Taxonomy (GTDB): domain Bacteria; phylum Myxococcota; class Myxococcia; order Myxococcales; family Myxococcaceae; genus RPRB01. The sequence continues at coordinate 9,088 of JADGQZ010000020.1, read as the reverse complement.
TGGTGCGGAGCGCATAGCCCTCGACCTCGTGTGCCTCCGCCGGCTTGACCGTCTTCCACGTCGGGTCACCCGCCCGTGCGTTCTCGATCGGCGCGCCGGTCACCCAGTCGCCGCTCACCGAGGACGGGCCCGGGGCCTGGTCACAGGCCAGGACCGACAGGGCGCAGCCAACGAGGGCCGTGCGGGCGAGCCGACGAGCAACGAGACGAGGCAGACTGTTCCCTCCGGGGATCGCGTTCTAAGGTGGGTTTGCAGTGTCGAACAACCGACTTCGGATCCCTTTCAACCACCCGGTAGAGCTCGGTACCGAGCCCGAGGCAATCGCCCGCGCATTCCGCTCTGGACAGACGGCCGGGATGGGGCCGCTCGGCGCCACATGCGAGGAATTGCTGGAAACCTGGTTCGGCCTTCGAACCCTTCTGGTGTCGTCCTGCACCCACGCGCTGGAGATGGCGGCGCTGCTGCTGGACCTCCAGCCCGGCGACGAGGTGCTCCTCCCCGCCTTCACCTTCGTCTCCACCGCGAATGCGTTCGTGCTCCGCGGCGTGCGCCCGGTGTTCGTCGACGTCGACGGGAGCGGGAACCTGGACGTCGCGGCAGCCGCTGCGCTGCGGAGCCGCCGGACCCGCGCGGTGTGCGCGGTGCACTACGCGGGGAACTCCTGCGATCTCGACGCGCTCGCGGCCGCGCTCCCGGGGCTGCCGCTGGTGGAGGACGCCGCCCAGGCGATCGGCGCGACCTTTCGCGGCCGGCCGCTGGGCACGCGCGGAGTCGCCGGAGCAATCAGCTTCCACGAGACCAAGAACGTCGGCTGCGGCGAGGGCGGAGCGCTGGGGCTGCCCCGTCCGGACCTGGTCGAGCGGGCCGAGTTCATCCGCGAGAAGGGGACGGATCGGCGCAAGTTCAGCCAGGGGCTGGTCGACAAGTACACCTGGGTCGACATCGGCTCCTCCTACGTGCTGTCCGAGCTGAACGCCGCGTACCTCGAGCCGCAGCTCCGGGCGCTCGAGCGCATCCAGGCGCGCCGGGCCCAGGTCTTCGCCCGCTATCGCCAGGCGCTCGCTGTTCCGTCGGCGCGCGCCGGCGCACGCATCATCGAGCCACCGGAGCACAACGGCGCCGGGAACGCGCACCTGTTCGCCCTGGTGTTCCGCTCACCCGAGCAGCGCACCCGGTACATTGCCCAGATGGGCGCGAGCGGCATCCTCACGCCTTTTCACTACGTGGCGTTGCATCGCTCCCCGATGGGACGCCGCTTCCACGATGGCCGGCCACTGCCCATCTCAGACCAGCTCACCGACTGCCTGGTCCGGCTGCCGCTCTTCTTCAACATCGCCGACACACAGGTGGACGAGGTGATCGACCGGACGCTGGAGTTCCTGCGTGCGCTCTGACGACCTCCTCTCGATCGTCGTCCCGGTGTACCGCTCGGCCGCTTACCTCGCCGACACCGTCCACGAGCTGCTCGCCGTGCTCGGGCCGCGGGGGCCGCTGGAGCTGGTGCTGGTCAACGATGGCTCACCGGACGGAGTGCAGGCGGTCATCGAGTCGCTCGCCGCGGCCGATCCGCGCGTGCGCTACCTCGAGCTCGGTGCGAACCGCGGACAGCATGCCGCGATCCTCCGGGGCCTCGAGGCCGCGCGCGGCGCCTGGGTGGTCACCGTCGACGACGACGGCCAGAACCCACCGGAGGCGGTGACGCGGGTGCTCGAGGCGCTGCGCGCCGGCGGCGACGACGTGGTGTACGGGCGCTTCCAGTCGACCGAGCAGACAGGGCTCCGGATCCTCGCCTCGCGGCTCAACCGGATGCTCTCGTCGGTCACGGTCGGCAACACCCGGGGCATCGCGGTGAGCAACGTGCGCGCCATCCGGGGAGACCTCGCCCGCGCGCTGGGGCGCGCCGCTCCCTCGCATCCATACATCGAGGCGCTGATCTTCCGCGCCACGCGGCGCATCTCCGAGGTGGACGTGCCGCACCGGCCGCGCGGGGCCGGCGAGTCGACCTACCGGCTCTCGACGCTCCTGCGTCTCTGGGTCGCACACCTGACGACGCTCACCGCGCTTCCGCTCCAGGTGGCCGGATGGGGGAGCTTCCTCGTCGCGGCGCTGGCCACGCTCATCGGGGTCGCCCAGCTCGTCCGTGTTCTCTCGGAGCGGCGCGCCCCTGCCGGCTGGCTCTCGCTGTTCTGCGCGGTGACCTTCCTCTTCGCGGTGCTCTTCGCCTTCCTGGGGGTCATCAGCACCTATCTCGCCCGGATGTACGTCACCCAGAACGAACGCGGGCTCGACTGGGTGCGGAGCCGCTCGGTCGACCGGGAAGGGCGCTGATGCTCACACTGCTCGAATGGGACAGCGCGTTCTTCGGCCTCCGGCTCGCACGGGTGGCCGGGTCTGCACTGGACGCCCACGCCGCCGCCGAGGCCGTGGCCGCTGGCCGGAAGCAGCGCCTCGACTGTCTCTCGCTGCTCCTTCCGGCGGCCGACGGCCCGAGCATCGCCGCGGCGCAGGCCGCCGGGTTCTGCCTGGTGGACCTCCGGGTGACGATGGAACGGTCCGGCACCGCGCCGGTGTCGGCGCCCGGGAGCACCGCCGCCATCCGGGTGCAGCGCCCCGACGACGTCCCGGCGCTGGAGACGATCGCCGGCGAGGCCCACCGCAACACCCGATTCTCCCGCGACCCGCGCTTCCCCGCCGAGCGCGCTGCCGATCTCTACCGGACCTGGATCCGGCAGGAGTGCGGGGGCGGAGCGGATCAGGTGCTGGTCTCGGAGGAGGACGGCGCACCGACGGGATACGTGAGCTGCCACCTGGGCGCGGGTGGGCTGGCCCGCATCGGACTCTTCGGAGTCCGGAGTGACCAGCGAGGGCGCGGGGCCGGAGGAGCGCTGCTCGCGGCCGCGCTCGGCTGGTTCGGCCGGGCCGGGCACGCAGGGGTGAGCGTCGTGACGCAGGGGCACGGCCTCGCCGCGCAGCGGCTCTACCAGCGGGCGGGGTTCCTCACGTCCCGGGTGGAGCTCTGGTTCCACCTCTGGCTCACCTGAGGCAGACGATCGCCAGGGCGCCGTCGATCGCCACCGCCTCGGGCGAGGGCCAGCGCTCCACGCTCGCGCACCGGCGCTCGGCGAGCTCGAGCTCTGGCCTCGAGGGCATCTGGAGCGGGCGATCGGTGACCTCGCGAAGGAGCATCACCCGCGACCAGGGGACCGAGAGCGCAGCCGGGTTGACGTCGAACTCCTGCGGGATGCCCGGGACTGCGCGGGGCTGGCCCACGATGGCCACCCGCTCCACCCCCGCCCAGCCCGGCAGCGCCTCGAGCCGGCTGACGATCCGGCTGGCGAGGGCCAGCTCGCGCGTGTTGAGCCGGACCTGGTCGCTGGCCACCCGGTGGTCGATGCCCGCGTAGGCGAGGAGGAGCACCGTCGCCGCTGCGGCCGGGACGGCCCGCCAGCGTCCGCGGAACGCCTCGGCCGCTATCAAGAGTACGCCCGCCCAGAACGGCCCGGCGGCGGCCAGCACCCGGGGCGCGGGGTAGAGCTCGGCCAGGAGCGCGAGGATCCCCACCACGGCTCCGAGCCCGAGCGCGATGCCTCCGAAGGCGAGCCCGGCCTCGGGTGCGCGGCGGCGCCGGACCAGCGAGACCACCGCCGCGGTGAGGGCAACGGCGAGGAGCGCGAGCTGCAGCACGTAGAGCGTGGGGGTGGAGAGCACCCGCTCGTCGCCGAGCACGCGGCGGAACACCAGGCCCAGCGCACGGGTCCTCGTCGGCACGGCGTCGAGTGAGAGGAACTGTCCGCGTGCTCCCTGGAGGGAGGGACCGAGGAAGGCCTGGATCAGGCGCTGGATGACCAGCGCGCCCGCGGAGGCGAGCCCGACCGCCACCGCCGGCCGCGCCCATCCGCGGAGGACGGTGCGCGCCGAGGCGTCACCGCGCACGCACCCGAGCGCCACCCCCAGCGCGATCGCCGTGAGCAGCGTGTTGAGCGTGACCTGGTAGACGGTGAACGAGGCGACCATCAGCAGCCCGCCAGTCACCGCTGCGCCGGCGCGCACCCGGGCGAGCCCGCCGATCGCCAGGGCTGTCGCCACGGCGAAGAACACCGGCACGAACCGGAAGGTGAAGATCTCCGCCAGGTTCGGATGAACGAACGCCACCGCGACGCAGAGCACGGACAGCGGCGTCGGCCGGACGTCCCACGCCCGCAGGAGCTGGAGCGCGGCCCACGCGAGGAGGCCGAGCGCCACCCAGTTGAGGAGCGTCCCGGCGTGGACCGGGTGAACCCCGAGCGCTTCCAGGACGAGGTACAGCGCCGCCTGTCCCGGCCGCCCCTGGCGGAGCATGGCCCCGGGGTCGACCGGCACGTGCATGAACGCCAGGTCGTCGGGGGCGAAGAAGCCGGGGACCAGCTTCGGCGACCACGCGACCACCAGGATGCCGAGGAGCGCCAGCCACGGCGCGCGCGCCGGCCAGGAGGCAGCGGCGGGCGTGTCCGCGGCCGGGGTCATGGATTGCCGGTCCGCTCCGCCCACGTGTGCACCGGGGCGATGAGCCCGGTCTGCGACGCCGCGCGCACCGCGAAGCCATGGAGGCCACGTTGCACGTCGCGGAGGGTCTGCCCCTTGTCGGTGCTGAGCATCAGGTCGAGGAGGTAGTTTCCGTCGCCCAGCCCGAGCCGGGGCAGCTCGAGCTCCACCGTGCCCTGCGCCGTGGCGGACAGCTCCACCGTGCTCACCCAGACGGTGGTCCCACCTTCCGTCCTGAGCGTCAGCTCGAGCGCAGCCTCGCGCGGGCCGTCGAAGTGCTCGAACCTCGCCTCGAGCCGGAAGATGTCGTCCGGGGCGAAGACGTGCTGCGGACCGGACGGGCCCTCGAGCGCCACCGGTCCGAGCTCCGACTGGAAGCTCCCCCAGCGACGTCCGGGCTCCGCCGGGGGGCCCGATCGTGGCTGCTGCGGAGAGAGCTGGCGGGGCGCGTGGGCCGGCTGCTCCACCGCCGCCACCTCCGCCTCCGCGACCGCGGTGCGATAGGCGTTCACCACCTCGACCGGATCGCCCGAGGCCATGAGGGTGCCTCCGTCCAGCCAGGCCGCCAGGTCGCAGCGGCGCTGCAGGGTTGCCATGTCGTGGGTGACCAGGAGGATGGTCTTCCCCGCCCGGCGGAACTCCTCCATCTTCGCCGCGCTCTTCCTCGCGAAGTGCTCGTCGCCCACGCTGAGGATCTCGTCGATGATCAGGATCTCCGGATCCACGTGGGTGGCCACGGCGAACGCCAGCCGGGCGTACATCCCGCTGGAGTAGGTGCGCACCGGCTCGTCGATGAAGTCCCCGAGCTCGGCGAAGTCGATGATCGCGTCCACCCGGGACCGGATCTCCTTGCGCGACATGCCGAGGATGATCCCGTTGACGAAGATGTTCTCCCGGCCCGAGAAGTCCGGGTGGAAGCCCGCCCCGAGCTCGAGCAGCGCCGAGATGCGCCCGTGCACCTCCACCGTCCCGGAGGTCGGCGTGTAGATGCCAGTCACGAGCTTCAGGAGCGTGGACTTGCCCGAGCCGTTCCGCCCCACCAGCCCGTAGGTCTTCCCCTGCGGGACGGTCAGGGACACGCCCCTCAGCGCATGGATGCTCGCCGTCGGCAGCTCGGGCCGCCGCTCGCGCCGCAGCCAGCGCACGACCTCGCTCTTGAGAGTCGTGTACTCCCGACGGACGGTGCTCTTGCGGAAGGTCTTTCCGACGTCGTGGAGGACGATCGCGTCGCTCATGGGATCTAGACCAGCTCGGCGAACTCTTCTCGCCGCGACTCGAACACCCGCGCGGCGATGGCCAGCAGCACCAGCGAGCCGACGGTCACGATGGCCAGCGCCCGCCAGTGCGGCCAGCGCTGCTCGTAGAACATGCCCTGGTAGGAGGTGATGATCACCGCCATCGGATTGGCGATGAGGTACAGCCGCCGGGCGAACTCCGGGACCGCGTTGGGGATGTAGAGCACCGGGGTGACGAAGAACCAGAGGGTCAAGATGTTCTGGGCGATGTGCTGCAGGTCCCGGAAGCGCACGTTGAGCGCCGAGACGATGAAGGTCACGGCCAGGGTGAAGACCAGCTGGGCGAAGAGCACCAGGGGAAAGGCCAGCGCGTGCACGTTGGGCCAGATCCCCACCAGCGCGCCGAGACCGACCATCAGCGGAAGCGAGAGCAGGAAGTTGACGAGGTTGGTGGCCACGACCGTCGCCGGGAGGACCTGGGCAGGGAAGCGCACCTTGGTCAGCAGATCTCTCCGATCGCTGATCGCGCTGGCCCCGGAGCCCACCGAGGTCGAGAACCAGATCCAGGGCAGGAGGCCCACGAAGAGGAAGTAGGTGTAGTGGGGGATGTTGCTCTTCTGGATCACGCCGAAGACCAGCGCGTAGACCGCCATCAGGAGCAGGGGGTTCACGAACGTCCAGAGGAAGCCCAGCGCCGATCCCCGGTAGCGCGCCTTCAGCTCGCGCTGCGTCAGGTTCCAGAGGAGCGCGCGGTACTGCCAGAGCTCCCGGAGGCTCTTGGTCATCTCCGGGCCTTTCCGGTCCGGCGGCGCGGGCGAGGCGGGAGCCGGGGCGGGGGCACCGTCGCTGGCGTCCTGGCCTTCTTGGCCTCGAGCGCGTCCACCCGCGCCTGCAGCCGGATGACCTCCGCCGCGAGCTGGGCCGAGAGATCCCGCACCTGCGAGTTGAAGAGGCGCTGCCGCCCCAGCGCCTCGTTGATGAAGAGCTGGCAGGTCCGCCGGAAGAGCCACTTCGCCGCCACCACGCCCCGACCGAGGCCGGTGCGGTGCGTGGCGATGGGCAACCCCACGGTGGGGTCCTCGTTCTCCTCGAGCGACTGGACGAGGAACGACAGCGGCTCGAGCAGGGGCTCGGGCTCGTCGTCCACCGCCAGCGCGTCCTCGCGGATCCCGCGCGCCGCGAGCCGCTCGCGCGCGGCGTGGAGCAGGGAGCGCGCGTCGATGTCCCGTCCGAGCAGCTTCATCGCGCCTTCACCATCGCATCCATCTCCTCGCGGTAGGCATCCACCACGCGCCCCCATCCGAACCTGGCGGCGTAGCGCCGCGCCGCGCGGGCCATCGATCCCCGCTCCCGCTCCACCCGGCCCACCGCCTCGACGAAGCTGGCCGCGTCGGTGAACGCCACGCCCGCCCGGCTCCGCTCGACGTGGCCGCGCACCACCGGGCTCGCCGCGTTGGCCAGCACCGGCGTGCCGACGCTGAACGCCTCGAGCGCGAGCAGCGAGAGGCTCTCCTTGGCCGAGGGCACCACCGCCGCCAGCGCCCCGGCCAGCCCGTCCCACTTCTCCTCCTCGCTGACTCGACCCAGCACCCGCACTCCTTCCGCCCGGACCTCCATGCTCGCCTCGCCGGCCAGGATCAGCACCGGCGCGTCCGCCATCACGCTCCGGAGCCGTCCGTGCGCGGCGAGCAGCTCCGGGATCCCCTTCCCGCGCTCCACCCGGCCCAGATAGAACAGGTAGGGCCCGGGCACGTCGTACCTCGTCCGGAAGCGCTCGGCGCGGACCGCCGGCGGATCCACCCCCGCGCCTACCACGCGTGCGCGGGCGTGCCGCGGGAATCGGCGGTGGATGAGCTCCAGCTCCTCCGGCGTGTTGACCAGCAGGACCCGTGGCCGCTCGAACACCTCGGCATAGGCGTCGAAGGCCAGCGCCTCGTCCTCGTGCGCCGTGGGGACGAGGAGCGTCCGCCGGCCGACGAGCGGCACGGACCAGGCCGTGGGGACGTAGAGGTAGGTGAAGGCCACGACGCCGTCGTAGTCGGCGGTGCGCTCGGCGAGGTGACGCCACAGGCCGGGGAGGAGCGGGCCCTGGAGCGCCATCCAGTTCTCCTCCTCGGCGCGGTCCAGCGAGCGGCCGAAGAGCCGGCGCGAGAGAGCGTTCAGCTCCAGCATCGGACGCGGCCGTGGATTTCTGAAGCGCAGCACCGGCACGCCATCCACCATCGACTCCCCTGGCGGCAGCGCATTGGCCCAGGTGAGGTGGTCGGTCGCGCAGCTCGTCAGGACCCGGATGTCCCAGTGGGGTGCGAGACGCTGAACCACCTGCGCGGCGAGCGACTCGGCCCCGCCGGTGACGCCCGGGCCGTAGCGCTGCACCACCACGGCCACCCGCGGGCGCCGCGCCCTGCGGGTCCTTGCGGGCCGGCGGACGTCGACGCTCTCCAGCGCCGAGCCGAGGCGCGCCTCGCTGTGCGCGGGCCCGAGCGCCTCGAGCCGCCGCCTCTGTCCGGCCAGCACCCGGGCCCGCAGCCGGGTGTCGCTGCCGAGCCGGACGGCCAGCTCGGCGAGCAGGGCGAATCGCTTCTCGTCGAAGCCGACCCCCGCGCCCCCGAGCGTCTCGGACACCGCGGCCGCGGCGTAGGCCAGCACCGGGACGTCGGCCGCCATCGCCTCGAGGAGCGGCACGCCGAAGCCCTCGTGCTCGCTCATCGACACGAAGACCGAGCCGCTCCGATAGACCGCCACCAGCTCGCCGTGGCTGACCCGTCCGAGGAGGGTGACCCCGGGCGTCCGCGCCGCCTCGGCCTCGAGGGCCCGCACCGAGGGATAGAGCCGGTCCACCCCGCCGACGACGAGCAGCCGCGCGTCGGGACGGAGCCGCAGCACCTCCCGGTGCAGCGCCAGGAGGTCCTCGAAGCGCTTGTGCGGCACGACCCGGCTGACGCTCACCAGGGTGAAGGCCTCGGAGGCCAGGCGGGCCTGCATCTGCCCGTCCACCCGGTCCGGCCCGAAGCGCTCCGCCTCGACGAAGAGCGGGACGGTGTGGACGTTGCGGTATCCCGCCCGCCGCAGCTCGGAGGCGTTGAACTCGGACACGCCGATGCCGAGCTCCACGTGCGGCGCCATGCCCGACAGCTGGGCCCGCCCGGCGAGGAGCAGTGGCTCGAGCGAGGTACGCCGGTAGAACCGGACCGGGGACAGGTTGTGGAAGATCACCCCGCGCCGGCAGGGCAGGTGGAGCAGCCGCGCCGAGAGCCGGCTGCCGATGGCGTGGTGGAGGAGCACCAGGTCGTCCGGCTGCACCCGGAGCCTCTGCACTGGCTCGACCAGCG
>JADGQZ010000019.1 GCA_017881345.1 Myxococcaceae bacterium | reverse complement strand
GGTTGAAGCCGTAAGCCAGCGCCGCCGCGGTGGGCTCGTTGACGATCCGCTTCACCTCGAAGCCCGCCAGCCGCCCGGCCTCCTTCACCGCCGCGCGCTGCAGGTCGTTGTAGTAGGCGGGGACCGAGATCACCGCCTCCGGGCACGGGCCGCCGAGGAACTGCTCGGAGATGCGCTTGGCGTGCCCGAGGATGAAGGCGCCGATCTCCTCGAGCGAGTACGTCGTCCCGCCGAGGTTGACCGCCACGTCCCCCTTCTTCCCCTCCAGGATGTCGTAGGTGAAGTACTCCTTCAGCTCCTGGACCACCCGGCTCGCGTACTGCCGCCCGATGAGCCGCTTGGTTCCGTAGACGGTGTTCTTCGGGTTCACCACCATCTGGTCCTTGGCCATCTTGCCGACCAGGAGGTCACCCTTCTCGCTCAGCGCCACCACCGACGGCAGCACGAGGTTCCCCCGGTCGGTGGGCACCACCTTCGGGATGCGGTTGCGCACCGAGGCCACCAGGGTGTTGGTGGTCCCGAGGTCGATCCCGACGATGCGCGGCTTCTCGGCCATGGGGGTTGAGCCCTCGACTTTACGCGGGAGACCGCTACCCTCCAACAGGCTCCCCGGGGGCTTTCTTGACGCCCGTCCGTCCGACGTCACGATGCCAGGCTGCCGTGCCCCGCCTCCTCGCCGCCTGTGCCCTCCTCGTGTGCGCCGCGTGCGCCACGTCGCGCTCAGGTGTCTCCCCGACCCCCATCGCCCAGGAGCCGCCGCAGGGGGATCCGGCAGCCAGTGTCGAGACGCGATGGCGCGTGGTGGCCACCGCCCGCCGCCTCCTCGGCCAGGCCTCGGTCCAGTGGTCAGGCCAACGCTTCCCGGACGACTGCAGCGGCCTCGTGCTCGGGGTGTACGCCAGCGTCGGAGTGCCGCTCACCGGCTCCGCCCGCCCCGGCGACAACGGTGTCACCGCGGTATGGCGGTGGACCTCGGCCAAGGGACGACTCTTCCGCACGGGTCGGCCCGACCCAGGCGACCTGGTCTTCTTTCACGACACGTATGACCGGGATCACGACGGCAAGCTCGACGACGGGCTGACCCACATCGCCCTGGTGGAGAGCGTGGACGTAGACGGGACCGTCTCCATCATCCACCGGGTGAGCCGCGGGGTGATGCGCTACCGGATGAACCTCGACCGACCCGCGCTCCGCTCGGAACCCGGCTCGGGCCGCGTGCTGAACGACTGGCTCCGCGGCTCCACCGGCAAGGGACCGTCGGTGCTCACCGGGCAGCTCTTCGCGGTCTACGGATCCGTGCTCCCGCCGGCGCCCGACGGCGTGCGGTCGCCGCTGCCGGTCCTCTCGCCCCAGCCCAAGGGCGGCGACATCTGAGGGGGGCTCAGGTCCCGGGGAGCGTTCCCTCGAAGTCGTAGAAGTGCGCGCCGCCCGCCTCGATGCGGATGCCGAGAGTGCCCTCGAGCCCCTGCAGCTGCTCCGTCCCCGAGTCCGGGACCACGGTGATGGACAGCTCCTGTCGCCCCTGCGCCATCACACCGCGGTGGACCAGGGCGAAGCTGCCCCGCTTGCCGAGGAGCGTCCCGGTGACCCGCTCCACCGCGACGTAGGCCCCGGAGCCCTTCCCCGCGCCCATCGCGGTCAGCATCTCGCCGGTCGAGGTCGCGTCGAGCTCGCCGTGGAACACCTTGTCCAGCGACATGCGCCCGAGTCCCGTGCCGGCGTCGTTCGCCACCGGCGCGACCTTCACGTCGAACCTGCCCGTCGCCTTCACCGTGTGCGCTCCTCTCGTCCCGGCGTCCGGCGCGGGAGCCGCAGCCCCCCGGAATGGGCCGGAGAGCACCACGAGTGCGCCCCGGAGCGCGAGCCCCGTCCGCATCGACGACCCTCCGGTCAGGCGCGCGCGGTCCGCTCCCACGCGGCGCCCTGCGAGTTTCGCAGGAATCGCCAGAAGCCGACGGCGATCGCGACGTTCATCGTCACGAAGTAGTAGGCGACGCCCGCCGTCCGCCGGACCACCGACGGGCCCACCGCGAGGCTGCCCAGCACCGCGAGCGCGTAGAAGCCCACCTGGGCGGCCATCGTCACCCGGTAGAAGGGCTCCTCGAGCAGGGCCACGTTCGCCGCCAGCGTGACGAGCATCAGCGCCGGCGCGCACCAGCGCAAGACCTTGTGGGACCAGAAGGCGAACGCCGGGAACCCACGGAACGGCGACAGCAGCCCCGGCACGAGCCCGAGGCTCTGGAAGTTCCCCGCCGCGATGCGGGCCCGCCGCCCGAACTCGCGGCCGTAGTCCTCGGTGGTCTCCTCCGACGCCAGCGCCTGGGGCTCGTAGAGCACCCGGTACCCCTGATCGAGCAGCCGCAGCGCAATGACGAAGTCATCCACGATGGTCGATGGCGGCAACCCGGTGAAGAGCGCCCGCCGCATGGCATAGAGCCCGCCGTTGGCGCCCACCACCGCGCCCTGCTCGCCCTCGAGCGCCTTCAGCCACGATTCGTACTTCCAGTAGGCGCTCTCCTCGTACTCGGCGCGGGTCGGGTTGTAGAGCTGAAGACGGCCGCAGACCGCGCCCACCCGGGGGTCCTCGAAGTGGCGAACCAGCGCCTTGAGCGCGCCCGGGTCGATGCGGGTGTTGGCGTCGGAGAGCACCACCACCTCACCGCGGGCCGCGGGGATGCACCGGTTGAGCACGCTGGTCTTGCCCGCCCGCGGCGCCGCCGACAGATGCACCCGCGGGTCCGGATGGGCACCGACGACCGCGTCGGTCCCGTCGGTGCTCCCGTCCGAACCGATGACGATCTCGAGCCGGTCGGCCGGGTAGTCGAGCGCGAGGCTGTTCTCCAGCTTCTCGCCGATGCACCCGGCCTCGTCGTGGGCCGCCACGACCAGCGACACCGTCGGCCAGGCACCGGGCGGGGCAGGCGCACGCCGCGGGCCCGGGCGCACCCGTGCCAGCAGCAGCAGCCAGAGCGGGTACAGGAAATAGGTCTGTGCCAGCAGCACCGCCGCGGCCCAGAACGCCACGGTCGCCATCACGCCCTCCCGGGAGACACTCCGGGCAGCAACGCCCGTGCCTGGGAGGCGGGACAGCAGTTCCGGGTGGATGCGCCACGGCCGCCGACGACGGCTGTAACGATTACTTCCCGCGCTCCTGGTCGATGAGCGCCTGGGCGAGGACGTGCCTGGGGTTGAGCGCCACGGCGGCATCGAGCTTCGCCAGCGCCGCGTCCTTCTGCCTCAGCATGAGCAGGAGCCGCCCGGCGAGCACGTAGGGGCGGATGAAGGTCGAGTCGCGGGTCACCAGCTCGTTCATCTGCCGGGCCGCCTGTTCCACGCTGTCCGGCGGCGGACTCTTGGCGCTGAGCACGTACTCGGCATAGGCCACCTCGCCCCAGCCGTCGGTTCCCTTCAGCTGCCGGTATCGCTCGGCGTCGGAGATGGCGCGGTCGGCCCGGCCTGCCACCCCGGCAAACACCGCGTCCGCGCGCAGCCGCGCCCGCTCGTCGTCCTCGTTCCCGGGTGGGAGCCGGTTCAGCGCATCGCGGGTGGCATTCAGCTTCGACTCGAGCGCGTTCACCGCCTCGACCCGTGGGTCGGTGAGCTTCTTGAGCTGCTCGAGGCGGGCCCGCGCAGCATCGGACTGCGCCCTCCAGTCCGCCGGGGTGCGCTCCGCCTCGAGCCGCGCGAGCTGTGTCTTCAGCTGCTCGGCATCCGTGAGGTCACGGCGGAGGAGCGCGCGCTGGTCATCCAGCTCGAGTGTCTGGGCGAGCGCCTGCGAGGCACGGGCTCCCACCCAGGAGGGATACTTGGTGACGATCGGGTCCAGCTTCTTCAGCGCGCTGTCCCGTGATTGCGGGTCGTCCCTCCGGAGCAGGGCGAAGGCCGCGTCACGGTCCGCGCGCACCTGGGCCGGCACCGCGGAGCGCCCGCTCCACCAGGACCAGCCCGCGTACGCCAGTCCCGTGAACACGACGAGCCCCAGCATCGTCCAGATGGCCCGCTGGTTTCGCTGCCGGAGCTGGCGCGCCAGGGCCCGCTCTGCCGGATCCGGACGCGACGGACGGATCCCACCCACGCCCGCGAGGGGCAGTGGCTCGGGCCCGCCTCCCGGGAGATCCAGCGACGGCAGTCCCCCGGCGAGGAACTCGTCCTCCGGGATGGGCGGGAGGTCCAGCCCCTCCGCCTTCCGCGCCTCGGCCGCCGCTCCGCCGAACACCGCGGTGCGCGCCATGGACGGCGGGGGAGGAACAGCGACTCCCGCGGCCGGGCCGGCGGGGCCACCGAAGACCTGCGTGCGCATCGACGGCGGGGGCTCGGGCGGCCGGGGCGCGGCAGGTCCACCGAAGACCTGCGTGCGCGCGGACGGCTCGGGGGATGGCCGGGGCGGAGCCGGCGGAGCTCCCGGCGCAGCCGGTCCGCCGAAGACCTGGGTCCGCGCCGCTGCGGGGGGCGGGCCGGGAGGGCGGACCGGAGCGGCGCCGGCTCCGAAGACCTGCGTGCGCGCCGCCTCGGGGGCCCCCGAGCCGAACACCTGCGTGCGCCCCGCGGCCACTCCGGGTCCGGGCGGGGCCGCGGCGGGAGCAGCGCCCGCGCCGAAGACCTGGGTGGATGCGGAAGGCGGAGGGCTCTGCCCGTAGGCCTCGGTCCGGATGGGGCCCGCGGTGCGTGCGGCGCTTCCGAAGGGGAGCGTCCCGGAGGGCGCCGGCGAGTGCCCCGCTCCGCCCGGCTCGTCGGC
>JADGQZ010000178.1 GCA_017881345.1 Myxococcaceae bacterium | reverse complement strand
GTGCTGGCCGTCCTCGCCCTCCCCGGGCGGCTCTCGGTGCCGACGGTAGCGGCGCTCGCCTTCCTCGTGGGAGGCGTGAACGCGCTGGTGTCGCCGGTCTACTCCTCGCTCCTCGCCGAGCTCGTTCCGCACGAGGACCTCCTCTCGGCGCTCAGCCTCAGCTCGGCGCAGTACAACCTCGGGCGCATCATCGGCCCCTCGCTCGCGGCGCTGGCGATGGCGGCCGGTGGGCTCGCCGCGGCGTTCTTCTGCAACGCGGCGAGCTTCCTCGCGGTCCTCGTCTCGCTGGTCCTGGTGCGTCTGCCGCCGCGGCCCGAGCACCACGGCCAGGGAGCGATCTGGGCGGAGATCGTCACCGGGTTCCGGGTGGCGCGCGAGGACGCGGGCATCCGGACCGCGTTGCTGCTCACCTGCCTGATCTCGGTCCTGGTGGCGCCCTTCATCGCCCTCATCCCGGTGTACGCCATCACCATCTTCCACCACGGGGCGGCGGGGACCTCGCTCCTCGCCACGGCGCAGGGCGTGGGCGCCATCGCCGCTGCGGTGCTCACCGGCACGCTGGCAGACCGCTGGGGCCGCCGGCGGCTGGTGAGCCGGATGACGCTGACCCTGGGGGTGGTCGCGGCGGCTTACTGGCTGGTCCCGCGCTTCTGGATGGCGGTGGTGCTGCTGGCCGTGCTCGGCGGGGCGTACCTCTCCACGCTCACCGGGGTGAACGCCACCTGCATGAGCCGCGTGTCCAGGCTGCTCCAGGCGCGGGTCAGCAGCCTGTACACGATGGTGCTCGGCGTCGGCTACGCGGTGGGGCTCCTCGGCCTCTCGTGGCTCGGCGACCACGTGGGGCTGCGCCTGACGATGACCTCGGCCGCCGGCGTCCTCACGGTGGCCGTTCTCTGGATGAAGCGACGCGGGATGCTCGCGCTGCTCGACGGACCGGCGCACTTCCTCGGACGGGATGAAGTCACCTTCAGCGTGCCGACGATGGCCGGACCGGCGACGGTGAAGGAGGTGCCGGGCACTCGCGACACCGGCGCGCCGGCGCGCACCGGCTAGTTGGACCCGCCCAGCTTCTTCTGCATCCCGGACTTCGACGCGTAGTCCGGCGCGCTCGCCTGGAGCTTGGTCCACAGAGCCCTGGCGCTCTCCTTGTTGCCGCCCTTGGACAGCCGATCGCCGAGCGCGTCGACCGAGGCCGGATCCGCGCCGACCGCCACCCTCCAGACGTTGTCCGCCATCGGCTGGCGCTGCAGCCCCACCAGCGCCCAGGCAAGCCCGGCGCGCAGCCGTCCGTTGTTGGGCTGGTACGGCATCACCTGGCGGAAGTCGTCGAGCGCGTCCTGGTACTTGTTGGCGACGAGCTTCGCCTCGCCATCGGCGATGAGCCGGGCGAAGTTGGCCTGCATCTCGGGCGTCACCTGGGTCTTCTCGAACGCCTCCATCGTCTCCTTGCTCAGCTGGGGCGGCGCCGCCGGTCCGTCGGCAACAGGGGCGGCGGGCGCGGCCTGCGGCGGCGGAGCGGCCGCCATCGGGCCAGCCATCGGGCCACCGGCCATCGGCCCCGCCGCGACCACCGGCTTTGCCTCGGCGCGGAGCTTCTCCTGCTGGCGAGCGAACTTGGTGGCTCCGCCGGCGGCGATCACCTGGTCGATGCGCTGGATGTATGCGCTGGCCGAGGCGGACTGGGCCGCGTTGGGAGCGATGTCCACCGAGGTCTGCAGCTCCTTGCGAGCGGCCTTCAGCGCCGCCAGGTCGTCGCCCTTCACGTCGAAGGTGACCGCGCCGTCCCCGTAGAGCGCGAGCGCGTTCCGGGGATCGACCTGGAGCACGCGCTGGTACGCGGCGAGCGCCCCCTTCGTGTCGCCCATCAGCGCCAGGGTGTTGCCGAGCAGCGCCGTGGACTCGAGCACCGGGCCCAGCGCCTCGAGCGCACAGGCCGCAGCCGGCCCGTGCTGCTTCTGGGCAGCGAGGCTCCGGGCCTTCTCGACCGCCTTCTCCACCCCCATGTCGCTCGACACGCGGCAGCCAGCCGCCGCGGCATCGGGGAGCACGCCCTTCACCTGCTTGCGCTGCTCGAGGAAGAGCGCCCGGACAGGCTCGGCGGTCTTCTCCGCCTGGACGAAGAAATCGCGCGCGTCGGCCCAGCGGCCACGCCCGTAGTAGAGCTTCCCGATGGCCGCCGAGACCTCGTAGGGCTTGGGGCGCGTCTTGAGGTCCGGCGTGGCGTCCATCTTCCGGACGAGGTCGTCCGTCGGCGGCGCGGTGCTGCCGGGGGCGACGCTCGGATGACCGGCGGGGAGCCCCGCAGAGCTGCCCGGGCCAGGGGCCGCTCCCCCGGCGGGCGGAATGGCCGGATGGCCCGGCGGCAAGGGCGCGGCGCTGTCCGGCTGCGCCTGGAGCGGCGGGTGGTTCGGCGGAAGGACCTGGCCATCGGCACCGATCTGGCTGCGAGACGGTGCTGCGCCGGACGGCAGGGGCTTCGCCGGGACGACCTCGCCCGAGATGGCCGGGTGCCCCGGAGGGAGCGGCTGCCCCTGTGCGAGCACGAGCAAGATTGGCCAGGCAAACATCGTCATCGGGCGCTCCACACGGCGGATTCGAGGCGCTGCACGTGCTGATCTCGCACGGCGACCAGCAGCTCGGCGACCGTTTTCTGGAGGACGGGGTGCCGGGCCCCCGGGACCAGCTCCGCCAGGGGCTCGAGGGCGAAGCGCCGGCGGTGAAGCTCCGGGTGCGGGATGCGCAGACCGGGGGTGTCCACGACCCGGTCGCCCCAGAGGAGGATGTCGAGGTCGAGCAGCCGCGGGCCCCAGCGCTCTGACCGGATGCGCCCGTGTGCTCGCTCGACGTCCAGGAGAGCAGCGAGGAGGGACTCCGGGCTTCGCGCGGTGGTGAGGCTGACGACCGCGTTCCGGAACTCGGGCTGGGCAGGGCCGATGGGTGCCGCGGCGTAGAGCGAGGAGCGGCGAAGCACCGCCACGTCGTCCAGCCGGGCCAGCTCCTCGACGGCGGTGGCCAGCGTCCGCTCCGGATCGCCGAGGTTCGCGCCGAGCCCGATGTGGACCGGGATCGCCGTGGTCGCCGCGCTCACAGCCCCAGCACGTCCCGCATCCCGTACTGCCCGGGGAGCTGGCCGCGGACCCAGAGCGCCGCGCGCAGCGCACCCTTGGCGAACTGATCGCGACTGGTGGCGCGGTGGCTGAGCTCGATGCGCTCGCCCGGCGCGAGGAAGAAGGCGGTGTGCTCGCCCACCACGTCGCCGCCGCGGAGCGTCTGGACGCCGATCTCCCCGACCGGCCGCTCGCCGACGGGTCCGGCGCGGGCGAGACGGAACGCCGAGGCGTCCTGACCGCGGGCCCTGGCCACCACCTCGGCGATGCGCAGGGCGGTGCCGCTCGGGGCGTCCTTCTTGAGGCGATGGTGGAGCTCGAGGACCTCGGCGTCCCAGCCGGTCCCGAGCACGCGGGCGAGGAGCGAGGCCGCCTCGAGCATCACGTGCACCCCCACCGACATGTTGGGGGAGATGACCATCGGGATGCGCGCGGCCGCGCGGTCGAGCCGCTCGCGCTGCACCACGGTGAAGCCGGTGGTCCCGGTGACGAACGGGACGCTCTGCCGGACGCAGGCCTCGGCGAAGTCGGTCGCCGCCTCGGGCGTGGTGAAGTCCACCGCGACGTCGGGGCGCACCTCGGCGAGCGCGGCGGTGAAGTCGTCCCGGAGCAGGAGGTGGAGCGCGGAGACGCCCGAGAGCGTGCCGACGTCACGCCCGCGCGAGGCAGTGCCGGGCCGCGCGACGGCGCCCACGACCTTGACCGCCGGCTCCTCGGAGGCAGCGCGGACCACGGCCGAGCCCATCCGGCCCGGGACGCCGCTGACGAGGAGCGTGAGCGCTGCCACGGCCGAGCGATGTAGCACGCCGGGCGGCCACCGGGCGCGACTCTCAACCCGCCAGGGGTGCGGAGACGGGCGTGACCAGTTCGGCGGCGCGGCCGGTGCGCGCGGCCCCGATCGCCGCGACCGTGACCAGCCCGATACCGACCGCCTGCCCCCAGCCGGGGAACTGGTGGAGCATCACCGCGCCCACCAGCAAGGCCGCGGCGGGCTCGACGCTCATCAGCGTGCCGAACGTCCCCGCGTCGAGGCGGCGAAGCGAGAGCAGCTCGAGCGTGTACGGGATGACGGGCAGGAGCAGCGCGAGCCCGGCGCAGGCGAGGACGACGGTCGGCGTCACGTGTCCCAGCGCCTGGACGAGGCCGACAGGGGTCGCGGCGAGCGCGGCCGCAGGCATGGAGATGGCCAGCGCGGCGACTCCGTGGAAGCGCTCTCCGACGCGCTGGGTGAGCAGGATGTACCCCGCCCAGCACAGGGCAGCGCCGAGGGCGAAGACGATGCCCACCGCATCGGTCAGCCCGAACCACGGCTGCGTCACCAGCAGCACCCCGCCGAGCGCGAGCGGTGGCCAGACCAGGCCCCAGCGGTTGGTCCGACGAAGCACGGCCACGGTGAGCGGGCCGAGGAACTCGATGGCCACGGCCGTCGCGAGCGGGATGCGGGCGATCGACTCGAAGAAGGTGATGGTCATCCCGGCGCTCACCACCCCGAGCAGCACCGCAGCGCCGAGGTCACGCCGCCGGAAGGCGCGGAGGTTCGGACGGGCGATGGCGACGAAGATCACCGCGGCCCAGCACAGCCGGAGCCACGCGGTCCCCGCCGGACCGATGGAGGCGAAGACCGGGGTCGACGCTGCCGCTCCGATCTGGACGGTGAAGATGGAGCAGAGGGCGAACAGGACGCCCGTCGAGGTCTTCTTGCCGTCCGCCATGATCCGTCCGGATGTAGCGCCGCCGCGAGGAACCTGCCGGCACTGCCCCGAGCAACCGTCAGCTCAGCAGGCCGAGCCGGCGCAGCTCCGTCGCCAGCCCGATGCGGTGCGGCTCGGCGAGCGGCACGAGCGGTAGCCGGATCTCCGGGCCGAACATGCCCATGAGGTGGAGCGCCCACTTCACCGGGATGGGGTTCGGCTCGGCGAAGAGCAGCCGGTGGAGCGGATTCATCCGGACCTGAAGCTCGAGCGCCCGCTCGCGCTCGCCCCGGCGCGCCGCCTCGACCATGTCCGCCATCATCCGCGGGGCGACGTTGGAGGAGACCGAGATGACGCCCTCGCCGCCGCAGGCGACGAAGGGCACCACCGTGAAGTCGTCACCGGAGAGCATCGTCAGCCGGGCGCCGCACTTCTCGCGCAGGTCGACGGCGCGGATCATGCTCGCCGTCGCCTCCTTGATGGCCACGATCTCGTCGAGCTCGCAGAGCCGCTGCATCGTCTCGGGCAGGATGTCGCCGCCGGTCCGGCCCGGCACGTTGTAGACGACGATGGGAAAGCCCGGGTGCGCACGGACGCAGGCGCGGTAGTGCTCCAGCAGCCCGGCCTGGTTGGGCTTGTTGTAGTAGGGCGTGACGATGAGCGCGGCGTCGGCGCCGACCTCGCGGACGCGGCCCATCGATTCGATGGTCTCGGCGGTGCTGCTGCTGCCGGCGCCGGCGATGACCGGGACCCGGCCCTTCGCCTCCTCGACCACCACCCGCACCGCGCGCACCCGCTCGGCCGGGCCCATGGTCACCGCCTCGCCGGTGGTCCCGCAGGGCACCAGGCCCGTGGTGCCCCCGGCGAGCTGCTGGCGGACCAGCGCCCGGTATGCGTCCTCGTCGAGTGCCCCGCCTCGAAATGGCGTGGCCAGTGCAGTCATCGATCCGTGGAGCTTCATGGCGCGGCCACCCTACCGTCCGGTTGGCTCGCCGCGCCAGAGGTCCTCGATCCGCTCGCGCCGGCGCACCACCCGCGCCCGTCCCCCGGAGACCAGCACCTCGGCCGGCCGGGGGCGACCGTTGTAGGTGCTGGCCATGCTCATCCCGTACGCCCCGGCGCCGCGGATGGCGAGCAGCGCCCCCGGCTCGGGGAGCACCAGCCGGCGGTCGCGACCGAGCACGTCGGTGGACTCGCACACCGGTCCGACGACGTCCAGGATCTGGAGTCTGCCCCGGCGCGGACGGACCGGGACGATGGCGTGCTCGGCCCCGTAGAGCGCCGGGCGGAGCAGGTCGTTCATCCCCGCGTCGACGACGACCAGGGTTCGCCCGCCGGCCCGCTTCCGGTACAGGACGCGCGTGAGGAGCACGCCGGCGTTGCCCACCAGCACCCGGCCCGGCTCGACCAGGACCATGGCCCCGGTCTCACCCGTGGCCTCGCGCACGGTCGCGGCCCAGCGGTCGGGCGACGGCGGCTCCTCCTCCTGGTAGCGGATGCCAAGCCCACCCCCGACGTCGAGCCACTCGAGCCGGTGCCCCTCGGCCCGGAGCGCACGGTACAGCCCCGCCACCTGCCGGAGCGCCGCGGCCAGCGGACCGAGGCGGGTCAGCTGGCTTCCGATGTGGCAGTCGACGCCGCGGGCCCGGACGCCGCGCATGCGACGGGCGCGGGCGTAGAGGCCGCGTGCCTCGTCGAAGGGCACGCCGAACTTCGAGGTGGGCAACGCGGTGGAGATGTGCCGGTGCGTCCCTGCGTCGACACCAGGGTTCACCCGGATGGCGAACGGGGCGCGGCGGCGCAGACGGCGGCCGACCCGGTCGAGCGCCTCGAGCTCCTCGGCGCTCTCGACGTTGAACATCCCGATCCCCGCCCGGAGCGCGAAGGCCATCTCCGGCTCGGTCTTCCCCACGCCGGCGAACACGGTGCGACCCGGCTCGCCGCCCGCCTCGAGCACCCGCGCCAGCTCCCCGCCGGACACCACGTCGAACCCCGAACCCCACCGGCGCAGCGACCGGAGCAGCGCGAGGTTGCCGTTGGCCTTCACCGAGTAGCAGACCAGGTGCGGCGCGCCGGCGAACGCCTGGTCGACGACCCGGAAGTGCCTCCGGAGCGTCGCCTCCGAGTACACGTAGGTGGGCGTCCCGACGCGCGCGGCCAGCCGCTCGAGCGAGACATCCTCGACGTGGAGCTCGCCGCGGAGGGGACGGAAATGGTCCATGGCCGGCGCTAGGACCCGGCGTCCGGCGTCGCGGGCGCGGACGGGGGGATGGGTCCCCGACTGGTGGGCGGACGGTCCGGGCTCGGCGCGGTCTCCGGTGAGCCCGTGGCACTGGCCGCCGGCGGGGGTGGGTGGAGCGTGTTGGGCCGGACCCCGCAGGCGGCGGCGAGCAGGGCGACGGCGAGGAGCCCGGCGGGCCTAGAAGCGGATCCCGAGCTGCGCACGGATGGCCTGCGCGATGCCAGCGCCCGGCGAGAAGGTCAGATACCCGTACCTGAGCGCGTCGAACGGGAAGAGCACGCCGTACGCCAGCTGCGCGTAGAAGCCGTCGTCCGACTGGTACTTCACGCCGGCGTCGAGCTCGATGCCGAGCTGGGTGCTGGTTCCGGAGGGAGTGCTCGTGGCCTTGATCATCCGCGAGTAGATGAAGTTCCCGAAGACGCTGAAGGAGTCGTTGATGGCGTAGCTGACCGGGAGGCGGATGTAGGCCGCATCGGTGACGCCGCCGATGATGTCCTTCCAGAGGATGAGGTCGATCCGGTAGTCCTGGTTGAAGCGG
This sequence comes from Myxococcaceae bacterium, assembly GCA_017881345.1. Taxonomy (GTDB): domain Bacteria; phylum Myxococcota; class Myxococcia; order Myxococcales; family Myxococcaceae; genus RPRB01. Next base: position 7,222 of record JADGQZ010000178.1, on the reverse strand, counting down.
AAGTTCCGGATGTCGTTGTCGATGCAGATCGGCTGCTGGGTCCCGGGCCGGCACGGACGGCGGCCGTACTGCGCGCCGTCGTAGTCACCCCACTGCGCGCCGGTGGTGTTGGGGATGTTCTGCTTGCTCGGGCGATTCGGCTTGTCCCCGAAGCCCGGGGCGGAGTCGCCACTGGCCGCACCGACCTCCAGGCCGATCTTGAGCGCGCCGTCGAGCAGCCGGTACTCGGTCTGCAGCGCGCCGCCGTACTGGGCGATGGTGAGCTGCTGGTTGAAGTTGCATTGGTTGTTCGTGGTCCCGTAGTAGCTCTGGCAGGCCTGCGCCTTGCCGAGGTACGCGGCCATCTCGAGCTCGATGCGGAAGGACTTGTTCTCGAACTTGAACCACAGGTCCGGAATGAAGAGGTAGGCGAACCTCGGGATGCGGCTCAGCGACGGAGAGGGGACGACGTACGGGTCCTGGACGAAGAAGCTGGTGGTCGACCCGTTCTGGACGTACTCGTACGTCTGGCTCCGGTACTGGAAATAGAACCCGTAGTTGACGACGGTGCCGCCGGCGTCGATCTTCGCCCGGGCCCTCAGATCGCTGTCCTTCCTGGCGAGGACGATCCCGAAGGTGTGCGAGTCGTCGGTGTTCGTCACGTCGTACGGTTGCCCCTGGGTGTTGGTGGAGCCACCGACCAGGCCCTCCACGTTGAAGTCCAGCATGGGGATCACCAGGAAGCCGGGGAGCGGCTCGGCGACGAACTCGAACCGGTCGACGGTCACCCCGTAGTTGCAGTCGAGGCAGTTCCCGTCGTTGTGGACGATGCCCATGCCGAACTGGTCTCCCATCCGGCCGAACTTCAGGAGGCCGACCGGGGTTGCCACCTCTCCCCAGACGCGGGTGACCGCGATGTTGCTCTGGGTGGAGTTCACGCCCGGGATCGGCGGGACGGCCGTCTCGTTCAGGATGCCGATGTCGACCCGGTTCTGCTGGATGTAGGCGTACTGGGGCGTGCTTCCCCACACCACGTTGTCCAGGGCATTGATCTGGGCGCGGATCCGGACCTCCTCCGAGACATTGATGGTCGGGTCCAGCTGGAACCGCATGTTGGTGCCGGCGACGCTGTGGCCTCCGCCCAGGACGGCGCCGTTGGCGGTCCCGTTCGGGCGGGGGAAGAGCCAGTACCCGGTCCCGTAGGCGTCGGGCGGCTGGTTCAGGTCGAAGGCCTGGAGGAGCTCGGGACGGACGCGGAAGTACCCGTGCAGCTCCACCAGGTCGAGCTTGCGGTGCGCGGCGGCCTCGGCCTCCCACGTCCCTCCGGCAGAGGTGGCAGCGACGGTGGCCGCCTGGGCGCGCATCTCCTCGCGGAGCTCCTTCTTGGCGGCCTCGACCTGTGCGTCGATCTGCTTCTGCATCTCGGCGTCGGTCACGTACTTCCCGCCCGCGGGGACGCCGGGCTGAGCAGCCGGAGGATTCGGCGATGTGGCAGGCGCGGCGAGCGGTGCGCCGGGAGCACCCGACGGGGGCGTCTGCGCGAGCGCGGTGGCGGTGACGAGAAGCGCCGCCAGGGCTGTGACCTTCACTGAGAATCTCCGGGGGGGTAGGACGAAGGGCGCGGCATGAAGACACCCACGCGTACCTCTGTCAATGAGGTGCACACCTGCATCGCGCCCGGCCCTCCCTCTTTGCGCTAGCATCCGGAGAACATGAATCGAAGCATCCAGATTCCCCTGCTGTCCCTCGGCGCGGCGCTTCTGCTCGCCGTCATCGGCGCCTGCGGCAGCGGCCTGAGCCAGTTCGGCGATGCGTGCTCGGTGTACGCGGTGCAGAACGACTGCGCCTCCCCGAACAGCTGCTTCTGCCGCGTGGGCCAGAACTGCGTCTGCACTGCGCGCTGCGAGCTGGACAAGGACTGCCCGTCAGGGACCTTCTGCCTCGCCGGCCAGAACCCGGCGAACAGCACCCAGGACCTGTTCTGCTTCAAGAAGGACGCCGGCCGCTGAGCGGAGGCCGCTCCTCCGCGGGTCCCTGGCGCAGCTCGGTGAGCACCCCGCGCATCCCCTTCGGGTGAACGAACGCCACCCGCGCGCCACCGGCGCCGGGGCGCGGCTCCTTGTCGATCAGCGGGGCACCGGCCTTCCGGAGCGACTCCATGGCCGCCTCGATGTCCTCCACCTCGATGCACACGTGGTGGAGGCCCTCCCCGCGCGAGGCGAGGAATCTCGCCACGCCGGAGTCCGCCGTGGTGGGCGAGATGAGCTCCACCCGGCCCATCCCGTGCCCGAAGATGGCGGTCCTGACCTGCTGCTCGGGGACCTCCTCCACGTGGGCCAGCTCGAGTCCCAGGGCGTCTCGCCACAGCTGGATGCTCTCGTCGAGGTCGCGGACCACGATGGCGACGTGGTCGAGGCCCTTGGCATGAACGCTCATCGTGCGCGTCTCCTCGCCGGCTGACACCGGTGACAGAGGTCGGTTCTCCGGCCCGCCTGGCGTAGCAGCGTGATGGGCGTGCCGCAGCGAGGACAGGGCTCGCCCGCGCGAGCGTAGACCCGGAATGGGTTCTCCGTCCCGGGCTCCTCGACGTAGGCGATCTCCTCGCCATCCTCGGCCGCCAGGGCGAAGGCGAGCCCGCGGCGAATGGCGGTGGCGAGCCGGTTCCACTCGGCGGGCTCGAGCGTCCGGGCGGGCCGCCCGGGGTGGATCCGCGCCCGCCACAGGGCCTCGGCGGCGTGGATGTTCCCGAGTCCCGCCAGACGCCGCTGGTCCATGAGGGCGACCTTGATGGGGGCGCGGGTCGCGCCGAGCGCGTCCTGGAGCTGCCGCCCCGAGAGAGGGGTCAGCAGCGGGTCCGGCCCGAGCGCCCGCACCGCGGGGAGCGTCGCCAGGGCCTCGGCCGGGTGTGGCTCGATGCGTCCGAAGAGCCGGGGGTCCCGGTAGTGCACGACGCTGCCGTCGGCGAGCTGCAGCCGGGCACGGCTGTACGGGACGGCCTCTCCGGCCGCCCGCCGGACCCACTTCCCGGTCATGCCCAGGTGCGAGAGGAAGCCCTGGCCCGAGTCGAGCGAGACGAGCAGGACCTTCCCGTGGCGATCGGCCCGGGCGAGCCCTCCGCGCAGCCGGCCGAACCTGCCCCGGCCGCCCGCCCGGAAGACCCGCGTGCGGTCGGCCTGGGCCGAGGTGACCCCGGAGCCCCCGAGCCAGCGCTCCAGGGTTCGTCGCGCAATCTCCACCTCTGGAAGCTCGGGCATTTTTCGGTTCGCCAAGCGCCCGGCTCGGCAGTAAGCCGTCGTCCGGCGACAGGAGGAGTCATCCATGGCAGAGCTGGCCAAGAAGTACACCCCGAAGTCGTTCCCCCATCTCAAGGGATTGAAGGGGATCAGCGACGGGGTGCTCGAGTCTCATTTCAAGCTCTACGAGGGCTACGTCAACCGCACCAACAAGCTCACCGAGACGCTGTTCGGTCTGGCCAAGGAGGGCCAGGCGTCGGGCGCGAACCCGGCCTACGCCGAGATGACCCGCCGGCTGGGCTTCGAGTACAACGGGATGGTCCTCCACGAGTACTACTTCGGCGGGATGAAGCCCGGCGGCTCGGGCAACCCCGGCGCCAAGCTGAAGGCCGCAGCCGAGGGGAGCTTCACCAGCTGGGACGTGTATCTGGCGGACCTCAAGGCGGTCGCGGCCATGCCGGGCATCGGCTGGGCGGTGACCTACCAGGACCCGAGCAACGGGTGGCTGTCCACCCACTGGATCACCCTGCACGAGATCAACAACATCGCCGGCTTCCGGCCCATCGTGGTGATGGACGCCTGGGAGCACGCGTTCGTGCCGGACTACAAGCCGTTCGAGCGCGCGAAGTACGTCGAGGCGTACTTCTCGAACATCGACTGGGCCGCGGCCGAGAGCCGGCTCAAGTAGCGGGACCCGCTCCGCGGGCGAGCCGGGCGTCCAGCCGCGCCCGGGCGTCCGGCCACTCGCGGGCGAGCATGGAGTACCAGGCCGTGTCGCGGGGCCCTCGGTCCGCGGCCGGCAGGTGAGCACGCAGCACGCCGTCCAGCCGTGCGCCGATGCGCTCGATGGCCGTCCGCGAGCGAACGTTGCGCGCATCGGTCTTGAGCGTCACCCGGAGCACCCGCCAGCGCTCGAAGGCGTGGGCGAGCATCAGCCGCTTGGCCTCGGTGTTGATCGCCGTGCGCTGGGCGTCCGGAGCGAGCCAGGTCCAGCCGATCTCGACCGCGTGGGGGACACCTGGTGGGCGGGCGAGGTCCGACCCGGGGGGCAGGACCCAGAACTCGATGTTGCCGAATCGGGTGCTGCCCACGATGCGGCCCGTCACCGCGTCGCGGGTGACGAACGGCAGCGCCGAGGTGCGCCGCTGCTCCTCGAGCGCGGTGGCGACGTAGGCCTCGAGCGCCGGGCGGTCGGGGGGGACCGAGGTGAGGCCGAACGTGTCGCGGGGGCCCTCGAGGATGGCCTGGAGCCCATCGAGGTGCTCGAGACCGAGCGGCTCGAGCCGGACGCGCTGACCCTGCAGGACGACCGGGGCGACGGGTTCCATCGGACGAGCAGCGTCGCACGGACCGGTCGCCGCGAGGAGCACAGACAGGCCTCCTGGCGCGTGGCACGCCATCGGTCTTGCGCGCTTCATTCGACTCTTCTAGAAATATGGGATGACAACCAAGGACGCCCTCGCTGGCCTCGGCTCGCTCGCCCAGGAAACGCGGCTCCAGGTCTTCCGGCTCCTCGTCCGGCGCGGACCGGAGGGTCTACCGGCCGGAGCGATCGCCGAGGCGGTGGGGGTTCCGGCGTCGTCGCTCTCCTTCCACCTCCAGGAGCTGAAGCACGCCGGGCTCATCACGCAGGAGCGGCGCAGCCGGCAGCTCATCTACGCGGCCAGCTACGAACGGATGAACGGGCTGGTGGCGTTCCTCACCGAGAACTGCTGTGCCGGCGCGAGCTGTGCCCCCGAGGGACTGGCGTGCGCCCCGGCGGCGCGGCCGGCACGTGCGGCACGGGGACGTCGGTGACCGGGCTCCTCCGTCGCGCCACCGCCGAGGCCTGCGGCACGGCGATGCTCCTGGTCGCAGTGGTGGGCTCGGGCATCATGGCGGAGCGGCTGTCGGGCGGGAACGTCGCACTAACCCTGCTCGCCAACGCGGTGGCCACGGGCGGAGCGCTGGTGGCGCTGATCCTGGCGTTCGGCCCGGTCTCCGGCGCGCACTTCAACCCCGCGGTGACCCTGGCCGACGCGAGCCAGGGCGGGATGCGCTGGAGCGAGGTGCCAGGGTACGTGCTCGCGCAGTGCCTCGGAGCCTTCGTCGGCGTGGCGCTGGCGCACGCGATGTTCGGGCTGCCCGTCCTCACCACCTCGCACCACGTCCGGGCCGGGGTAGGTCAGGTCCTCAGCGAGGCGGTGGCCACGTTCGGGCTCCTGAGCGTCATCTGGGGCAGCGCGCGGTCCAGGCCGGGGGTGGTGGCCTTCGCGGTGGCCGCGTACGTGACGGGAGCGTACTGGTTCACCGCGTCCACGGCCTTCGCCAACCCGGCGGTCACGCTGGCCCGCGCGGCGACCGACACGTTCGCCGGCATCCGGCCCGCTGATGTGCCGGGATTCCTGCTCGGGCAAGCCGTCGGTGCCACCGTGGCCACAGGCCTCTTCCGCTGGCTCGCGCCGCGGCAGGTCGCGACCACCGCCCCGGACCTGCTCGCGCCCCATTCCTCTCCGGAGACCTCGCGATGAAGACCGGCCAGGGTCCCCTCCGGGTGTTGTTCCTCTGCACCGGAAACTCGGCCCGGAGCGTCTTCGCCGAGTACTTCCTCCGGCGCCTCGGCGGCACCCGCTTCGAGTCGTACAGCGCTGCGGCGAGTCCGAGCGGAGCGGTGAACCCGATGACCCTCCAGGTCTTGCGCCAGCGTTTCCACATCGACGCGAGCGACGCGCGTAGCAAGTCCTGGGATGAGGTCGAGGACGTGCACTTCGATTTCGTGGTCACCGTCTGCGACAACGCGCGCGAGACCTGCCCCATCTGGCCAGGACAGCCGATCATCGCGCACTGGGGCGTGGAGGATCCGGCTGCGTTCGTCGGCGCGTCCGAGGCGAAGGAGCGAGTCTTCCACCAGGTCGCGCTCACGCTCTACCGGCGGCTGCAGATCTTTGCCTCGCTCCCGCTCGAGCAGCTGGATCGGCTCAAGCTGGAGACCCTCACCCGGGACATCGGACGCGACCGGTTCCCCGGAAAGGGCTCCCTATGACCATGGTGACCGAACGGCGCGTGCTGCGGCCGGCACGCCCGGATGACCGCGAAGGCATCGAACAGCTCCTCATCGCGCGGGGTCTCCCGACCGCGGGTGCGCCGGCCCACCTCGGGGCGTTCATGGTCGCCGAGGAGGGCTCGGCGCTGGTCGGCTGCGCGGGCATCGAGCGCTACGGAGAGGTCGGCCTGTTCCGGTCGCTGGCAGTGTCCGAGGAGTCCGCCGGCCGCGGGCTCGGGACTGCGCTGGTGGCCCGGAGTCTCGAGCTCGCGGGTCAGCTCGGGCTTCGGTCTCTCTTCCTGCTCACCACGACCGCGGCCGACTACTTTCCCAGGTTCGGTTTCCAGCCGATCCCCCGCGGTGCGCTGCCCACGTCACTTGCGCAGTCCGAGGAGCTCCGGGGAGCATGCCCGGCCACCGCGACTGCGATGCGGCTCCTGCTTCCCGCGAGGTGACCTTGAAGTCCATCCAGAGCGTGCTCCTCCTGCTCCTCGGACTCGCAGGGGGCGCCAGCCTGGTGGTCCAGGCCGCCCTCAACGCGGGTCTGCGGGCGCGGCTCGATTCGATCTCCTGGGCGGGCTTCGTGAGCTACATCGGGGGGACCATCGCCATGATCTGCGCCCTGGCCATCGGTCGGGTCCACTTCCCGGCGGCGCAGTTCCAGGACACGCCCCTGCTCTGGCTCCTGGGCGGTTTCTTCGGAGCGGCCTACCTCGGGGTGTCCATCGTCCTGGTCCCCCGGCTCGGGGCAGCGACGGTGGTGGCTCTGGTGGTCAGCGGGCAGCTCATCACCGCGATGGCCATCGACCGGTTCGCGCTGCTCGGCGTCCCATACCACCCCTTCGGCCCGGGCCGGGCGCTCGGGGCGGTTCTGCTCCTGGCGGGAGTGCTCCTCATCCGGCGCTGAGCGACGGGGTTCGCACAGGCACGCAGCCGGGGTAGTTCTTCTCGGGCCGGTCAACGTCGAGCCGGTCAGAACTTCCCCTGC
>JADGQZ010000177.1 GCA_017881345.1 Myxococcaceae bacterium | reverse complement strand
CGCGTATCAGAGCGCGAACGCCTTCATGATCGAGCGATACGAGGTGCGCTGAGATGGCAAGGCGGCATCTCAGTCGGGTCCGTCGCCGGGGTGTCATGGCGCTCCTCGCGGCTCTGATCGGTGCGGGAGGCGTGGCCACCGCCCATGCCGCGTGGGTGGACCAGAACTGCGCGGGTGGCAGTTACGACCTGCTCATGTGGAAACGCTCGCAAGCCTCCGCCTACTTCCAGCCCATGAACCACGAGGGCTACGAGTGGGGCGGCGGATGCTTCGAGCTGAACAACCGCGACGACACGCCGAACGCTCCGGACTCCGGCGGGGAGGGAACGGACTGCTCCGGCCTGGTCTTTCGGACCTGGGCCTTGCGGAGCGACGGCCGCGTGGGCTATCGCCACTGGGACTACGACAAGAACATCCACGGTCCGTACACCACCGCCGACTTCTTCTCGCCCGCGGCCTCGGAGCCCTTCCGGTCCATGACGAAGAGCTACGCCGCCACACAGCCGATGGATGCGTTCGTCTACCGCAACGCCGCCAACACGGCCGGGCACATCGGCCTGATCTTCCTGGAGGCCGGCGGCGGGACCGACTACATCGCCGAGTCCGCGGGCGATCACGACGGGACGTGGATCCAGCTCCGCGACTACCGTTCCCAATCCGCCTACCGGGGTGTGCGGCGCAAGGATTGGACCCCGGAATGCTTCCCCAGGTGCTATCCGGCGGCCGAGGGCGCCCGGCCACGGGAAAGTGGGCCCCTCATGGGTTAGCTCGGAACGGCCGATGCTCAGAAGATGAACCCTCAGGGGCCAGATAGTCATACCGGCGTGGCCCCTGACCTGGCGCATCCACTCGAGACGACGCCGGCGCAGGTGGCGGCGTCGCTGGGTCCTCGTTCGCTCCTTGAGGCCCTGCCCGATTGCGTGCTCCTGGTGGGGGCCGACGGGCGGATCCTGTACGCGAGTCTGCCGGTCGAATCCCTCACCGGGTTCTCGCGCCAGGAGCTGACCGGCAAGGCGGTCGAGCTGCTGATCTCAGCCGACGTACTTGACCGAGAGACCGGCGCGCGTTTCGAGTCCATCTGCCGCCGAGCCGACGGAGGCGAGGTTCCCGTGTCGGTGGGGATCGGGCATCTTCAGAAAGAGGAGCCGGCCATTGCCGTGGTCGTGCTCAACGACGCGACCGAGATGCGTGCCGAGCGCAACGCGCGGTTCGAGTCGGAGGCGAAGTATCAGTCGCTCGTCGAGCAGATCCCCGGCGTGGTCTATCTGGACCCCGTCGATGAGGACCGCGACTCGATCTATGTGAGTCCCCAGGTGGAGACCCTGCTGGGCGTGAGTCAGCAAGATTGGCTTACCGACCCCTACTGTTGGAGCCACCACCTCCATCCGGAGGACGCCACCCGCGTCTGGGACGCGTACCTCAACGCGTACAGCGAGCACATCCCGCTCGAGCACGAGTACCGCATGGTGCGCGAGGACGGCACGGTGCGTTGGGTGCTCGAGCTCGCCAATCCGATCGACGACGAGCAGGGCCGGCCCTGGCTGTTCCAGGGCGTCCTTCTGGATATCACCGAGCGCCGGGAGGCCGAGGAGCAAGCGCGCTACCTCGCCTATCACGACGAGCTGACCGGTCTGCCGAACCGCAGGAGGTTCGAGGAGCTGCTGGCGGGAGCCGTTGCCGACGCCGCCCGAACCGGTGCCGGGGTCGGCGTCGTGGTGCTGGACCTGGACAACTTCGGCTTCATCAACGAATCGCTGGGTTATCAGGCCGGAGACGCCTTGCTCGCGGACATGGCGAGCCGTCTGGTGGGCGCCACCCCCAAAGGGGGCATCATCGCGCGGCAGGGCGGCGACAAGTTCCTCGTGCTCCTTCAGGGCCTGGAGTCTCAGGCGGAGGCGCGCCGGGGAGATGTCGGCCTCGAAGCCCTGAGATCGGCGGTCTACGGCATCGCCCGGGCGCTCGAGGAGCCCTTCGGTCTGGAGGGGGTCGACCTGGTGGTCAGTGCCTCGGCCGGCTACTCGCTCCTTCATCACGACGCGGACGACGTGCAGACACTGATCCAGAACGCGGACACGGCCATGCACGAGGCCAAGCGTCGGGGTCCGGGCAGCAGCATGCTGTTCGCGCGGAGCCACGAGGATCCGAAGGAGAAGCTGCACGCCATCAGCAGGCTGCGTCATGCGGTGGAGCATCAGCAATGGGTCCTGTACTACCAGCCGGTGGTGGACATGCTGAAGGGGTCGGTGAACGGCGTCGAGGCGTTGATCCGCTGGCGGGAGCCCAGCGGCCGCATCGTCCCGCCCGGGGACTTCATCCCCCTGGCCGAGGAGCTGGGCCTCATCGAGTCGATAGGGGACTGGGTCATCCAGGAGGTCGCCGCGCAGCAGGCACGTTGGACGGCAGAGGGCCTGCATCTGAACCTGGGCTTCAACCTGTCGCTCCGGCAGTTCCGGGCGCCGGCCCTGGCGGAGAGGATCCTGGAGGAGTTGCAGCGCGCGAAGGTGGATCCGCGCACCATCGTCCTGGAGGTCACGGAGTCCGTGGCCATGGCGGACGCCGACCGCACGCAGACGATCCTTGCGTCCCTGCATGCCGCCGGGCTCGAGGTCGCCATCGACGACTTCGGTACGGGCTACTCCTCACTGTCGCGCCTGCGGCACATGCCGGTCGACGTGCTCAAGATCGACCAGGCGTTCATCCGCAACGTGGACACGGACCTCGCCCTGGCGGGCATGGTGCGGGCGATGATCCAGCTCGCCCAGAGCCTGGACATGGCCTCGCTTGCCGAAGGCATCGAGACGCCGGGGGAGCTTGCCTTCCTGCGAGCCAACGGGTGCCGGCTCGGTCAGGGCTTCCTCATGTCCAGGCCGGTCCCGGCCTCGGAGATCCCTGCCCTTGTCCGCCGTCAGGGCGGACTCTTCCCCGCGGAGTCCGACGGGATCGCATAGCCGCCGTAGGCTGAGTTGGTGCATCCTCAGCGTGGATCCATCGGAGCGATCCGGTGAGCCGCATCCGCCGGCACCCGATCCTGAGCGTGGCCGCGCTCGTCCTGTTGATGGGCCTG
>JADGQZ010000176.1 GCA_017881345.1 Myxococcaceae bacterium | reverse complement strand
GCGCCGGCACTGCGGGGAGCTCCAGCAACCGGGCGAGGTCGTGTGCCGGGACGAGCTGCTGCCCGTAGGTCAAGAGATCCGCAGAGGGGGAGTGCTGGAGCGCCGAGTCCGGCAGCTCGACCGCGCCCATGACCTTGGTGATGGGCAGCCCGAGCACCTCGCCGCCCGCCCGCACCAGCAGCAGCTGCACCACGGCCACGGTGAGCGGGAGCCGCAGCATCACCCGCGTTCCCCGCCCCGGCTGCGAATCGAGCTCGAGCGCCCCGCCCAGCACCTCGACCGAGCGCTTCACGGCGTCCATGCCCACGCCTCGCCCGCTGACGTCGTCGACATCGGCGGCGGTCGAAACCCCTGGAAGGCAGGCGAGGAGCAGCGCCTCGCGGGTGGAGAGCCGGGCTGCGGCCTCCTGGCTCAGCCTCCCCCGGGCCACGGCCGCGGAGCGCAGCCTGTCCGGGTCCATTCCCTTGCCGTCGTCCTCGAGCTCGAGCACCACCCGCTCACGGGTGCGGCGCACCACGATGCGCAGCAGACCCCGCGGGGACTTGCCGGCGGCCACCCGGGCCTCGGGCGTCTCGATGCCATGGTCGATGGCGTTCCGCAGCACGTGGAGCAGCGGCTCGGCGACGGCGTCGAGGATGGCGCGATCGAGCTCGATCTCCGCCCCGGTGATGGACACCTCCACGTCCTTGCCGCGCTTCCTGGCGAGGTCGCGGGCAGCCCGCGGCAGCTGGTCGGTGATCACCGCCACCGGCGTCATCCGCGCGCCCATCACCTTCCCGTGGAGGTCCTTCACCAGCGCATGGAGCCGGTCCACGCCCTCCTCCAGCGCCGGTCGCTCGTGCTCGGGGAAGCGCCGGCCGATGTCGCGCAGCCGGGCGGTGGCGAGGAGCAGCTCGCCCGCCATCTCGAGGAAGTCGTCGAGCAGCTCGGTGCGGACGCGCACCGTGCGGGCCGGCTCGGGTGGAGGTCCCGCCGCGGCCGGCGGCTCGGGCGGAGGCGCGTCGGGCACCGGCTCGGCGGAGACGAGCTCCACCTCGGGGACCAGGGCCATCGCCGAGCGCACCGGCTCGAGCCCGCCGTCCGTCTCGAGGACCAGCGCCACCCGTCCGTCCGGGATGGCGCCGGCGCGGAGGTCCTCCAGGGGCGGGCGGAGCTGGGTCACGGCGCCGAGGCCGGTGAGCTTCTTGTAGACCAGGAACGCGCGGGGGCCCGGGCTCTGCGCCGCGGGGAGGATGCGGAGGCGAATCTCGAACCGCCGGGTGCTCAGGGCCGCTGCGGGCCGGGTCAGCGGGTCGACCCGGGCCACCCGCGTCGGGCGCGGGGCCTCGCCGGTGAGCGAGGTGACCGCCTCGCCCAGACGCCCGAGCAGCTCCGGCTGGGGCGCGGGGGCGGTCCCCTCGCCCGTGCCCCGCACCAGGGCGAGCATCGCGTCGGTGGCGGCGAGCAGGAGATCCACTCGCTCGCGGCCGAGCGCTCCGGGGAATCTGCGGGCGACGTCGACCAGATCCTCCACCCGGTGGGCCAGCTGGGCAATCGGCTCGAGCCCCATCGAGGCGGCCATCCCCTTCACCGAGTGGGCGTGGCGAAAGAGCGAGTCCACCGTCTCGTCGGCCGGCGTGCCCTCGAGCGCCACCAGGTCGCGGCCGAGCGCCTCGAGGTGCTCGGAGGCCTCGGCCACGAACAGCCCGAGGTAGCGGGACATGTCGAGCGTGGCAGCCAGAGCTACACCTTGGGCGTCTCGCCCAGCACCTTCGTCACCACCGCGAGGACGTCCTCGGCGCGGAACGGCTTGACGATGAAGTCCGCGGCGCCGGCCTCGATGGCCTCCATCACCAGCGACTCCTGTCCGAGCGCCGAGCAGATGACCACCACCGCCTTCGGGTCACCGCGGACGATCTCCCGCGTGGCCTCGATGCCGCTCTTGTAGGGCATGACGATGTCCATGGTCGTCAGGTCCGGCTTCAGCGCGCGGTACTTCTCGATCGCCTCGATGCCGTGCGACGCCTCGCCGACGACCTCGTAGCCGCCGGAGCTGAAGATGTCGCGGATCATGCTCCGCATGAACACCGCGTCGTCGACGATCAGCACTCGCTTCGGCATGTGACCGGAAGAGCCCCCGGAGAGAACGGATGTTAGCCGCGGTCGAAGAGGTGTGTCACCGCGACGTCGAGCGCGTCGGTGTCCAGCACCGTCACTGCCACACCCTTCACGCGGGTCACTCCGCGCACCACCGGCCGCGACTCGCGCGCCTGGGTGGACACCTTCTCCACCGTCTCGATGCCCTCCACGTCCGTGACGCTGAGGGCCAGGTCGCGGCGGCCGCGCTCGAGCACGATCAGCTTCCGCTGGGGCTGGGTCGGCGGTGGAAGCTCGAGGAGGCGGGCGAAGTCCACCACGGTCACCACCCGGCCGCGCAGGTTCACCACTCCGATGAGCGACGCGGGTGCCCGCGGGACGCGCACCACGCCATCGGGCTGTAGCACCACCTCGCGCACCGCCGCGAGCGGAAGGGCGTAACGGGTCGCGTCGAGGAGGAAGACCACGTGCTGCACCGGGCCGCGGTCGGGGGCCGTGCCGGTGCTCACGACCCGAGCCGGAACCGGCGGACCACGCTCTGCAGCTCGAGGCTGAGGTTGTTCAGCTCCTGTGCCGCGGAGGTCATGCGGGCGACGGCGGAGGTCTGATCCTCGATGACCCCGTTCGCGGCGTCGGTGGAGCTGGCGTTGGCCTCGGCCACCTCGGAGATCTCGCCGACGGCCTTCACCATCTCCTCGCTGCCGGCGAGCTGTTCGCGGGCGCTCTGGCTGATGAGGTGCACCTTCTCCGCACCCTTGCGGGCGGTGTCGGTGATGCTGCCCATCGAGCGGACGATGGTGCCGAGGTCCTCGCGTCCCTCGGTGAGCTCCTCGATGCCCTGCTTCATCGCCGAGACGACCGCGACGGACTGGCCGGAGATGTCACGGGCGAGCTTGCTGATCTGCTCGGCGCTCTTGCCGGCGGACTCGGCCAGCTTGCGGACCTCGTCGGCCACCACCGCGAAGCCGCGTCCGTACTCGCCGGCCCGCGCCGCCTCGATGGTGGCGTTGAGGGCCAGGAGGTTCGTCTGCTGCGCTACCTGGGTGATGACGTCGACGATCTTGGAGATCTCCTGCGTCTTCTCGCCGAAGGCGAAGACCTCCTGGCTCGCGCTCTCGACGCGGCTGAACACCTTGTTCACCTTCTCGCCGGCGAGCCGGGCCGCCTTGCTGCCCTGCTCCGCCGCCACCGAGGTCTCGCCGGAGGCGAGCGCCGCGTCCTCTGCGGAGAGAGCGGTGCGCTGGATGCTGCCGGCCATCTCGCCGATCACCTTCTGGGCGCGCGCCACCAGGTCCGACTGGGTGCCGGCGCCGAGGGCGATCTTTCCGATCGACGTCCCGACCTCGGTGGTGGCCGCGTTCACGTGCTCGGCCGAGCGCTGCAGCTCGGTGGCCGAGTCGGCCACGCTGGCCGCGGTGTGCTGGATGTGGCCCACCAGCTCCCGCAGGTTCTCCTGCATGTTGCCGATGGCGGTGCTGAGCTCGTCGATCTCGTCGCGGCCGAGGCTGGGCTCGGTCGCCACCGGCGAGGCGAGGTCTCCGCGGGAGATGTCCAGGGCGCTCCGGCTGAGCGAGCGCAGCCGCGTGACGCGGGCGAGCACCGCCGGGAGGAGGAGCGCGAGCGCCAGCGTCACCACCCCGGCGACCGTCGCCTGCACCACCCAGCTGGCGTTGCGGACGAAGTGCAGCGTGCCCACCAGCACCATCGCCAGGAGGAAGTGCGAGACGAGGATCTTGCTCTGAAGAGACAGCGACACCGGCGGGCTCCGCTCCTCGAGCGCCGCTGCCAGCCCACGCACCGGCGCAGCACGGCGGGTCCTCGCGCCGGGGAACTCGTCCAGCACGGAGCGGCGAACCGTTCCGTTGCGAGTCGGCGGGGGGACGAGAGCCATGCGGGGCGCGATTCTGGCGTAGGACGGCGCGGATTTCACATTCCGGGCGGCGTTCGTGGGCCGAAGAACACCCCTCCCCACACGGAGCGTCGTGCCTTCAGCCGAAGAGGCCGCGGTTTTGCTGGACCCAACCGGCGAGCTTCTGGACGCCCTCTGCCACGCCGGTGCGTGGACGCCAGCCCAGGGCCTCGGCGGCGCGGGTGACGTCGGCGACGAAGACCGGCTGGTCCCCAGGGCGCCAGTCGGCGAATCCCGGGGCCAGGGGACGGCCGGTGAGCTGGTCCAGCTGCCCGACCAGCTCGAGAAGTGACAGTGTGTTCTCCGGTCCCCCGCCCAGGTTGAACACCTGGCCGCTCGCGCGGTCGATCCGCTCGACCGCGGCGTCGTACGCCTCGCAGCAGTCATCCACGAAGAGCAGATCCCGCACCTGCCGTCCGTCGCCGTAGATGGTGACCGGCTTTCCGGTGACGGCGGCAATGGTGAACCAGGCCACCCAGCCCTGGTCCTCGACGCCGAACTGGCGCCAGCCGTAGATGCACGACTGGCGGAAGACGACGGTGCGCATCCCGTAGATGCGGGCGTAGTCGCGCACGTACTGGTCGGCCGCGCCCTTGCTGCAGCCGTAGGGCGAGTGGAAGTCGAGCGGCTCGGTCTCGGCGATGCCCCGGGGGCGGTCGCGGAAGGCGTAGCGGCCGTTGCGCTGCTCCACGCCCACGTGCTCGAGGCCGCCGTAGACCTTGTTGGTGGAGGCGTAGAGGAACGCCGCCGCGGGGGCGTGCCGGCGCGCCGACTCGAGCAGGTTGAAGGTTCCGAGCGCGTTCACCTCGAAGTCGTGTCGCGGCTCGGTGACCGAGGTAGTGACCGCGACCTGCGCGGCAAGGTGGACGATGACCTGCGTATCGCGGTGGCGGGCGAGGCAGGCGTCGAGCGCGGCGCTGTCGCGGATGTCGACCCGCTCGAAGGCGAAGCGGCCCTGGGTTTCCAGCCAGGCGAGGTTGCTGTCCGCGCCGCGTCGGGACAGGTCGTCGAGGACCACGACCTCGTGCCCCCGTTGCATCCAGCGCTGTGCTGCGTTGCAGCCGATGAAGCCCGCCCCGCCGGTCACCAGGTATTTCACGCCGCGTTCGTCCTCCGGTTCCGGGCAGCAAGCTTAGTCGCGGGGTTCCCTCGCACGAGGGGCAGCGGCGTGGTCCAAGGTGCGGATGACACACGCCCGGTCCGCCGGCGCGGACGGTGGCGACGAGGTCATTACGAGGTGTCTGACACCTTCGGGGCCTGGGCGGGGGACGGGACGCTCTCGTCGAAGCCCTTCTCAAGCAGCCGAGATTCTTCGAGTTACGCTCTCGGCGTAGGGATGGATTCGCCTGGTCGCTCGAACTGCGGGCGAGTAACCCACACCGGCGTCCCCTCAGGCCAGGTGGTCGAACCCACGGAGCGGGCCGGCCCGAGCACCGATCGGGTGGACCCCTCGCCCGCGCCGGACCTGGCCGATGAGCGTCAGGGGCAGGCCGAGCCGGCGGGCCAACCGCGCCACCGCCGGGGCTCGGGACGCCGGCGTGGTGAAGAGCAGCTCGTAGTCCTCACCTCCCGAGGCAGCCATCCGCGCGCGGTCCGCGGGGCGCGGATACGCGGCCACCAGCGCCGCCGAGCACGGCAGCGCCTCCAGCGCGAGGTGCAGGGCCACGCCGCTCGCCGCCGCGAGGTGCCCCGCGTCCTGGACCAGCCCGTCGCTCAGGTCGATGCACGCCGAGGCGAGGCCGACCAGCGCGCGCCCGAGGGCCAGCCGCGCCGAGGGGCGGCGCTGCCGCATCAGCGCGGCGCGCGCGAGCCGGGGATGCCGCTGCAGCCGCCTCGCCGCGGGTCCGCCGGGCCGCTCGAGCAGAGCGAGTCCCAGCCGCGCATCCCCGAGCGTCCCCGACACCCAGACCACGTCGCCCCGGCGGGCCCCCGAACGAAGCAGCGCCCCGCCCCGCGCGACCTGTCCACCGACGGTCACGGTGAGCGACAGCCCCGGGGCACGGGTCACGTTGCCGCCAACCAGCGCCGTCCCGCTCTCGCGCGCCAGCGAGCCGAACCCGGCCCCGAGCGCACGCGCCTCGCGGATCGAGAACCCGCGCGGGACGCCCAGCGCCACCAGCGCCCAGCGGGGCCGCGCGCCCATCGCTGCAAGGTCGGAGAGGTTCACCGCCAGGGCCTTGTGCCCCACGTCCTCGAGCCGCCCCGTCGCGCGGCGGAAATGCACGCCCTCGACCACGGCGTCGACCGTCACGCACGTCTCGCCCCGGACCCGCGTCATCACCGCTGCGTCGTCGCCCGGACCGGCCGGCGCGCGGGGCGAGGCGCGCGCAGCGGCGACGAAGGCCTCGATGCGCTGGAACTCCGGGCCCATCGGCGCCGGCCCCCCCGCTAGAACCGATCAACGGGCGCGGGTGGCGCCTCGGAGAGCGGCGGGGCGATGACCGCCCTCGGCGGTGGCGGGTGGACGGGGAGCACCACCTCGAACCGCGAGCCCTGACCGAGCTCGCTCTGCACGCGCACCACGCCGCCGTGGCCTTCCACGTAGCTCTTGACGATGGCCAGGCCGAGGCCTGCGCCGCCGAACTCGCGCGTGCTCGAGTTGTCCACCTGGTAGAAGCTCTGGAAGATCTTCTCCAGCTGGTCGGACGGGATGCCCACGCCCGAGTCCTGGACCACGAAGTGCCACCCCTCGGCGTCGAGCTCGGGCTGGAACTTCACCTCGGTGACCAGCACCTGCACCCAGCCGCCCTTGGGGGTGAACTTCACCGCGTTGGACAAGAGATTCACCATCACCTGGCGGAGCTTCTCGCGATCGCCGCGGACCTCCACCGCGCGCGCCGGCAGCTTGAGGTCGATGGTCAGCCCCTTCTTCTGCGCCTGCGGCTTGATGCTGGACAGCGCCGAGGTGACGAGGTCACCGACGGAGATCGGCTCGAACGTGAGCCGCACCTTCCCGGCCTCGATCTGCGTCACGTCGAGGATGGACGAGATCAGCTTCAGGAGGGTGTCCCCCTTGTCCATGATCGTCTTGACGTACTCGGTCTGCTCCTGGTTCAGCGTGCCGACCAGCCCCTCGGAGAGCATCTCCGAGTAGCCGATGATCGAGGTGAGCGGCGTGCGCAGCTCGTGGCTCACCGTCGCCAGGAAGCTCGACTTCAGCCGGTCCATGTCCTTGAGCTGGAGGTTCATCTGCTCGAGCCGCTTGTTCTGCGCCTCGAGGTCGCGGTTGCTCTCCAGCGTGGCCTCGATGTGCACCTGGCTGGTGAGGAACGTCTTCTGGCCCGCGGCGACCAGCGTCTCCAGCAGCTGCGCGAAGTGGAGCAGCACCTTGACGATGGTGGACTCGGGGGCGCGCCGGATCTTCGCCAGGTAGCTCTGCGCCTGCGCGAGGTCGAGCCCCGGCGTGAGATCGGTCAGGGTGGGCGGCAGGTCGCCCATCTCGTCGGGGGTGAAGGGCCCGAACACCACCCGGCCCAGCACGTCGCCTTCCCAGAGGATGGGCAGCACCAGGTACCTGAGCCCCGTGAAGCAGGGCACGGCGATCATCCCGTGCAGCTTGGTCCCCGGAGGCGCCTGGGGCGCGCGGGCATTCTGGGTCGTCGCCAGCGGGCCGTCCTTCACCCGGGCCACGGTCTGGGTACAGCAGCGCTTGCCGTCGGGGAACGAGAAGACGTAGCCGCAGAAGTCGCCGTTGCCGCTCTTCATGTCGGCGAGACGGTTGCCCTTCTCGTCGAAGACCTTGACCCCGAGCTTGTAGAGCTCGGCGAAGCTCTTCACGAGCTCGGCGAAGGTCGCGGTGTCCAGCATGTCGCCCAGGGTCAGCCGCCGCTCGAGCACCGAGAGCGGACGCTGGTCCAGCTTCGGAGTGTTCTCGCCTGGCCCCGGACGGCCGCTGTCGCCGTTGTCGCTCACCGCGGGCCTGCTCCCGAGGCCAGCCAGTCGGTGATCTGGGTCCCGCCCGTGTCCATGCGGGCGAAGACGAGCTTGAGGAACTCGGATTCACCGAGCCCGATGTTCCGGCTCAGGCCCGCCTGCTCGTCCATCTTCCGGTAGGCCAGCTGGATGACCGCGTACAGCGTCTCCAGCACGCCCTCGCCGCGGATCGCCACCGCGCCGATGACCGGCTCCTTGCCCCGGGCGCGCGTCTCCTCGAGCTCGGCGTCGGTCTTGGTGTCCGGAAGATCCCGCTTGTTGAACTGGATCACGATCGGGACCTGGGCCGCGTTGAGCCCGTTCTCCCGCATGTTGTCCTGGAGGTTTGCCCAGTACTGGTTGTTCTCCTGCCCGGCGGTCCGGCGGCTGTCGGCGATGAACGCGACCGCGTCGGCGTTCTGCAACACGACACGCCGGGTGGCGTTGTGGATGACCTGCCCCGGGACCGTGAACAGCTTGACCTTCACGGTGTAGCCGCCCCTTGTATGGAAGAAGACCGGGAGGAGATCGAAGAACAGGGTGCGGTCGTCGTGGGTCTCGACCGTCAGCAGCTTTCCCCGACCCTCGCTCGCGGTCCGGGCGTGGATCATCTGCAGATTGGTCGTCTTTCCGGACAGACCAGGCCCGTAGTAGACGACCTTGACCGTCAGTTCCCGCTGGGCGTGGTTCAGTTGCACGAGGAGGCGCCCCGGGACGCACATGGGGTGGCCGTCCCCGGGGAGTCAGTCCGAGAGAATACAGGAGGGCGGCTCCCGTCGAGAATGAAAGGCCTGGTCGGACCCCCAACCACAGGAGGGGCCAACGTTTCGATACGTGCACGGATGCGAACCCTGGGGTTAGGATCCACGGTGGGTACGAGGGGGTGGCGGAGATGACGATGAAGCGGGTGGAGACAATCACCGAGCAGCCGACCTTGCCGCCGCTCGACATCGCCAGCCTCCCCGCCGACCTTCCGGCCGCTCTCAAGTTCGGGCCCCTCGGGGATGTCGAGCTGCAGCCGGTCGCCGCCCTCCGCGGCACCTCGGAGCCATGGGCCAAGCGGGGGGAAACGCCCGAGGAGTCGCTCCAGGCGCTCACCCAGCTCCGCCCCTTCGTCTACGTCGCGCGCCTGCAGGGCCAGATCGTCGGTTACGTCACGGTTGAACGGGATGGTCCGGTCGCCGGCGCCGCCTACATGCGGAACATCGTGGTCAAGCCCGAGCTCCGGCACCGGGGGGTCGGGATGGCGCTCCTCGACCACGCCCTGAGCGTCGCCCGGGACATGTACCGGAAAACCCTCGCACTCCGCGTGGATCCAGCCAACGCACCGGCAGTGGCCTTCTACCGGAAGGCCGGCTTCACCACCGTGGCGACGGTGGTCAGCAAGAAGTCCGGCAAGCTCCGGCTTCTCATGTCGCGCGAGCTTTAAGCCCGCGGGAGGGCCCCGGCCCCCGTCCGCTGCGGGAGCAGCCTCGCTGGCTGCAGGCCCAGGGGTGCCGACGGAATCGTCCGTACATACGCACGTTCTCCCGGCGGTTCGCCCATGCTCGCTTCTCTGCGCCGGCTCACCGGCCTCTTCCTGCTCTGGTCCATCCCCGGCGTCGCCGTCGGGCTCCAATCCAAGTCCTGGATGCCGGAGGCCGAGTGGGGCACGCACCGGTTCCTCTGGTTCTACTCGAGCTGGGCGATCATCGCGTTCCTCATCCCGGTGCTGGCGTGGGTCGTCCGGAACGTCACCCGGGAGCGCTACGGGGCCTGGCGAGTCGCCGGCGCGCACCTCCTGACCTGCGCCGGCTTCATCCTGGTGAACGAGGGGTGGATGGCCGTGCTGTCCCGGTTCGCCGTCGGGCCTTTCTCGTTCCAGAAGATGTCGGCGGGCGGGGTGCTCTTCACGATGGTGTTCAAGGAGAGCGGGTCACTCGACCTGATGAACTATGCGATGTGCGTCGGCGTGCTGCTCGCGCTCGACCTCCGGCGCCGGCTCCGGGCGCAGGAGCTCGCGGGGGCCCGGCTCCAGGCCGAGCTGGCCAAGGCCGAGCTGGACGCGCTCCGGGGTCAGCTGCACCCGCATTTTCTCTTCAACACCCTGAACGCCATCTCCATGCTGGTCCGGAAGGGCGAGGGCGAGACCGCGGTCCGGATGATCACCGGACTCGGCGAGCTGCTCCGGATCGCGCTGGCCACCGCGGGCGAGCAGGAGGTGCCGCTCCGGCAGGAGCTGGACTTTCTCGCGCGCTATCTGTGCCTCCAGCAGCTGCGCTTCCCCGACCGGCTGCGCATCGAGATGCAGATCTCGCCCGAGACGCTCGAGGCCCGGGTGCCCAGCCTGGTGCTCCAGCCGCTCGCGGAGAACGCCGTCCGTCATGGCATCGCGCCGTCCATCGCCGGCGGCTCGGTGGAGGTCGCGGCAGTTCGCGAGGGCGGACAGCTGGTGCTGCGAGTCCGTGACACCGGCGTGGGCCTGACCGCCGGCTCCGAGTCACCCGGGGGGGTGGGCCTGCGGAACGTCCGCGCCCGGCTGCAGCACCTGTACCCCGGAGAGCATCGGTTCCGGGTGGCGAACCGGGTGGAGGGCGGCGTCGAGTCGCTCCTGGCGATTCCTTTCCGTGGTCCGGAGGTGGCGAGTGCCTGAGCCTGTCACGGTGGCGGTGGTGGACGACGAGCCGCTGGCCCGAGAGGGTCTGCGGATGCTCCTGGCGGAAGATCCGGAGGTGAAGGTCGTCGGCGAGGCCGGTAGCGGGGACGAGGCGCTGGCCCTGCTGGCCAGGACGCACCCCCAGCTGTGCTTCCTGGACGTGCAGATGCCCGGGGGCAGCGGCTTCGACGTGCTCGCCCGCGCCGAGCCTCCGCTTCCGATGGTGGTCTTCGTGACCGCCTACGACCAGTACGCGCTCGAGGCGTTCCGGGTGCACGCCTTCGACTACCTGCTCAAGCCGTACGAGGACTCCCGCTTCCGCGAGACGCTCGCCCGCGCCAAGGAGCTGCTGTCGCGCGAGGAGGCGGCGCGGCTCGGCGAGCAGCTCCGGGCCAAGGCGGTGGAGGCGGGCCTGGTCTCCTCGTCGAACTCGCGCATCGTGGTGCGCGACCGCGGTCGGATCATCTTCCTCGAGGCCGAGGAGATCGACTGGATCGAGTCGGCTGACTACTACGTCGAGCTCCACGTCGGGGCCCGCACCTACCTGCACCGCGAATCGATGGCCGCGCTCGAGGGCCGCCTGGACCCGACCCGCTTCGTCCGCATCCACCGGACCGCGATCGTGAATCGTCGCGTCCTCCGCGAGCTGCGACGCACGGGGAGCGGCGGGCTGGTGGCGGTGCTCGCCACGGGCGCGGAGCTCCCGGTGGCGCGGAGCCAGCAGGCGCGCATCCGGCAGCTGCGGTAGAGCAGGGGTCATGGCCGGAGGAGAGAGCGCGGAGATCCACGGGCGTGCCTGGGGGCGGGTGCCCTGGTGGGCGATCACCGTGCTCGTGGCGCTCACCCTCGGGGTGCTGGAGTGGCTCCGTGCACGTGGGACGTTGCCGCCCACCTTCCGGCATCCCTTCCCCTGGTTCATCGCCCACTGGCTCCTCTGGGTTCCGGTGGTCGGGGCGCTCGCCACCCCGGTGCAGCGGCTCGTGTCGCTCCGGGCTCGACCTGCCGTCCTGGTGGCCGCGCTCCTGGGCGGATTCCTCGTCGTGACGACCTACCTGAGCCTGGCCATTGCAGGGCTCTCGCGGGTCATGGGGCCTCCCAGCTACGGCAAGCTGGACTTCTGGCGGATGGTGCTGCTCGGCCTCCGCGGGGTGGAACCGGCGATCATCTATCTCGGGATCGTCGGCATCCTGGGAACCATCGAGCTCCGGCGGCGGCTGCGGCAGGAAGCGCTCACCGCGGCCCGGCTCGAGGCCGAGCTCACCCGGGCCGAGCTCGACCAGATGCGCGTGCAGCTGCAGCCCCAGCTCATCGAGGACACGCTCCAGGCCACGGCGGCCTTCGTCCGCTCGGGGGCATCGACCCAGGCGGTGCAGCTGCTCGCGCGCCTGAGCGACGTGCTCCGGCTCACCCTGGCCACGCTCGGGCAGGACCGGGTGTCCCTGCGGCAGGAGCTCGAGTTCCTCCAGGCCTACCTCGGGCTGCAGCAGATCCGCGCGCCGGGGCGCCTCCGGAGCCGGGTGGACATCGCGGCCGAGGCGCTCACCGCCGAGGTGCCGTCGCTCGCCCTGTTCCAGCTGGCCGAGCTCCCGGCATCCCCGTGGGAGGGCGCCCTCGAGCTGTCGGCCGCCGTTTCGGACGGACGGCTCCGTGTGCGCCTGCACCAGCTCGCCACCGCGCAGCCCGGCATCGAGGTGACCGAGGCGGCAGACCGGCTCGCGCGGCTCCGCCAGCGGCTGCAGCACCTCTACCCCACGGACCACGCGCTCCACGTCGAGCACCAGAACGCGGGGCTCCTCTGCACGCTGGAGATCCCGCTCGTGCATCTCGAGTCGCGCGAGCTGTTCCCGGCCGGTGGGCTCCTCGCCACGGCGCGCTGAGCCGAGGGCCGCCGCCCGCGCTCGGCCGACTCGAGCTTCGCGCGCCTCCGGGACTCAGTCCTTCTCGCGTCTCGGGGAGACCGCGGCGTCGAGGACCGGTTCTGCAACCGGTGCCCCGCCCCGGAACCACTCGGCGAGCAGACGGATCTCCTTGAAGCGCCGCGCCGGCGGGAGTCCCGCGAGCAGCTGCCGGCCATAGGCCTTGCGCCCCACCCGCACGTCGAGGAGCGCCACGATGCCGCGGTCGCTCCGCGTCCGGATGAGCCGGCCGAAGCCCTGCCGCAGCGCCAGCGCCGCCTCCGGCAGCTGGTAGCTCGAGAACGGCTCGCGGCCGGCCGCCTCCAGCGCCTCGATGCGGGCGGCGACCACCGGGTGGGTGGGCGAGGCGAAGGGGAGCTTGTCCAGGACGACCAGCGAGAGCGCATCGCCCGGCACGTCCACGCCCTC
>JADGQZ010000175.1 GCA_017881345.1 Myxococcaceae bacterium | reverse complement strand
TCTTGTCTCCGCGCTCGAGCGTCTCCTTCACGGTGTCGAAGACCAGCTCGACGATCTCGGCGGACTCCTTCTTGGAGAAGCCCACCTTCTCGTAGACGCCTTCGATGATGTCGGCCTTCGTCATGGAGTCAAAGCATGCCTGCCTGCTCCCGAATGTGTCAACTTGCTGGAGTTGCTGAGGGTTTTACCGACCCCTCAGCTGCCCGCCCAGACGGCGCTGGACCTCGTCGACGATGCGGGCATGGGCGGCAGCCACCTCGTCGTCCCGGAGCGTCCGATCCGGCGCTCGGTACCGGAGCGCAAAGGCCAGGTTCTTCTGCCCCTCGGGCAGAGGTGGGCCAGTGTAGACGTCGAACAGCGTGGCGTCCTCGACCAGCGGCTGGCCCACCTCGCGGATGACGGCGCGCACCTCGGCCGCCTCCATCGCCGCCGGCACCACCACGGCGACGTCCCGGAGCACCGCCGGATAGCGCGGCAGGGGCTCGAACCGAGGCGACAGCGCCGCCACCCGCTCCAGCGCCGCGAACTCGAGCTCGAAGGCGAACACGCCCCGCGGCAGCGCGAGGTGCTCGGCCACCAGCGGGTGCACCTCGCCCACCCAGCCGAGCACGGTGTCCCCGACCCGCGCCTCGGCCGTCGCGCGAGGATGGAACGGAGCCACCCGCCCGAGGCGGCAGGTCAGCTCGCCCGCCGAGAGCGCCGAGACGATGGCCTCCACCGCCCCGCGGACATCGGCGAAGTCGCAGGCCGCGTCGGTCGAGGTCCAGCTCCGCGGGTCGCGCCGCCCCCACAGCACGCCCGCGACGTGCAGCCGCTCCTCGGCCACCGGCCGGAGATCCTTCCCGCCCCGCGGGTCGCGCAGGTATGCCCGGCCGATCTCGTAGAGCCGGAGCGATTCCGGCTGCTGCCGCAGGTTGAACGCCACGTTCGAGAGGAGCGAGGCCAGGAGCGTGGTCCGCATCACCGCCTGCTGCGGGGTGAGCGGGTTCTTCAGGCTGACCGCCTCCACGGGCGTCCCGAGCTTCTCCAGTGCCCGCGGGGTCACCCAGGGGAGGAGCTCCGGGTCGACGAAGCTGTAGTTCACCACCTCGTCGAAGCCCGCGCCGGACAGCGCGCTCCGGACCCGGCGCTCCACCTCCACCCACGCCGGCTCCGGCACCAGCTCGCCCGAGCTCGCCGGAAGCACCGCCGGGATGTGCTCGTAGCCACGGATCCGCGCGACCTCCTCCACCAGGTCCTCGGGCCGCTCCACGTCGTGGCGCCAGCCCGGGACACGCCACCGGCCGCCCGGCTCGCCCACGAAGCCGAGCGATGACAGGATCGACTGCACCTCGGCCTCGGACACCGGAGCTCCGAGCAGCCCGTCCACCTCGCCCTTCGCCAGGGTGACGACGCGCGGCTCGGCGGGGCGCGGGTGGACGTCGATGCGCCCACGCCGGACCGTCGCTCCCGATAGCTCGGCCATGAGCGCCGCAGCGTGGTCCAGCACCTCCGGCAGCACCGTCCGGTCCACCCCTCGCTCGAAGCGGTACGACGCCTCGCTGTGGAGCTGGTGCCGGCGGGCCATCCGCCGGATGGTGCCCGGGTCCCAGTTCGCGGCCTCGAGCAGGACGCGGGTGGTGCTCTCCCTGACCTCGGTGTCCGCACCGCCCATGGTGCCGGCGAGCGACTGGGCGCCGCGCATGTCCTCGATGATCAGGTCGTCCGCGACCAGGGTCCGCTGCTTGCCGTCGAGCGTGGTGAGCGGCTCCCCTTCCCTCGCCCGGCGCACGCGCAAGAGCCCGCCCTGGATCCGGTCCAGGTCGAACGCATGCAGCGGCTGCCCGAGCTCGAGCATCACGTAGTTGGTGACGTCGACCACGTTGCTGATGCTCCGCACGCCGCAGCGCTCGAGTCGCCGCCGCAGCCACGCCGGCGACGGCGCGATGCGCACGCCGTCGAGCACCCGGGCGGTGAAGCGGGGACAGCCCACCGGGTCGGCGATCTCGATGCGGATCGCGTCGGTGACCGCCGCGCCGGACTCCACCGGTACCCGGAGCGTCCGCCGGAGCGGGACCCCGAGCACCGCCGCCGCCTCGCGCCCCACGCCCAGATGGCTGAGCGCATCGCCGCGGTTCGGCGTGACGTTCACCTCGAGCACCGCGTCCTCGAGGCCCAGCGCCTTCGCCAGCGGCGTCCCGGGCACCAGATCCTTCGGAAGGATGAGCAGGCCACTCGCGTCGTCCGACAGCCCGAGCTCCTTCCCCGAGCAGAGCATCCCGTGGCTCTCCACCCCCCTGAGGCTGGCCCGCTGGATGGTCGGCCCGCCCGGCAACGTCGTCCCCACCGTCGCCAGCGGCACCAGGTCCCCCACCTGGAAGTTCTTCGCTCCGCACACGACCTGGAGCCGTTCGCGACCGGCGTCCACCTGGGTGACGGTCAGCTTCTCGGCGTTCGGGTGCGTCGCGGCGGCGGCGATCCGCGCCACCACCACCCCGGCGAGCGCCTCGGCCGGCCGGTGCATCCCCTCGACCTCCAGGCCCGCGCGCGTCAGACGGCGGGCAAGCTCGTCGGGACCCGGCAGCGGGGAGACGAAGTCGGTCAACCACTCGACGGAGACCTTCATGGCTAGAGCTGCTCCAGCAGGCGGACGTCGTTCTCGAACAGGCTCCGCAGGTCGTCGAGGCCGTAGCGCAGCATCGCCACCCGCTCGATGCCCATGCCGAACGCGAACCCGGTGACGCTGCCCTCGGGGTAGCCCACGGCCTTGAACACGTTCTGGTGAACCATCCCGCAGCCGAGGATCTCCAGCCAGCCGCTCTGCTTGCACAGCCGGCACCCCTTGCCCGCGCAGCCACCGCAGCTCACGTCGAGCTCACCCGAGGGCTCGGTGAACGGGAAGAACGACGGGCGGAAGCGCGTCCGCCGATCCGGGCCGAAGAAGGCGCGCACGAAGGCGTCCAGCGTCCCCTTGAGCTCGGCCATGGTGACCTTCCGGTCCACCAGGAGTCCCTCGATCTGGTGGAACATCGGGGTGTGCGTCGCGTCCGAGTCGGCGCGGTACACCTTCCCCGGCACCACCACCCGGATGGGCGGCTTCTGGGTCAGCATGGTCCGCACCTGGCCGGGCGAGGTGTGCGTGCGGAGCACGATGCTCCCCGGGTCGTGCTGCAGATAGTCTCCGTGAACGTAGAACGTGTCCTGCATGTCCCGCGCGGGGTGGTCCGCCGGGAAGTTCAGGGCCTCGAAGTTGTAGGTGTCGAGCTCGATCTCCGGGCTCTGCACCACGTCGAAGCCGAGCCGCTGGAACGTGCGGGTGACCTCCTCGAGCGTCCGCGACACCACGTGCCGCCGCCCCGGCCGGCGCATCCGTCCCGGGAGCGTCACGTCGATCGGCGGCGCGTCGAGCTCGGCCCGGAGCGCGGCGCTGGCGATGCGCCCGTCGGCCTCGGCGAGCAGCGCCTCCACCTCGCCCTTCACCCGGTTGGCGATCTCCCCCACCCGGCGGCGCTCGTCCGGCGCGAGCTTGCCCATTCCTCCGAGGACCGCGGAGAGCTCGCCCTTCTTCCCGAGGTAGCGGACCCGCAGCGCCTCCAGCCCGGCCGCGTCCTGTGCCCGGGCGATCTCCTCGCGCGCCTTGCTCGCCAGTGACTCCAGTCGGTCCTGCATCTCGTCCCTCCGAGAATCTCACCTGAAACGACAAAGGGCCGCCCCTGGGGCAGCCCTCGTGTCCACGCGCCGGGTTCAACCCCCCGGCTGGGAGTCCGATCTCAGGCCGCCGCGAGTTTCGCGATGGCCGCAAAGCCCTGCGGATCGGTGACGGCGATGTCGGCCAGGACCTTCCGGTCCAGCGCCACCTGCGCCTTGGCCAGCCCGGCGATGAGCCGGCTGTAGCTCAGGCCCGAGATCCGGGCCGCGGCGTTGATGCGGACGATCCACAGCGCGCGGAAATCCCGCTTCTTCCGGGCCCGGTCGCGGCTGGCGTAGTCCAGCGCACGCTCCACGGCCTGGTTCGCCCGCTTGTAGCAGTTCTTCCGCCGGCCCCTGAAGCCCTTGGCCAGCTTGAGAATTCGATTGCGGCGACGGCGCGCCTTGAAACCCTTCTTGACCCTCATCGCTCGTCCTCAGCTCGCCCCGTAGGGGAACATTTCCTTGATGACCTTCTTCGCGTCCATGTCGCGAAGGTGCCCGGTGCCGCGGTTGCGGCGATCGTTGTTGGCGGTCTTGGAGAAGGTGAACAGGTGCTTGGCGTAGGCCTTGGCGTGCTTCACCTTGCCCGACTTCTTCACCTGGAACCGCTTCTTCGCCGCGCTCCGTGTCTTCATCTTCGGCATCGGTGACTCCTAGACCTCTGGCCCGGCGGGGGCCTTGGGGGCGGGGGCTACCGGGGCAGGGCCTGCCTCGCGCTCCCGTTCCGCCTCGAGCTGTGCCGCCCGCTGCCTGGCCAGATCGCGCGCCCGCTGGGCGACCTTGGGGTTGGGGGCGAGAATCATGAACATCTGTCGGCCTTCCATGCGGGGGACCTGCTCGACCACGCCCACTTCCTTGACGTCCTTGATGACGTCCTCGAGCAGCGCCTGCCCGAGCTCCTTGTGGGTGATCTCACGGCCGCGGAACATGATGGTGATGCGCGCCTTGTTCCCCTCCTCGAGGAAGCGCTTCACGTTGCGGACCTTGAACTCGTAGTCGTGCTCCTCCGTCTTGGGCCGCATCTTCACCTCCTTGAGGTGAACCACGACCTGCTTCTTCTTGGCCTCCGAGGCGCGCTTCTTCTCCTCGTACTTGAAGCGGCCGTAATCCATGATCTTGCAGACGGGAGGCTTGGCCATGGGGTTGACCTCGACGAGGTCCATCCCGAACTCCTGGGCCTTCTCCAGCGCTGCTTCGATCGTCAGGACACCCAGCTGCTCGCCAGCAGGTCCGACCGCGCGCACTTCGCGAGCACGGATCCGCCGGTTCGTTCTCTGATCACGAGCGATGTGAATCGACCTCCGAGCTGGGGGAAGCCTGCCCGGACAGGCGCAGGGGTCCAAAAGGCGGGGCAAGATACTTGCCTGACGCCCCAAGTCAAGCCAGCCCCCCACCCGGGCCGCCACTGGGAGAGGGGCTCACCCCATAGCGCGGAAAGGCGCACACTGCACGGCCCAGATGCGTGCCCTGCTGCCCCTGCTCCTGGCTGGGTGGACGGTCTCGGCGGCCCCGCCGTCCCAGGGCGACACCTCGGTCGGCCTCCTCCTGCACGACACCTGTTCCGGGGCGAACGCGCCGGTCTGTGGCCGGGTGGGAAAGCTCTTCGTCCCCGGGTTCGTGACCCACAGCCAGCAGAAGGCGCTCCGGGCGTCGAAGGCGTACTGCGAGCTGCTCGGTAGCCCCTGGGAGTGCCTGGATGCGCGCGAGCGGGTGCTCCGGCAGCGCCCCCCGGACCTGGTCGGCGCAGCGGGATTCGCCGACGGAGCGTGCGCGGCAGGTTCGCCCCGCGGCTGTGTGCTCTGGGCCGAGGCGCTGGGGTGCGGCCGCGGCGTCCCGGTGAACGTGAAGAAGGGGCTCTCGGTCCTCCGGCGCCAGTGCGAGCAGGGGCCCCCGGCTTGCCTCGAGCTGGCGATCTGGCTGGATTTTCCGGGCGCACGGGCAGCCCTGGCTGGCTCGGTGGCCCGCGCGAACGCGACCTTTGCCGCGGCCGAGATCGCCCTCACCAACGCCCGCGTGGACCGGGCGGCCGAGCTGCTGTCCCAGCTTCCGAAGAGCGGCGGCTCCTGGCCGGAGCGGCGGGTCTTCCTCGGAGCGATGATCGCCCTGGCGCGCCACGATGATGCCGGGTTCCAGGCGGGGGTGGCACAGCTCAGGAAGCTGAAGCCGGACGCGCCGGTGGCGCGCATCCTCGCCCGGATCGCCGCCGCGGACCGCACCGCGGGCTGGATGCCGGCGCTCATCGCCGCCTGGAGCGAGGAGCGAAAGCCGGAGCTGAGGAATGACCCGTTCCTCCTGCCCTCCTTCGAGCCCCAGTCCACGTGCATCCCGGACGAGGGGGAGCCGAAGATCGCGGCTCCCCTGGCGACGCCGGATGGGTTCGCGACTGCGCTCGCGCACCGGTACCACGGGCGGCCGCGCCCTCCTCCTTCCCCGGCGCTCCTCGAGGCGGCGCGCGCGCACACCGTGGGGCCGGACGAGGGCGTGCGGCTCCTCGCGGTGTCGCTCCTGGTCGAGCCGTTCCTCTCTCCCGAGCAGCGAGAGCGGTCGCGGTCGCCCGCGGCGGCGGCACTCGGCCAGATGGCAAAGGCGCACCCCCAGGACGCCTTCTTCCAGCTCGCGGCGATGGCGGGACCGGACGCCGAGACGGCACCGGTCGGGCCCCCGGCGCTCGGGAAGCTGGAGTCGCTGGTCCGGGGCGGCGCGCTCCGGCTCCCAGGATCCTCGCTCCGCGAGACGCTCACCAAGCACCTCTCGCCGGACGACTTCCGGGACTTCGGCCTCAGCACCGCGGTCGAGGTGGTGCTCGACATCGACCTCGAGCGGTACCTCGAGCGGGTCCTGAACGAGCCCGGGGAGGCGGACCGACGGATCGCCGTGGTGCGGACGCTGGCGGGGGAGCTGGCCCGGAGCGGGTGGCTGGTTCACCTGTTCACCGGAGCCCGGATCCTGTCCGCGGTTGCCGAGCGGACCGGCACCGAGACCGACCGCGCACTGGCGGCGTCGACCCTCGCCCGCGGCCAGCGGCTGTGGAGCGGATGGACCCTCTTCCCGAGGATGGGCCGGTGGCCGGCGTCCGCGCTACCGGACGAGCTCAGGGCGCGGGGATTCGAGGACGAGGTCGGTGTGCTGGAGCACTACGCGACGCTCGGCGCCGAGTGAGGCCGCGCCTCGCTACGGCGCGGCGCCTTCCTTCGACAGCAACTCGAGGAACGCGTCGAGCGGCATGCTCTTGAGGTCCTCGCCGCCGTAACGTCGCGGCGCCACCGCCCGCTGCTCCACCTCCCGATCGCCCATCACCAGGGTGAACGGGATCTTCTGGAGCTGGGCCTCGCGGATCTTCGCGTTCATCGTCATGCCGCGATCGTCCAGCTCGGCGCGGAAGCCGCGGGCACGGAGCAGGTCCAGGACCTCGCGGGCGTAGGGCAGCTGGCGGTCGGCGACCGTGACCAGCTGCACCTGGACCGGTGCAATCCAGGTGGGGAAGGCGCCCGCGTAATGCTCGACCAGGATGGCGATGAAGCGTTCGAAGCTGCCGTAGATCGCACGGTGGAGCACGACCGGCCGGTGCTCGGCGTTGTCCTCGCCCACGTAGGCGAGCTCGAACCGCTCCGGAGCGTTGTAGTCGGCCTGGATGGTGCCGAGCTGCCAGGTGCGGCCGATGCTGTCCTTCACGTGGAAGTCGAGCTTCGGACCGTAGAAGGCTCCGTCCCCGGGGTTCTGCACGTACTCGATGCCGAGCGACTTCACCGCCGACTCCAGCGACGCCTCGGCGCGGTCCCAGAGTGCGTCGTCGCCGATGCGCACGGGCGGTCGGGTGCCGAACTTGGCCACGTAGCTGAGTCCGAACGCGGCATAGACCTGGTCCAGCAGCTGGATGAAGCGCTTCACCTCGTCGGCGAGCTGGGCCTCCGTGCAGTAGATGTGCGCGTCGTCCTGGGCGAACTGGCGGACGCGGGTCAGGCCGCTGAGGCTCCCCGACACCTCGTTCCGGTGCAGCACGTCCTGGGTCGCGAAGCGCAGCGGGAGCTCGCGGTAGCTGTGCTTCCGTGAGGCGAAGTACAGGTGGTGCGAGGGGCAGTTCATCGGCTTCAGGCTGAAGTCGTGCTCGCCGGTCTCGTTGTCGAGCACCAGGAACATGTTCTCGCGGTACTTGCCCCAGTGGCCGCTCTTCTCCCAGAGCGCCTTGTTGTAGAGCAGCGGGGTCTTGATCTCCTGGTAGCCGTTCTCCCGCGTCCAGCGGCGCATCCGGTCCGCGAGCACCTGGTAGAGGACGGTGCCCTTCGGGCTCCAGAACGCCGCGCCCGGCGCCTCGGGGAAGAACTCGAAGAGATCGAGCTCGCGGCCGAGCTTCCGGTGGTCGCGCTTCTTGGCCTCCTCCTGCTGCTTCAGCCAGGCGTCGAGGTCCTTCCTGTCGAAGAAGGCGGTGCCGTAGATGCGCTGGAGCATCGGGTTGCGATGATCGCCGCGCCAGTAGGCGCCGCTGGTGCTGAGCAGCTTGATCGCGCCGATCTTTCCGGTCGAGGGTCCGTGCGGGCCGAGGCAGAAGTCCACCCAGTCGCCGTGGCGGTAGAGGGTGAGGGTGCGGGCGCCCTTGGCGACGATGTCCTCGATGATCTCGACCTTGAACTTCTCGCCCTTGGACTGGAAGAGGTGGATTGCGTCGGCGACGTTCACCTCCTCGCGGACGAAGGGGAGGTTCTTCGCGATCTCCTTGTTCGACTCCTCCTCGATGGCCTGGAGCTCCTCGGGCGTGAACGGTCGGTCGCGGAAGAAGTCGTAGTAGAAGCCGCCCTCGATCGTCGGGCCGATGGTGACCTGGGTCCCGGGGAAGAGCTTCTGCACGGCGCTCGCCACCACGTGCGCGGCGTCGTGACGGATGGTCTCCAGGGCCTCGGGGGCCTTCGCGGTGAGGACTTCCAGCTTCCCGCTCTCGGTGAGCGGCCGGCTGAGGTCGACCTCGTTGCCGTTGAAGCGCGCGAGGACGGCGGCCTTGGCCAGGCCAGGGCCGATGGACTCCTTCACGAAGTCGCCGACGCGGATGCCGGACGGGGCGGCCTTGGTGCTGCCGTCCGGGAGGGTGATCTGGATGGATTCCGACATGGGGGGAGAGATACCTATCGGGAACGGGGGGGCCGACGCCACCTCCCGACGCGCGGCCGGCCGGGCGCCGCGGATGGTCCTATTCCGGTACGAGTCCACGCCTTCGTTCGCGTCGCCGAGTAGAGTCCTGCGCGGCTCGCCGGTGGCATCCCCCCGCCGCCGGATGGGCCACCCTGACCCGGTCGCTATGAGGGGGCCGGCGTCAGGGGCTTTCCGTCGCATGTCACGGGTGGCGAGGTCTGTTCGCGCCACTCGGCTTTGGACCACTGCCACGACATGATGCCTTCACGCCTGGCCTGCCCCGGGCGCAGGGAGGAAAGGCACCCGTGGCGACGACTCGGCGCCAGTTCCTGGCCGTTCTCGGAAGTCTTGCAGGTGCACCCGCCGTCGAGGGCGCGCTGCAGGCGCTGGGGCTGCAGTCGGCGCACCCGCCGCCGCCGTTCACTCCCGTCCCCACCGAGAATGCCCGGGGCCGCAAGGTGCTCGTCCTGGGCGGGGGCCTGGCCGGGATGGCCAGCGCCTACGAGCTGCTCAAGCTCGGCTACGACGTGACCGTGCTCGAGGCGCAGGACCGTCCGGGCGGGCGGTGCTTCTCGGTGCGGCGGGGGACCCGGGTGACCGACGTGGACGGGGAGACCCAGGTCTGCGAGTTCGACGCGGGCCAGTACTACAACTGCGGTCCAGCCCGGATCCCCGGCCACGCCGTCACCCTGGACTACTGCCGCGAGCTCGGCGTCCCGGTCGAGGTGATGGTCAACAGGAACCCTGCCGCCTATGTGGTCACCACGAAGGGCCCCCTCGCCGGGCGCAGGCTTCGGCAGAAGGAGGTCGAGGGCGACCAGGACGGCTACATCGCCGAGCTGCTGAGCAAGGCGGTGAGCGCGAAGAAGCTCGACACCGAGCTCGACGAGACGGACCGGGCGAACCTGCTCGACTACCTCCGTTCCCTCGGCTGGCTCGAGAAGGACCGCCACTACCGCGGGAACTTCCACACGCGGGGGTTCGCGAGTCAGCCGGGCGCCGCGGACGAGATCGGAGAGGTGGGCGCGATCCTCTCGCGCACCGGTGTCTTCGGCCACGATCTCGGCTTCCGTTTCTTCTACGCCTTCGACGTCAACCAGGCCCCGGCGATGATGCAGGTGGTGGGCGGAACCGACGGTATCGCCCACGCCTTCGCCCGGAAGCTCGGGAAACGACTGCACCTCTCCTCACCCGTCCGGGAGATTGCCCAGGACGGTGCCGGGGTCCGCGTCCGCTACGGGGCTTCCGACAACCTCCGCGAGGCTCGGGCCGAGTTCGCGGTCTGCGCCCTGCCCTTCACCACGCTCCGCAACGTCACCAGCGACTTCCCGACCGAGGTCAAGGCGGCGATCGCCGGCGTGTACTACGAGGCGGCCGGGAAGATCGGCCTGCAGTTCGGGCGCAGGTTCTGGGAAGAGGACGATCGGATCTACGGGGGCATGTCCTGGACCGACCAGACCATCACCCAGATTATGTACCCGTCGGCCGGGCTCCTGGCGCCGAAGGGCGTGCTCGTCGGCTACTACGCCTACCAGAAGGAAGCCGCGGCCCTGCAGGCGATGCGGCATGCGAAGCGGCTGGAGACCGCGCTCACCGAGGGCGAGCTGCTGCACCCGGGATACCGCAAGCATCTGCAGAGCGCGTTCTCGGTGGCCTGGGGAAAGATGCCATGGCTGCTCGGGTCCTGGGCCGAGTGGGGGGAGGACGACGCGCCGCGGCCCGCCGGATATGCCCTGCTCTGTCGTCCAATGGGACGCGTTCACTTCGCCGGTGACGCTCTCAGCTGGAACCCCGGGTGGATGCACGG
The DNA here is from genome assembly GCA_017881345.1 of Myxococcaceae bacterium. Classification (GTDB taxonomy): domain Bacteria; phylum Myxococcota; class Myxococcia; order Myxococcales; family Myxococcaceae; genus RPRB01. The sequence goes on along the minus strand of JADGQZ010000175.1, from coordinate 265 downwards.
CGCGCTCGCCTCGGCGCGCCACACCGTGCTCGCCATCCACGCGCGCGCGTCGGCGGAGAGGGTCCCGGCCCAGGCCCACTAGCTTGGAACAAAGAGGCGGGCCGAGAGGGCGTCGCTGCTACTGCCTCTCCATCCGGTAGTAGATGGGTAGCGGGCCGCCGTCGAGCGTCGCCTGCGGGCGCGGCGAGGATCACCCTTCCGAAAGCGGAGATATATCGGTCGGCGACCGATCTAGTTTTCGGAATTGCTTCGGTCGCCGACCGAT
>JADGQZ010000174.1 GCA_017881345.1 Myxococcaceae bacterium | reverse complement strand
CGAGTGACTTTGCTCCTCGCCGGCTTCTGGGTGGGAGCAGGGGCCGCCGCGGCGGCCAAGAAGGAGACCACCGTGGCGAGCGACGGTCCGGCCGCGCTCGTCGCACCGCTCGGCGCGAGGTGGATCCAGCGCTGGCGCCGCTCGAGCGCACGGGCGCCACACGGCGTCGCGAAGCTGACGCTCGAGATCGAGGCCGCCGTGCTCGGCCATCCCCAGTTCCGGGTGCCCGGGCCATGACGCGTGCGCGCGGCGAGTCCCCCGGGACGCGGCGCCACGGCGCGAGGCCGACAAGTCCCGAGCGACTGGTCGAGGTCGTCGACGAGGCGCTCCGGCCTCCGCTGTTCCGGAGTCTGTGCGCGGCCGTCCGCCGGCTCGGGAGCGAGGGCATCCGCCGCACGTACGAGACGACGTTCTGGTTCGACCTCGACGCCACGCCGGCGGCCATGCCCGAGCAGGCGGCAAAGTCCCTGTCATCCGTCTTCTGGTCCCGGGGGGCGCGAGGCGTCGAGTGGTGGCTCTCGCGGATGTGGACCCACGATGTCCGGGTCGACTTCCACCGCGACCGGGACGAGCGGCTCGCCCTCTCCGGCGGCCCCGATCGGCATCCCCGCATCTCGTCCGTGCTCTTCCTGAACCGCGTTCGCGGTGGGGCGCTGGCGGTGACGGCGCAGCTGCCCGATCCGCGCAACCCGGCGCTGGTCCCGCTCCCGCTCGAGGCGGACCTCGTCGGCCCGGCGCCGAACCGGTTTGCGGTCTTCGACGGGCGACTGACCCACGGCGTCCTGGATGCGAGGAACGCCGTTCCGGTTTCCCGGCTGCGTGCGCGGGGCGAGCTGCGACTGACCCTGGTGATGAACGGATGGACGCGGCGGCCGACCGGTGTCCCGACGTTCGAGGAGGCGGGGGTCTACCGCGCGCTCGTCGCCCCGCGAGGACGATGATCCCGAGGCGAGTCACGTCCCACGCTCGCCCGCGTCCCATCGGAGCGCTTTGACGCCGGATCGTGCGACCGGCCCTCGAGACGAGCCGCGACGCGCACGCCTGGGGTGCCGCACGCAGCGACTCGCCCGCGGGGGTGAGCCGGACGCGTCGTCCCTCGCGAGCGAAGAGCTGGAGCCCGAGCTCCCGCTCCAGTTCCTGGATGTGGAGCGTGACCGTGGACTGGGAGCAGCGCAGGGCCCGCGCCGCGGCGAGGAAGGTCCGCGCCTCCAGCATCGAGATGTCGAAGCTCCACGCCCGATCTATCGACCAGATCGAACGTGGAGGCAAACGGCCGGGCGAATCAGTGGCGCGTCGGGTCGTCGCTCGTGCCCGCGGTCCCGCCGGACGGTCCCACCGACTTCACGTCCAGCCGCCGCGTCCGCGACTGCTGCGGGAGGGGGATGGTGATCTCCAGGACCCCGTTCTCGAACCGGGCCTCGGCCGCCTCCGCGTTCGCGCCCGGGGGCAGCGGGATCACCCGACGGAACGTCCCGTAGGTCCGCTCCGATCGGCGGATCCCTCCGCGCGTATCCTCGTGCTCGCTCCGGCGCTCGCCCTGGAGCACGAGCGCGTCGTTCTCGATCTCGACCTGGAAGTCCTCCGGACGGACACCCGGGAGGTCGGCGTTCACCACCAGCTTGCCGTCACGCTCGTTGATGTCGATGTGAGGGAGGAAGCGCCCGCCGAATCCGAGCCCTCCGAACGCGCCGAGGCCCTGCCCTCCGCCGAAGAAGATCCGGTCCATGTCGTCGCTGAGGCGGCGGAACAGCGCGAACGGGCTCCCACCGAAGAACCCGCCGATCGGATCGTCCCAGCCCTCGCGCCGCGAGAGCCGTCCGCCCGACTGGCCCACGTCGCGTCCGGTGCCGGCGCCCTGGGAGCCGATGTCGACACGGCCCCGCTCGCCCGTCGTCTCGCTCCCCTCCGCAGCTGTGGCCCGGCTCGCGGCAAGGGCCCCAGTGCCTTCGGCCCCCGTCTTCGTTCCGGCCTTCTCCGTTCCGATGCCCTGCCGCTCGTTCTGTGCCATCTGGTGGACTCCTCTCGTGGTGTGGCGATGCCGGCACGGGGATGCGCCGGTCGGGACCTCGACTCCAGCAACGACGAGCGGGGGTCTTCTCGTCCGCGCCGTGACGAGGCCGCGGTGCCCCGCTCGGAGGGCAGTCACCCGAGCGACGTGAGCTCGGCCCAGCGCGCGTACAGCCGATCGACCTCGCTGGCTGCAGCGCCGAGCGCGGCCTGTGCCTCGGCCGCCCGGCGCCCGTCCGAGTAGACCTCGGGTCGGAGCAGCTCGGCCTCGGCCGCCGCCCGTCGCGCCTCCGCCGCCTCGATGGCTGCCTCCATGCCTTCGAGCTCGCGCTGCGCCTGGTACCCGAGACGCCGCGCGCGCGACGGTTCGGGTCCGCCGGTCTCGACGGGGGGAGGCGCCGCGCTCACGACGACCGGAGCGCCCGGGACCGAGCCACCGCTCACTGGGCCCGCCTGCGCCCGGAGCGTCCGGTAGGTGGTGAAGTTCCCGGGCCAGGAGACCACGGTGCCGTCTCCCTCGACCGCCAGGATGCGCGTCGCGACCTTGTCCAGGAAGTACCGGTCGTGGGTGACGAGCAGCACCGCGCCGCCGAAGCCGAGCAGCAGCCGCTCCAGGACGTTGAGCGTCGGCAGGTCCAGGTCGTTGGTGGGCTCGTCGAGCACCAGGAGGTTCGCGCCCTGGAGGAAGAGCCGCGCCAGCAGCAGCCGGTTCCGCTCGCCCCCCGAGAGCGCGCCGACCTTCATCCGCTGCATCGGGACGGGGAAGAGCAGATCGTCGAGGTAGTCGCGGAGCGCCACGGTCCGGCCGCCGAGCTCGACCTGCTCCTCGCTCGACGCGGCCTCGTAGACCGTCTGCTCCGGGTCGAGCGACGCCCGGCCCTGGTCGAAGTGCGCGACGCGCACGGTGCGCCCGCGGGTGACCGTCCCCCGCTGCGGCGCGAGCTCGCCCAGGAGCACCCGGAGGAGCGTCGTCTTCCCTGCGCCATTGGGACCCACGATGCCCACCCGGTCGCCCGACTGGATGATGAGCGAGACGTCCCGGAAGACCTGGTGGTCCGGCCAGCCGAAGGCCACGTCCTTCGCCTCGAGCACGGTGTGGCCCAGCCGTGCGGCGTCGGCGAGCTGGAGCTCGGGGACGCGTGGCCGGCGAAAGCGCGGCTCGGCCATCAGCCGGCGGGCGCGCTCGATGCGGGCCCGGCTCTTGGTCCGCCGAGCCTCGGGGCCGCGCCGGAGCCACGCCACCTCCTGGGCGATCCACCGGCCGCGCTTGTGCTCGCTGCGCTCGGCGTCCGACTCGGCGGCCAGCTTCTGCTCGAGGTAGGCCTGGTAGTTGCCGGGGTACGAGACCAGCGCGCCGCCGGGCTGGATCTCCACCACCCGGTCCACCAGCGAGTCGAGGAAGGAACGGTCGTGGGTGACCAGGAGCCGCGCGCCGGGCAGCGCGTCGAGCGCGTCCTCGAGCCACTCCACGGTGTCGGCGTCGAGGTGGTTGGTCGGCTCGTCGAGCAAGAGGAGATCCGGTCGCGCGAGCAGGGCCCGGGCGATGGCCACGCGCTTTCTGACTCCGCCCGAGAGCTGGGCCACCGGACGGTCCCAGTCCTTCACCCCGAGCCGGTCGAGCAGCGTCCGCGCCTGGTGCTCGGTGTCCCAGCCGCCGAGCGACTCGATCCGGTCGGCCAGCCGCGCGAGCTGCGCGCCCGCCCGGTCCAGTGGCTCGGCCCGGAGCGAGCCCAGCTGGTGGGAGAGCGCGTGGTGCTCGGCGAGCGCCTCCCGGAGCGGCGCCTGCGCCACGGAGAGCTCGCCGGCGATGGTGGCGCCCGGTGGAAACTCGGGCTCCTGGGCGAGGAACGTCACCCGCGCGCCCCGGCGAAGCTGCAGCTCCCCGGCGTCCGGCCGCAGCTCGCCGGCGAGGATGCGCATCAACGTCGACTTGCCGGAGCCATTGACCCCCACCAGGCCCACCCGCTCGTCCTCCTCGACGACGAGGGTGAGGTCGTGGAAGAGCGTGCGGCTTCCGAACGAGAGCGAGACGTCGGCGGCGCGGAGGAGCGTCAAGGCGTTCCCCCTTGGCTCGAGGCTCAGGCCTGCGGCACGGCGCTGCGCGGAGGTGGCGTGGGCTCGGGCGCGGCGATGTGCCGGATGACCGCCTCCTTGCCCGGCTCGGCGCGGTGCGCACGCTCGAGGAACACCATCTGGCTCCGAACGGTGGGCCCGCCCTCGGTACGGACCGGGCTGTAGGTCCCGTCGGGCTGCAGCTCGGTGGCCTTGGTGTCGTCGCGCAGCCCCAGGCCGAGCACCTCGTCCAGGAGGCGGAGCCGGATGACCGGGTCCTCCACCGGGACCATCACCTCGACCCGGCGGACGAAGTTGCGTGGCATCCAGTCCGAGCTGGAGAGGAACACCTCGGCCCGCTCCGGCGTCCCGAAGGCGAACACGCGCCCGTGCTCGAGGAACCGGTCGGTGATTGCCCGGACCCGGATGTTCTCCGAGACGCCGAGCAGCCCCGGGCGGAGACAGCAGATGCCGCGGATGAGGAGGTCGATCCGGACGCCCGCCTGCGAGGCCTGGTACAGCTCGCGAATGAGGTCGGCGTCCACCAGGTGGTTCACCTTGCAGAGGATGCGCGCGCCCTCACCGCGACGGGCCCGATCCGCCTCTCGTCGCACCAGCTCGGTGAGCTTCTCCTTCAGCCCGAAGGGCGCCACGACGAGCCGCTTGAACGTCGGCGGCACGGCGTAGCCGGTGAGCATGTTGAAGAGCGCGCTGACGTCATCCGCCACGGCGGTCCGCGCGGTGAAGAGCGACAGGTCGGTGTACTGCCGTGCGGTCAGCGCGTTGTAGTTGCCCGTGCCGAGGTGGACGTAGCGGCGGATGCCCTGGCCCTCGCGCCGGACGACCAGGGTGATCTTGCAGTGGGTCTTGAGCCCGATGAGCCCGTAGACCACGTGCACCCCGGTCTCCTCCATCCGCCGGGCCCAGGCGATGTTGTTCGCCTCGTCCAGCCGCGCCTTCAGCTCGACCAGCGCCGCCACCTGCTTGCCGTTCTCGGCGGCCCGGCTGAGCGCCCGGGCGATGGGGCTGTCGGGGGCGATCCGGTAGAGCGTCTGCTTGATGGCCAGCACGTTCGGATCGTCGGCCGCCTCCTCGATGAGGCGGGTGACCGGATCGAACGAGTCGTAGGGGTGCTGGAGGAGGACGTCTCCCCGGGCCAGCACCGGGAACAGGCTCTCGGTGTCGCGCAGCGGCGGCGGCAGGGCAGGGGTGAAAGGCTCGGCCCGGAGCTCCGGCCGATGGTCCCGCTCGGACAGCGCCGTGAGGTCTGATAGCTGCAGCGGCGCCTCGGAGCGGTACACGTCCTCGTGGGTCAGCCCGAGCGACTGGCGGAGCGAGGCCTCCAGGGCGAGCGTGGCGCTCTGGTTCAGCTCGAGGCGCACCGCCATCCCGCGGTCGCGCCGCCGGAGCTCCTCCTGGATGGTGGACATGAGGTCCTCCGACTCCTCCTCGTCCACGTTCAGGTCCCAGTTGCGCGTCACCCGGAAGGCCGCCTTGTGCTCCACGGCGAAGCCCGGGAAGAGCTCGGCGAGGAACAGGCCGATGAGGTCCTCGAGCAGGAGGTAGGCGCTCCGGCTGTCACCGGCGGGCACCGGCACGAGGCGGCTGAGCACGGTCGGCACCTGGACCACCGCCAGGCCTCCCGGCCCGGCGCCGGCGCGGCGCTTGCGCCCGTCGCGCTGGAGTACCACGGCGAGGTTGAGCGACTTGTTCCGGAGGTGGGGGAAGGGGTGCCCCGGATCCACCGCCAGGGGTGTCAGCGCCGGGAAGACCGCCGAGCGGAAGTGCTCGTGCACCGCATCTCGCTGGGCCCGGTCGAGCGCGTCGGGCGCGAGCAGCTCGACGCCATGGGAGCGCAGCAGCGGGACCAGCTCGTCCCGCCACACCGTGTCGAACAGCCGGACCATCTCCCGCACCTCGGTGGTGATGGCCTGGAACTGTTCGGTGGGCGAGAGACCGTCGGCCTCGGTCACCGTGACGCCCGACGCCAGCTGCTGTTTGATGCCCGCCACCCGCACCATGAAGAATTCGTCCAGGTTGGCCGAGGCGATGGAGAGGAACCGGACCCGCTCGTACGGCGGGAGCGTCGCGTCCTGGGCCTCGCCGAGGATGCGAAGGTTGAAGGCGAGCGCGCTGAGCTCGCGGTTGATGAACATCCTGGGGTCGTTCGATTCCACGGTTGGAGGGGGGCGCCGGACGGGTGCGTCCATGGCGTACCAGGCGGATGACGATGACGTGAAGAGGGGCTCCTCGCAAGCTTGCACGCTTGCGCGTCGGAGCGCGTTGCTACATCTGCCGGGAGTCCCTTGACCCGCCCCGTCCCAGAGCCGGTGCTCGCCGCCATCGACGTGGGCACCAACGCCGTGCGTCTGGAGCTGGCGCGCCTGCTGGCCAACGGCTCGGTCGAGCTCCTCCACCAGGAGCGGGACCCGGTCCGGCCAGGGGAGGGGGTCTTCCGGACCGGTGTCATCCCGCGCGAGGTGGCGGACCGGCTCCTGTCCACCCTGCGCCGCTACGGCGCGCTGTGCCGGCGCTACCACGCACAGGTGCGGGCGGTGGCGACCAGCGCGGTGCGCGAGGCGAAGAACCGGGACGAGATCGTCCGCCGGGCGCGCGACGAGGCCGGGCTCCGGCTGGAGGTCATCTCCGGGGTGGAGGAGGCCCGCCTCATCACCCTCGGCGTGCTGTGGGGAAAGCCGCCCAGCGCCCGGTCACTCTGCATCGACATCGGCGGCGGCTCGACCGAGGTTGCCTCCGCGCTCGGGGACACGCCGAATGCCATGTGGAGCGTGGGGCTCGGTGCGGTGCGGATGACCGAGCTGTTCGGGACCTCCAGGAGCATGAGCAGCAAGCAGCTCAAGCTCATGCGCGGCTATGTGTCCGAGGCGCTCACCGAGGGCCTCCCGGCCCGCATCGCCGGTGCCCCCCGGGCCGCCCTCGGCAGCTCCGGCACCATCGGCGCCGTGGTGGCCTACGCCGCGACGGAGGGGTCGGCGTACGCCACCGGCCGACAGATCTCCCAGGCCGTCGAGGACCTGGTCGAGATGTCACCGGCCCAGCGGCGGAAGCGGTTCGACGCGCGCCGGGCGGAGATCGTCTGCGCCGGGGCGGTCATCCTCGAGCAGCTGGTCAAGCACCTCGGGCTCGAGTCGGTGACCGCCGTCCAGCGGGGGCTGCGCGAGGGAATCCTGGTGGACCTCATCCGCCGGAAGGAAGCCGGCGAGGACCGCAGCCTGCACGAGGCGGCGCTGGTGGTGGGGCGCCGCTTCCACTTCGACGAGGCGCACGCGGTCCAGGTGACCCGGCTCTCCCTGCAGCTCTTCGACGACCTCGCGCCGCTCCACAACCTGCCGGCGTCGGCGCGTCCGCTGCTCGAGGTGGCCGGGCTGCTTCACGACGTGGGCAACGCGGTCAGCTACCAGAAGCACCACCGGCACAGCTACTACCTCATCGTCAACGCCGAGATTCCCGGGCTGCGGGAGCGCGAGCGCGAGCTCGTGGCGCGCATCGCGCGGTACCACCGCCGGAGCCCGCCCGACGCGAGCCACTCGGGCATGGAGGGCCTCGGGGCAGGCGAGGTGCGTCTGGTGCGGAAGCTGGCCACGCTCCTCCGGGTGGCGGACTCGCTCGACCGCAGCCATCGTCAGAGCATCGTCCGGATCCAGGCCAGGCTCCTGCCCAGCGCCGTCCTGGTGAAGCTGAAGGCCCGGAGCCCGCTCGATCTCGAGCTGTGGGACGCCACCCACGAGGCGGCCCTGTTCCGGAGGGTCTTCGGGCGGAAGCTCCTCCTCCAGGTCCTCCGCCATCCCCGGGAGCTGCAGCGGAAGTCGATGCGGGCCGCGGCCTACCTGGTCATCGACCCCCGCTTCCGATAGAGCGCGGGCGATGGAGACTCCGCACGAGGGCGAGGAGCGGCGAGCAACGGACCGCATCCCGGTGCGGATCGAGGTCCATTTCAGCGACGCGGCCGCAGCCGCCGAGGCCCTCCACTCCTACGCGGTGAACTTCTCGGTGGGCGGGATCTGCCTGCGGACGGAGCGCAGCTACCCCATCGGCCACCTGCTCCAGCTGGTGCTGCTCGTGGAGGAGGAGCGCTTCGAGCTCGAGGGCGTGGTCGCCTGGGCGCGGGCGCGCGAGCAGGCCATCGGGGTGCGGTTCCGCGAGGTCGATCCCGAAGGGAAGGAGCGGCTCGCTGCGCTGGTGCACCGGCTCGGACCCAGCACCCTGCCCGGGGCGTGGACCCTCAAGGGACCCGGGTGACCACGCCGCGCTCGGCGTCCCGGAAGCCCATCGCCTCGCAGAAGCGGAAGGTGGACTCGTCGGGCACGCTCGGGAGCTGCAGGTCCACCCGCTTGACGCTCAGCACGCGCGCGCGCTCCAGCGCCCGCTGCAGCAGCGCCCGCCCCACGCCCTGACGCCGGGCCGCGGGCAGCACCACGAGCTCGTCGATGGTGGCGACGCGTCCGCTGAGGCGGAGCTGGGGGCGATGGGACAGCGAGAGCAGGCCCAGCGGGCGATCGCTCGCGTCGGCGGCGACGTGGACCTCGATCTCCGGATGGCTCAGCACCCAGTGCACGGTGGCCGTGTCGCCGGCGCCGGTGTGCCCGAGCTCGGCGAGCAGGTGCCCGAGCTGCTCGCCATCGCCGCGGCGGGCGAGCCGGACCCGGAACGAAGGCGTCGAGGCCGGGCTGGTGCGAGAGGAGGGGAGGGACATCCGGAGGGCGTGCGCCCGGGCCGCGAGCTTACTGCCGGCTGGACCTCACGGACCCTTTTCGCGCGGGACCCACCTCGCCGCACTGCCGCTCACCAGCGCCGCGCCCAGACGAGCCCCAGCCCGCCACGGACCGGCACCACGAGGACCCGGGGTGTTCCGTCCTGGGGAGGCGTCGCCAGGTCGGCGACCCACCGCTGGACCAGGGCGTATGCCCCGGGGCGCAGGAGGGCGGTGGGGAGCGGCCGCAGCGCCCGATCTGCCCACCTCACCGCCCGGTTGCTCTCGGTGAGCGAGGCGCGCACCTCCAGCGACCGGGGTGCCCCCCACGCCCCGCCGAGCGGGAGCAGCACGGCCGCGAGCAGGGCAGGGGTCCGGAGAGAGGGCATCCGCGATTGACGGTGTGCACCCCTGGGCGCCCGGGGAAGCTGACGGCCGCCGCCCGTCCGGTGCCCGACGGTGCGGTCCGTCCTCGAACCTGCATCCATGCGCCGGTCGTGACTAGGAGTGGCCGCCATGCGCCATGGAGTCTGGAGACAGGGAGAGGGCCTGCGGCTCGCGGTCTGGGCGCCGCGGACCGACCGGCTCGCGGTGCGCGTCGACGGCGCGGACATCGCGCTCTCGGCGGCCCCGGGAGGCTGGTGGACGGTGGAGCTGCCTCTGCTGCCGTCCGGGACGCCGTATTCGCTGGCCTTCCCCGGGGATCGGCTCCGGCCCGACCCAGCGGCGCGGGCCCTGGTGGGCGACGTTCACGGACCCTCGGCCATCTTCCACCCCGGCGAGTTCCGGTGGACGGACCAGCGCTGGGCCGGCGTGCGCCCCGAGGCGCTGATCTTCTACGAGCTGCACGTCGGCGCGTTCACCGAGGCGGGCACGCTGGACGCGGCAGCCGATCGTCTGCCGGAGCTCGCCGAGCTGGGGGTCACCTGCGTGGAGCTGATGCCGGTCCAGCCCTTCGCCGGCGCGCGCAACTGGGGCTACGACGGGGTGCTGCTGCACGCGGTCCATCCGGCGTACGGCGGTCCGGCGGCATTGCAGCGCTTCGTGGATCGCGCGCACGCGCTCGGCCTGGGCGTGTGCCTGGACGTGGTCTACAACCACCTCGGGCCCGAGGGGAATTACCTCGGCGAGTTCGGGCCCTACACCACCGCCCGCCATCGATCGCCCTGGGGCGACGGCATGAACTACGACGGGCCGGACGCTGGGCCGGTGCGTGCCTACATGGTGCAGGCAGCCCGCTCCTGGGTGGAGGACTTCCACGTGGACGCGCTCCGCCTCGACGCGGTCCACGCCATCGTCGATGACAGCCCGGTCCACCTCGTGTCGGACATCGTCCGTGCGGTGCACGAGGGCTCCGGAGGGCGGGCCCACGTCATCGCCGAGAGCGACCTGAACGATCGCAGGGTGGTGGATCCGCCACCGGCGGGCTGGGGCTGCACCGCGGCCTGGGCGGACGACTTCCACCACGTCCTGCACGCGATGCTCACCGGCGAGCGGGGCACGTTCTACACGGACTTCGGTGAGGCCCGAGAACTGGTCACCGCGCTCGAGCAGGGCTTCGTCTATCAGGGGCAGGAGTCGCGCTTCCGGGGCAGACCGCACGGGACCCGGACCGACGGCCTGCTGCCCCGGCAGTTCGTCTTCTGTCTGCAGAACCACGACCAGGTCGGCAACCGGCCCACCGGCGAGCGACTGGCGAGCCTCGTCCCGCCCGAGGCGCTCGAGCCGCTGGCGACGCTGCTGCTCCTCGGCCCAGGGCTCCCGCTGCTCTTCATGGGCGAGGAGAACGGCGAGACCCGGCCCTTCCTCTACTTCACCAGCCACACCGACCCCGAGCTCGCCAGGGCCGTGTCGGAAGGCCGGCGGAACGAGTTCATCTCCCGGGCCGCCGAGGTACCGGACCCGCAGGACGAGGCCACGCTCCGGCGCTCGCGTCCGGCGCAGGAGGGAAACACCGGTCTGCGCGCGCACTACCGCCGGATGCTGGAGATTCGCCGGCAGCACCGGGACCGCATCGGCGCGGAGTGGCCGCGGGTGCACTGCGAGGGTCGGGCCTACACTCTGGAGCGGCCGGGGTTGACCGTTCGTGTCAACCTCGGACCCGAGCCCGCGCTCGGGATGCCGGGATGGGGATGGGAGGTGTCGCCGAGATGAGCCCGCCGTACGACGAGGCGCTGTTCCGCGAGCTGGTCGCCGGGTGGAGGCGCGGGGAGGTGGTGGCGGCGCCGCCGCCGGGCACGCTCGAGGCGCTGCGCCCGGGCGACGTGACACCGCTGCCTCCGCGGGGCACGCCCGGGCACGCCCGGCTCGCCGGGATCGGCGACGCGCTGCTGCGCGATGGCCGGGTCGCCGCACTGGTCGTCGCCGGCGGGGCGGGGACGCGCTTCGGCGGCGCGGTGAAGGCGCTGGTGCCGGTGGTGGAGGGGAGGACCTTCCTCGATCTGAAGCTGCTCGACGCCGAGCGCACGGCCGCGCGGGTGGGGCACCCCGTTCCGGTGGCGCTCATGACCTCGTTCCTCACCTCGGAGGGCATCGCCGAGCACCTCGCGGCCCATCCGCCCCGGGTCCCGGTGCTCCCGTTCCTGCAGGCCGCCCTGCCCCGGCTCACGCCGGCCGGCGACATCGCACACGACGCCTCCGGAGCGCCCTCGCTCGCGCCGAGCGGGCACGGCGACGTGTTCCGGGCCCTCCGGACGAGCGGGGTGGGGGAGCAGCTCCGGGCCCAGGGGGTGGAGCACGTCTACTTCTCCAACGTCGACAACCTCGCCGCCACGCTCGACCCGGTGGTGCTGGGTCTCCACGCCGACGGCGGGGCGGCGATGACGGTGGAGGTGACGCCCCGCCGGGCGCCGGATGGAAAGCTCGATGTGGGCGCGGCTCCCGTCCGGGTCGGCGGTCAGCTCCAGCTCGTGGAGAAGGTGGACCCGGCGGCCCATGCGACCATCTCGACCAACAACATCACCTTCCGCCTCGCACCTCTGCTGCAGGCGCGCATCCCGGTGCCGTTCCGGGCGGTGAAGAAGACGGTGGAGGGTGCGCCGGTCATCCAGTTCGAGCAGGTGACCGCCGAGGCGTCGAGCCTGTGCCGTCCGGACGGCGCGCCGCTCCTGCCGGTGCGCTTCATCGAGGTGCCGCGGGGGGACCCGGCCACGACCCGCTTCGAGCCGGTGAAGGCCCCGGAGGACCTGACCCCGGTGGCCAGCCGCATCCGCGCACTGCTCGGGTTGTGAGCGGGCGCGGCTGACTCACCCGCCCGCCCGGGGGCCGCTGGATGGGCCAGGGTGGCTGTGACCCGGCCCAGCGCACGCGCCCATGGACGCCCCCCGTGGCCCGCGCCTAGAGTCTGTCGCCATTCCAGCGTGGAGCGGGGTGCAGGACCGACATGGCGCGAACGTCCTGTCCGGTCCGTGGCGCTTCTCGGGGAGCAGGACGGATGCGTACGACGCTTCGGTGGCTCATTCCCATGGTGTCCCTCGGTCTGCTCGGTGCAACACCGGCGGAAAAGGAGAAGGACGCCTGGACTCTGACCAAGACGGAGGGCGCGGGCTGCCGGCTCGACTCCGACAAGACCTCGGTCAGTGACGGCTACCAGACCACCAGCGTGCAGGTCCGGGTCACCGCGAGCGAGGTCCGGGTGGTGAGCGAGTCGACGTTCGACGACGGCAAGGGAGACCTGGTCATCCAGGTCGACAAGAACGAGGCGGTCAAGGCCGACGGCCTCGACGGCGCCAAGGCGGTGGTCTTCAAGGGGCCGGCGGCGGCGAGCCTCATCGTCCAGTTCAAGGCAGGTCTGAAGGCGCGGGTGCAGCTGCGGTTCTGGCCAACCTGGCCCGAGACCGGAACCCACTCCGTGATTGTGAGCCTCATCGGCTTCACGCGGACGTGGGACGACATGCAGGCGGGCTGTCGCTGACGGAGGACGTCTTCACATGGGGCTGCGACTCAAGTTCAATCTGGTGCTCATCCTGGTCTTCGCGCTGGGGCTCGGGGCCTCGGGCTACACGTCGAGGCGCATCCTCGAGGCGAACGCCGAGGACGAGGTGGCGCGCAACGCCGAGCTGATGATGGGCGCGGCGCTCGCCGTCCGCGGATACACCTCGAAGCAGGTCAAGCCACAGCTCGAGCTGCAGCTGATGCGCGCGTTCCTGCCACAGTCGGTGCCCGCCTACGCGGCGACGGAGATGTTCAACACGCTCCGCCAGCAGCACCCCGAGTACACCTACAAGGAAGCCACGCTGAACCCCACCAACCCCCGCGACCGCGCGGTGGAGTGGGAGGCGGACATCGTCAACCAGTTCCGCAACGACACCAGCCGGACCGAGATCCGCGGCACGCGTGACACCCCGACCGGCAGGGCGCTCTACCTGGCGAAGCCGCTGACCATCAAGGACCCGGGGTGCATCCCCTGCCACGACACGCCCGACGCGGCTCCCAAGTCGATGGTGGCCCACTACGGCCCGGCGAACGGATTCGGCTGGAAGCTCGGCGAGACGGTGGGAGCACAGATCATCTCGGTGCCGATGTCGGTCCCGCTCGCCAAGGCGGACCAGGCCTTCCGGACGTTCATGACGTCGCTGGTGGGAGTGTTCCTCCTGGCCTTCATCGTGCTGAACGTCGTGCTCTCGTTGCTGGTCATCCGACCCATCGTCCGGATGTCGAAGGCCGCCGACGAGGTGAGCACCGGGAACTTCGACGTGCCCGAGTTCTCGGTGCACAGTCGGGACGAGATCGGAGTCCTGGCAACGTCCTTCAACCGGCTGCGGAGGAGCCTGGAGAAGGCCATGAAGCTGTTGGAGTAGACTTCATGGCCGAGCGGCACCCAGCCGGAGCGGAATGAACGACCACGGTCACAGGACGTTCGTCGGGACCCTGGTGTTTCTCGATGTCCTCGACCCGCGCCCCGACGCCCTCGAGTGCGTGGAGCAGGCGGCGGCGCGCGCGATCGGCCACCTCGAAGCGGGTGACGTCCTGACCGTGCCGCACCCGCGCGGGCTGGTCCTGGTCTTCCCCGGCGATCCCGAGGACGGCCTCTTCGTGGCGCTCGGTCTCCGCGATGCCCTGGAGCACGAGGCGAGCACCCGGACGGGCTTCGGCGCGCGGATGTCGGTTCACCTTGGACCGGTGCGGATCGTCGACGGCGTCGCCCAGGGAGAGGGGCCAACCGTGGGGGCGCAGCTCGCCTCGGTCGGCACCCCGGGGCAGATCGTCTCCAGCCGCTCCTTCTTCGAGGTCGTCTCGTCCCTCAGCGCCGAGCACCGGGGGCTGCTCCACCCGCTCGGCCGCAAGCGCACCGCCGACGGCAAGGAGCTCGACGTCTACGAGCTCGGCTCGCACGTCACGCGCGAGGTGGAGGTCACCTGGCCAGCCGGGCGCACCCCCGTGCCCGGCGCGTCCGCGGCGCCTCCCGTGCACCCGATCCCCCTGGTGACGCCGGTGGAGTCCGTGCCGGCCCCCCCACCTCCGTCTCCGGCTCCGGCTGCGGCGCCCGTCATCGTCACCGGAGGCTGGGTGGCGGGGGCGCTGGAGGAGCTCGGCGCTTTCCTGGCCAGGAGCATCGGGCCGCTGGCGCATACCCTGGTCCGGCGGGCGGCGCGGGCCACCGAGGATCCGCGCTCGCTGGTGGCCGAGCTGGCCGAGTCCATCGAGAACGGGGACGACCGGCGGAAGTTCGAGGACTTCGCACGCTCCTGGACCCGGCGCTCCCGGGCCATCGGCGGCGTGCCGGCGACGCCCGGTCCGCCCTACACTCCCGGCGCTCCGTACACGCCCGGGATGGGCCAGGCGCCGGGCATGGTGCTCACGCCGATGCCCCAGCAGCAGGCGTCGCCCCGGGCGATGGGTGGCCCGATGATGCGGGGCGCCTCCCAGGCGCTGACCGCAGAGCAGCGGGCGGTCCTCGAGGCGGCCCTCGCACCGCACCTCGGCCCCATCGCCAAGGTGATGGTGGCCCGCGTGGTGCGCGAGGCGCCGGACTGGGGAACCGCCTGCCAAACCCTCTCGGCGTCCATCCCGGACAACGTCTCGCGCGAGGACTTCCTGCGCACCCTCTCGGACCCGGGACACCTCCGGACCCGCACTCCGCCGAGGTCTCCGGGCAGGACCGCCATCCAGGCCCATCCCGCCCCCACGCAGGCCCGGCCCGCCGCCCCGCCGCCCGTCCCGGCGCGCGGCTCACCCTCGCGGCCGACGCCGGCGGCCGAGCATCCACCCTCGCCGATGCCCCGGGCCTCGCCCTCACGGCCGACACCGGCGGGGGGGCATCCACCCTCACCGATGCCACGCGGCTCTCCATCGCGCCCGGTTCCGGTGCAACCCCCACCGCCGCAGCGGGGATCGCCCTCTCGCCCCACGCCGGTGGTCGAGTCTCCGCCACTTCGCGGGCGTGCGCTGGTGGAGGATGACCTGCACCGGGCCGAGCACGCGCTGGCCCTGGCGCTGGGCCCGGTGGCCCGCACGCTGGTGAAGCGGGCCGCCCGGAACGCCAACACTCCCTGGGAGCTGTTCGCCTCGCTCGCCGCCGAGCTCCCGGAGGGACCGGAGCGTGAGCGGTTCCTCGCCGCTCAGCCCGAGGTCTGACCCGCGGCGATGAGCGACCGGCGCACCTCCGCGCCGGCGCGGGCGGCCATCGCCCCGAGCTCGCCCACCGTGCCTCGCTCGGTCCAGT
Source organism: Myxococcaceae bacterium (assembly GCA_017881345.1). Lineage (GTDB taxonomy): Bacteria > Myxococcota > Myxococcia > Myxococcales > Myxococcaceae > RPRB01. The sequence continues at coordinate 13,162 of JADGQZ010000174.1, read as the reverse complement.
TGCAGACCACCTTCCCGGACTCGGTGTCCTGCACCCGGACGGCGACCCGGAGAGGGCTGGACGAGCCGGGGCCGACGCAGAGATAGCTCCCGAGGACGATCCATCGCGCGCCGGCCGAGTCACGCAGCTTCTCGAGCGACTCGCGGGGAAGGCTGTCCTGGGCGGCGAGGTTGAGCGCGCGCTGGGCCCGGAAGACCTCCTCGGCCGGGACGAGGCGGATGACCTCCGAGGCCGAGGACAGCTCGCGTCCGACCAGGTCGGCGAGCGCGGTGGAGATCCAGCCGGCGTCGGGGCGACCCGAGAGGTTCCGGAATCCGAGCACCGCCGCCGGGCTCCGCGTGTCCTGGGCGGTCGCGTCCAGTGCCCGGACCAGGTCGCGCACCGAGCGAAAGCGCGCCGACGGCTCCTTCTCCAGGCAGCGGAGCACCGCGGCGTCCCAGCGCGGGTCCAGCGTCGGGAGAAAGACCGATGGTGGGCCGGCCGCCTGCTGCAGCCGCTTGAGCGCGGCCTCCATCGGCGTCTGACCGCCGAAGGGCGTGTGCCCGGTGAGCGCCTCGTAGAGCACGATGCCCAGGGCGTAGATGTCCGTGGCGGCGGAGATGGTTCCCCCGGTCAGCTGCTCGGGCGCCATGTACGCCGGAGTCCCGATGAACCCCACTCGGGCGGTCATCGAGCTGTCACCGTCCCGCTCCGCCCGGTGCAGGGCGCGGGCGATGCCGAAGTCGGTGATGACAGCGCGCAGCGGGGCATGCCCGGCGGCGTCGTGCCGGTGGACCAGGAAGACGTTGGCCGGCTTGAAGTCGCGGTGCACCACGTCCTGGAGGTGCATGGCCTCCAGCCCGTCGGCGAGCTGGCGCAGGAGCACCGAGAGCTCGGCGGTGGCGAGGGGACCGGTGCGGGCCAGGCGCTCGGCCAGGGTCTCGCCGTGGAGCAGCTCCATCGTGAGGAACGACAGTCTGTCCCCGGCCGGGTCGAAGGTGTCGTAGAGCTCGAAGATGCGGCAGACGTTGAAGTGGGTGATGCGCCGGGCGAGCAGCACCTCGCGCCGGAAGCGCTCCATCGCGTTCGGGTCGGCGGCGAACTCGGGGAGGATGGTCTTCAGCGCCACCCGCGTGCGCAGGGTGACGTCCTCGGCCTCGTAGACCGCCCCCATGCCGCCCCGGGCGATGAACCGGACGATGCCGAACCGTCCGGCCACCATCGCGCCCACCTCGAGCGTGGAGCCGTCGGGGTGGAGTCCGGCGGTCGACGGGGGCAGGGGCGTCGTCGACTCGGGCGGCGGGTCCGCAGCCGCGGCCGCGGGGTTCCGACTGCCGCCCGGCCTGTCGCGCTCGAAGGCCATCTCGCGCCGGCAAGGTTGGCAGAGGGCGACGGGGGGCCGCAAGTTTCGCCACCCCACCCCACGCCGCGCCCGGCCAGCATCGGGACACCGAGCGTGCGAGGCTTGGATCCCGGGCCGCCCTCGCCGCGTTCCACCCTCCGGAGGTGTCCAGCGTGCGCCTGTCCATCGTCGTGTCGCTTCTCGCCGTGGGCTCTGGAGCATCGGCCCAGCCGCTCGCCCCGGGCGACGTTCCCCCGGCGCTCCGCCCGTGGATTCCCTGGGCGATGCACGGGAGCGAGCAGCAGGCGTGTCCCCGCCTCGATGGCACCGACGCGGCCCCGGGGTGCGTGTGGATCGGCCGGCTCCAGCTCGAGGCCACTGCCCTCGGCGGTCGCTTCCGGGAGGAGGTCGAGCTCTTCAGCCGCGATGCGGTGCCGCTCCCCGGCGACGCCGAGCACTGGCCGCTGGACGTTCGCGACGGAGCCGCGACGGTCCCCGTGGTGGAGCGCGATGGCGCCCCGGTGGTGTTTCTCGGGCCCGGGAGCCACGTGCTCACGGGCACGTTCAGCTGGAGCTCGCTCCCCTCGGCGCTCGGCGTCCCCGAGGAGGCGTCGCTGGTGGAGCTGCGCCTCGCCGGGGCCCGGGTGGCTCACCCCGAGCGGGACGACGAGGGCCGGCTCTTCCTTCGCCGCCCGGACCGTGAGGCCGGAGACGCCGACCGGCTCGACGTCCAGGTCCAGCGCAAGCTGATGGACGGGGTACCGCTGCTCCTCACGACGCGAATCGTGCTCGACGTGGCGGGCAAGGCGCGCGAGGTGGTCCTCGGGCGCGCGCTCCCCACGGGCTTCACGCCGCTCCAGCTCGACGCACCGCTGGCGGCACGGGTGGAGCCGGACGGGCGGCTCCGCGTCCAGCTGCGACCCGGCAAGTGGGTCTTCCTCCTGGTCGCCCGGGGCGACGGGCCGATCGCGTCGGTGGCCCGCCCGGACCCGGCAGGTCCATGGACGGAGGGCGACGAGACGTGGGTCTTCGAGGCGGCACCGGCGGTGCGGGTGGTGACGCTGGAGGGCCTCCCCGCCGTGGACCCCTCGCAGACGCAGCTGCCCTCCGAGTGGCGGGCGCTCCCGGCCTTCGCCGTGCGGACGGGCGAGGCGCTCCGGCTGGTCGAGCAGCGCCGGGGCAACGCCGACCCCGAGCCGGATCAGCTCACGCTGGACCGGCAGCTCTGGCTCGACACCGACGGGCGCGGCTGGACGTTCCAGGACCGTCTCGGCGGAGAGCTGCGTCGGAGCTGGCGTCTGGAGATGCCAGGCCCGGCAACGCTCGGCCGGGCGGCGGTGCAGGGGCAGGACCAGCCGTTGACCCGCCTCGGGCCCACCGCTCCACCCGGGGTCGAGGTCCGCCAGGGGACGCTGGCCATGACCGCCGACGGACGGGTGAACCACGGGGGCGGCCGCCTTCCCGCGGTGGCCTGGGCGCATGACTTCACCCGGGTCGCGGCGCTCGCGCACCTGCCACCGGGCTGGAGCCTCCTCGGTGCCACCGGCGTGGACGAGGTGCAGGGCACGTGGATCCAGCATTGGTCGCTCCTGGACCTCTTTCTCGTCCTGGTGCTCGCGCTCGCCACCGCGCGGCTGTTCGGCTGGCGCGTCGGCGCGCTCGCGCTGGTGGCGCTGGTGCTGAGCTTTCCCGAGGCCGGCGCACCGCGCTGGGCGTGGCTCGCGGTGCTGGTCGCGGTGGGTCTCCGTCGCGTGCTGCCCGAGGGCCGCCTGCGCACCCTCGCCCGGGGATTCGGCTGGCTGGCGTTCGGCATCCTCGCGCTGGTGCTGGTGTCCTTCGCGCTCGACCACCTCCGGGACCGCCTGTACCCGGCGCTCGTCGCCCCCGGGCACCGCGAGGAGAACGCCATGGAGATGGACGGCGAGCCACTGACCCGGAACCTCGCCGTGGCGAGGCCGGCGGCGGCCCCGCCCGCCGAACCGGCGCCGGAACAGCAGGAGCTCGCGAAGACGGCTCCCGGGCGCCCCGCACCGCGCGAGGTCGAGCGGAAGAAGGACAAGGACGGGGGCGCGGCGCAGGGAGGCGTGCTCGGCATCGGTTCGGTCGGCGGCAAGGGGGCGTACGGCTCGGGGCTGTCGTCGGTGCGGAGGTCCACGACCGTCGAGATCGACCGGAACGCGGTGGTCCAGACCGGTCCCGGCATCCCGCGCTGGACCTGGCGCGAGGTCCCGCTGCGCTGGAGCGGTCCGGTGGAGCAGGGTCAGTCGCTCCACCTCTGGCTGCTCTCGCCGGCCGAGAACGTGGCGCTCGGACTGCTGCGGGTGGTGCTCCTGGCGCTCCTCGGTTGGCTCCTCCTCGTCCGCTCCGGAGCCGTCCGTCCACCCCGGCTCCGCGGCCGAGCGACGCCGGCCGCCGTCCTCCTCTGCCTTGCGTTCCTTCACCGGACGGCCCAGGCGGAGGAGCAGCCGACGGACGAGCGCCTCGTGCAGCTCCGCGACAAGCTCCTCCAGGCGCCGCGCTGCGCTCCGGGCTGCGCCTCGGCCGGCCGGGGCCTGCTGGAGCTGGATCCGTCCGGGCTCCGGCTCCGGGTCGAGTTCGAGGCCGCGGCGCGGGTCGCGGTGCCGCTCGCGGGAGGCGGGGAGGGGTGGCGGCCGGAGCAGGTGATCCTCGACGGCCGGCCCGCCGTCGCGCTGCGCCAGGTGGACGGGGTGAGCTGGCTCGTCCTTCAGCCCGGCGTCCACACCGTCCTCATGTCCGGGGCGCTCCCCCGCGCCGACGCGGTGCAGCTCCCGCTCGGGCTTCCGCCCCGATTCCTCACCGTGCAGGCGCGCGGCTGGAAGGTGGACGGCGTCCGGGAGGACGGTCGCCCCGCGGCGACGCTCCAGCTCAGCCGGCTGGAGCGCGCGGGCGGAGGCGAGGCGCTGCGCCCCGGGGCACTGCCGGCGTTCGCGCGGATCACGCGCACGCTCCGCCTGGGGATCACGTGGGAGGTCGACACCGAGGTGGAGCGGCTGTCGCCGCCCGGAAGCGCCGTGGTGCTCCGCGTCCCGCTGCTCCCCGGCGAGGCGGTGCTCACCGCAGACCTCCCGGTGAAGGACGGGGCGGTGGCGGTCAACCTGCCGCCCGGGACCGCGAGCCTGTCGTGGCACAGCACGCTCGAGCAGCGTCCGGCCCTCTCGCTCACCGCGCCCAGGACCGCGTCGTGGGTCGAGCGCTGGGTCCTGGACGCCGGACCGACATGGCACGTGCAGCTCGGAGGCATCGCGCCCGTGCACCCGGGAGGACCTGCCGAGTCACACCAGCCGATCTGGCTGCCCTGGCCCGGGGAGTCGGTCTCGGTCCAGGTCAGCCGGCCCGAGGGCATCGGCGGGGGGACGCTCACCCTCGACAGCGCCAGGGAGGAGGTGCGCCCTGGCCTCCGCGCGACGGAGGTGGGCCTGGACCTCGTCTTCCGCACCAGCCGGGGAGGACAGCACGCCCTGGCGCTGCCGCCCGGGATCGAGCTGCTCGGGGTGGCGGTGAACGGACAGCCCCAGCCGGCGCGGCTCGAGGGCGGCCGGCTGCTGGTGACGCTCACCCCACCCGCGTCGCGCGTCGACGTCCGGTGGCGCGAGCCGCGCGGCATCTCGATGGCGTTCCGTCCCGCGCCCGTCGACGTGGGCGCGGCGGGAGCCAACGTGGACGTGGTGGTGGCGCTCCCGTCCGCCCGCTGGGTGCTCTGGCTCGCCGGGCCCACCTTCGGCCCGGCGGTGCTCTTCTGGAGCGTGCTGCTCGTGGCTACGCTCGTCGCCCTGGCGCTCTCCCGGGTGCCGCACACTCCGCTCGGGCTCGGCGCGTGGATGCTGCTCGTCATCGGCCTCACCCAGGTCTCGGTCCCCTCCGCGGCGCTGGTGGTGGTCTGGCTCCTCGCGCTCGGCTGGCGCGGCGCGCTGGGAGCCCGGGTGCGGCCGTGGTGGGCGTTCGACGTGATGCAGCTGGCGCTCGTCGTCGCCACCGGCTTCGCCTTCCTCGCCCTGTTCGAGGCGGTGCGCCGGGGACTGCTCGGGCAGCCGGACATGCAGATCGCCGGAAACGGCTCGACGCTCGAGTCGCTGCGCTGGACCGCGGACCGGATCCCGGGAGCACTCCCGCGGCCGCTCGTCTTCTCGGTCCCGCTGCTCGTCTACCGGCTGGCGATGCTGGCCTGGGCGCTGTGGCTGGCGTGGGCCCTGCTCGGGTGGGTGCGGCAGGGATGGCAGGCCCTCGGCACGGGCGGGCTGTGGCGGCCCCGTCCGCCGAAGGTCGTAACCAGCCCGGCCCCTCCGCCCGCCCCCGCACCACCCGGCTGAGCGCGCCCGGCCACCGGGGTCAGAACCGGCCACCCCAGGTGAGCATTGCCCCGCCGTCCACCGGCGCGAGCTGCACCGTTCCCGGGCCGATGCGGGCGCGCGAATGCAGCCAGGGCACGGCGAGGCCGACCAGCGTCCCCGCGGCGGCCCCCATCAGCACGTCGGTGGGGAAGTGACGGCCGGCGTAGATCCGCTCGAGGCCGACACTGGTCCCGACGACGACCGTGACGACCCATGGCCACCAGGTGGCGCCGTGCCGCAGGGTCCAGGTCATGCTCATCGCGGTGAGCGCGGCGAAGGTGGTGGAGGTGTGGCCCGAGTAGAAGCTCCGGTAGTCGGCGGGTGAGCTCACGACCGAGGGGTCCGCTGGCGAATAAACCAGGGGGATGGGCCGCTGGACCGTGTACTTCGCCAGGTTCGCCAGCGCGCCGTTGACCAGGAGCGTCTCGGCGAGGATGGCGGTGTCCTCGAGGAACTCGGTGGTGGCCCCGACGTCGGCGAGGTCCAGCACCAGGGGTGCGACGATCGCCAGCCCTGCGGTCACGGTGCTCACCGTGTCGGCGGCGGAGCTCGAATAACCAATGGCCCACCGGTCGAAGCTCGGGACGCTGCTGGCATCACAGGGGCAGGACGGGTGGATGATCGAGTCGGTGAGCACCTCGGGGACGATGAGGCCCGCCGCCGCCACCGCGCTCACCGGGATGTCCCAGGCGAGGTCGAGCCGGTAGACGGAGCGGGGAGATGGCGGCTGCCCGGCAGGCTCCTCCGCCTGAACCGTGGCGCTCAGCCAGAGCGCCGTCAGCACCATCAGGGCCGCCCGCATCCTGTCCGGGACGGTAGCGCAGGCGGGCGGGCCCGACCGGCCCACAGTGTCCAGCGGCGAGCGTTCGGGGTGGCTGACCGGATGCGGCGGTGGCTGGTCGTCACTCCCTTGATGCCGGAGACTCCCCGGGACGGACCGGGGCCGAGCGGGCGGGAGGGTGGCGTTGCGTCACGGGTGGATGGTGGCAGTGCTGGCCGTGAGCCTCGGCTGCGGCTCCTCGGGGTCGGGGCGGGTCGGACCGCGGACCGACGGGGGAACCGGTGAGACTCCGGACGGGGGCACCGCGACCGACGCGGGAACGGGGAGCGGACCGGACGGCGGTCCCGGCACGGAGCCGGATGCCGGTCCCGGCGACGGCGGTCCGATGGGCACTCCCGACGCGGGCCCGCCCGACGGAGGCGTCGGCGGGAGCGGCTTCACCACGATTCGCTGGAGTGACCTGACCGCCCGGCCGGAGGGGACGAGCGAGGCGCTCGGCGCGCTGGTCGGCGGCAAGCTCTACACGTTCGGAGGCTTCGACTGGTTCAAGTCGTGCTGCACGCCGACCCGTCACGCCTTCCTGTACGACCCGGCCACGAACCGGTGGTCGCAGCTGGCGGACATGCCCGAGGGGGTGAGCCACGCGGGGACCACCACCGACGGTACTGACATCTACTGGGCGGGCGGCTTCGTCGAGGACGTACCCCGCACCTTCCAGATCTTCGGGACGGTCCACGTGTGGCGCTACCGCGTGGCGAGTAACACCTACGAGGCCATGCCATCGCTCCCGGATGCCCGGGGCGCCGGCGCGCTCGAGTACCTCGACGGGAAGCTGCACTTCTTCGGCGGGGAGAGCCTCGGCCAGGGATTCGACACGCCCGAGCACTGGGTGCTCGACCTCGCCGGTGGCGGCACGACCTGGACTCCCGCTGCGCCGCTCCCGCGCGCGCGCAACCACCTGGGCTCCACGGTGATGGGCGGGAAGATCTACGCGGTCGGCGGACAGCACGGGCACGACGAGGGCCTGGTGGACGTGCCCGACGTGGACGTCTACGACCCGGGCAACAACGCCTGGACCCGGCTGGCAGACATGCCGCACGCCCGCGGGCACATCGCCGAGGCCACGTTCGGGTTCGGCGGGCGCATCGTCGTGCTCGGCGGGGAGATCTCCAACGGCGTCTACACCGACGAGGCGGCGGCGTACGATCCGTCCACCGACCGCTGGGTGGAGCTGACGCCGCTTCCGGTGAAGCGGCACTCCGGCATCGCCCGCCCGATGCTCGGCGGGTTCGTCTACACCACCGGTGAGTGGTCCGCCGAGACGCTCCTCGGGACCCCCGTCGACTAGGACGACCGGGACCGCGCGCAGCACCGGGGTTCGGCGGAGCAGCCGCCTCACGAGCGGTAGAGCAGCGGAATCGAACCACCCGGACGACGCTCGCGCGCCGTCCCACTGGTTTTGAAGACCAGGCCGGCCACCAGGCTCGGAGGCTCTACCAGGAGCGCGGGATGGTGACGACTCGAGGAGACGCTGTCCAGACCGGAGAGACGCTGGCGTCGTTTCCGGCCCTGATCAGTGACAGCCGGCGTCCGCCGAGCTGCAGACGAGCAGGCGCGGTTGGCCTGTCATGGGCTCGAGCTGCAGGAGCTGGTCGGGCTGATGGGCGACCCCGGCGCGCAGCGAGAGGAGACCCGGCGGTACGGGGCCCAGGCAGTCGCCCGTTCCCGCCACCCGGGGCACGGCCTGGCCCGTCCCACCCTGGAAGCACAGCCCGGCCCAGGTAGTCAGGTCCACGCCCGCCGGCAGCGGGATGCTCGGACCCATGTCTCCGCACGGGCAACCGCTCGTGCCGCACCCGGCGGTGGCCGCGCAGCCCGCGGAGGGGCAACCGATCCCGAACGTCTGGTTGTCGCACGGGAGCCGCTCCCACCGGGCCTGCGGAGTTCCTGCATCGGTCAGGAACACCAGCCGCACGGGCTGGTTGTGGGCCCGTGCCACCTTCCGGGCCGTGAGGAGCTGCCCGTAGACACCCATGACCCCATCGTTGTTCCGTGCCTGGGTGATGGCGGACTGAAAGCTGTTCACGGCGAGCGCGGTCACGATCCCCAGGATCGCGCAGACGGTCATTGCCTCGAGCAAGGTGAAGCCGCGACGCAACATCTCAGAAGCTCCCCGCCAGCGAGAAATTCCGGGTGGCGAGCGTCACGACCAGCGTGCGCCGGACCCGGCCGTCGTCCGGGTTGCCGTCGCGGTCGACCGTGAAGCCTCCACCATCCGGGGCGGCGCTGCCGGACCCTTGACGGCCGCTGGACCGCGCGACGAGGTGCACCTCCACCGCGCGGACGCGGCGCATGAGCGCGTCCCAGGCCGTGGGGTCGAGCGCCGGCGGGCCCATTCCCCCGGGAACGGAGCACGGGCCGGACGGGCCCGCCCCGACGCACGCGTCGATCGGCACGCCACCGTCGGCTCCGGGGAACCAGGTGAGCGGCACGCCGGCGTCCACCTGGAGGTTGGTGACGCCGAGAACCACCGTCATCTGCTCCACGTCCTGGCTGAGCTCGGTCCAGGTGTCGGACGGCAGCGGCGGCGCCCGGTTGGTGTACTCGAGCACCGGGCTCCCGCTCGCCCAGTTCACCCGGAAGGTCATGCCCCCGGCCAGCATCGCCGAGGTGCCGGGCGTGGCGAAGACGCTGCCGCCCATCGCGCAGCCATCGCCCGACGCCGGCTCGGCAGAGTTCGGGTACGGGCGAGAGGGGAGGATCGGCGCGTGGACCCCCGGGGTCCCGAGCTGCGCCGCCCCGGTCGTGATGTGAGAGCACGCCTCCGGCAGGTCCGGGTTCACCAGGAACACGGCCGTGCCCGCATCGAAGCTGGTGGCCTGGGTCTGCGTGCACAGCCCGTTCACGTCGCGGGAGAACTGCCCCGTCCCACCGTCCGCGCCCGAGAGCGAGCAGGCCGCGAGCGAGGCCAGCGAGGTGGGGTCGGCCCAGCGGATCTGCAGGGAGTCCGAGATCCGTGCGGCATAGGCGCCCGGAGGGCGGGAGAAGCCGGGAAACCCGGCGAAGGTGTCGGCGGTGGTGACCTGGATGGCGTAGGCAAACGCGGTCCCGCCGAGGCTGATGCGCGCGTTCCCCATGCCCTCGCCGGCGCGCTGAAGCGCCGGACCGAGGAACTCGGCCATGGCCTGTGTGCCGCCCTGGATCAGCGAGGTCTGCTGCTCGCGGAAGGCGCGGCCCTGCAGCTGCACGCCCACGGTCAGCGTCCCGGCAAGGACCACCATGCCGAGTGCGCTCGCCACCATCGTCTCCATGAGGGTGAAGCCGCGGCGCATCATGGGGCCACCCTCGTCTGGAGCACCACCGCCTGGCGCGGACGATTGCGATCGGTCCAGCTGACGGTCACCCGGACGTTCAGGAGTCGCGGCGCCGGCTGACCCGGCACCAGGGCGCGGGTGAGGACCGGCGCGCCGGTCTCGTTTCCCTCGAAGCAGGGCGCGCCATTGCAGTTGCCGGGACCGTCGACGTCCACGTCCAGGTGGTAGCTGCGGGTGCTCGCGGTGACGGCCGTACCGGGAAGCGCGGCCGCGCTCCACGCCACGTCGTAGCCGGTCCGGTCCAGCGCGCGGACATTGTCGCAGAAGTTCGTGTCCGAGCTGCCGTTCGTACAGCCGAGGGCAAGGATGCGCTCCAGCTCGCGCTGGGCGATGGACTCCGCCTGCGCGTTGGCATTGGTCCGCCGGTTCTGATTCGAGGAGACCAGCACCAGCGACGTGATGGCGGCGATCCCCATCGCCAGGATGCCCATCGTCGCCGCCACCTCGATCAGGGTCGTCCCCCGCCGGGCGGTCACTTGGGGAGCTTTGACTGTGACGAGACGTCCCACAGGATGACCCTCGGCGCGGTGGCCGGTGTGAAGTTGGTCTTGTTGTTCCAGGCCGCATCGCCGTAGGCGGTGGCCTGGCCGGTGACGCTGACGCTCAGCACGTGGCCGTCGTAGATGACCGGAGAATTGAGTGAGTGCCCACCGAGGTCCTTGCCGCTGCCGGTCTGGGCCGTCCCGTCGCCCTGACCGAAGCTGTAGTACTTGCCGCTCACGTCGTTGCTGAGGTTGCAAGCATCCGCCGCGTTTCCGACCGCGGTGGTGACGTAGACGAAGTTGGCGTCGAGCGAGACGCCTCCCCAGACTCGCTGGCCCGGATCGAGCGCCTGGCTCCAGGTGGGCGCGACCGGCGCGGCGGGACAGGTGCCCAGCGGGTCCGGATCGGTGTAGCCGAAGACGTAGTACTTCGACGCCGTGGTGTCGTTCGGGTCGTCCGGGTTGTCCGCGGTGCCGAAGAAGAACATGACCGTGTTCTTCCCGGCCGCCACCGGCCCAGGGCGAGACACCAGCCCGGAGTGAATCTGCTCCAGCGGCCCGTCGCTGCCGCCCACCGCGAGTGGAGCGCTCCCGATGAGGCACTTGGGGATCCGCGAGCCGAGGGTGAGCGACTCGTTTCGCTTGCTGAGGTTGAGCCGATAGACGCGGCCGCTGGTCGACGGCACGTAGAGGATGTCCGAGGTGCCGTCGCCGGGCGTCGCGTCGCCGTAGGCCGGTTCGCCGCCGATGCCCTCGCCCGCCTCGATGGGCACCACCCCGACCTGCTTTCCGTTGACCACCACCGGCGCGCCGGTGGCCAGGTCGATGAGATAGACCGCGCCGGAGTAGCCCGAGCCCGGGATGTAGTCGGTGGCCACCGCAGCCACCCACTTCCGGCAGCTCCCTGCCCCGGAGCCGCAGTCCGCCGTGCCCGTGGTGCCGAAGTCCACCCGGGCGATCACCGGGGCGTGCCGGGTACCGTTGGTGTCCGGGAGCAGGACGCTCGGGGTGCCGAGCCGCGCGGTGGCGAAGGCGCCTGCCACCGAGGTCATGTCGAATTCCCACTGGAAGATGGGGTAGGTGTCGAGGTCGGGCTGGGTGATGTCGAGCGCGAACACGGTGCTCTGACCCTTCCCCGTCGCCGAGACGAGCATGGTCTTCGCCCCCTTCCCCAGGGTGGCGCTGATGGTCCAGGGGAGGACGTTCGAGCCCAGGTTCTGCAGGTCCACGTCACCCACCGCGGGCGAGGCGTCGAGCGTGGCCGCAGGTGCGCCGGTGATGGTCGGCCCCACGTAGTTGTTCACGTAGCGCCCGAGCAAGCTTCGCGGCAGGAAGGCGAAGCGCTCGGCCCCGGTGCCGTAGTTTCGAGAGTTGATGCCGGGCGGAGGAACGCACGCACCCGTCGGCGTGAAGTAGCCACGGTACAGCGTCGTCCCGTTCTGCCCGACGCACGGGTCCGACGTCGATGGCGTGTAGTGTCCGGCCGCGAAGGCGTGGAGGGCACCACTGCTCGTGTTCACGTAGGTGTACGTGTTGCGAGACGAGAGCGGACTGCCGTTGAGGACGCCGCTGATGAAGCGCGTCTGGAACGAGGTCTGCTCGTCGGCGGTGGTGGTGTAGTACCAGGCCGGGTAGGTGGGCGGCCCCACCACCGCAGGCGTGGAGAGGTTCACCCCGCCCATCGGCCAGGCCCGGCGCACGCCCACCGGGGGGGGCTGCTGGTTGTCCTCCCAGCCGTAGAGCCAGTCCTTGAGGAAGTCCCGGTCGGTCGAGGTGCAGACCCCGTCCTGGTTCAGGTCGAAGACGTACTTGCCGCCGTTCACCCGGCAGAGCTGCGTCGCCGGCAGGAGCAGGTCCTCCGCCGTGTTCACGGTGGAGAGCGGGGCGATGGTCCCGGTCGAGTTCACCGTCAGGAGCCGCCGGCTGCTTGGACTTCCCGCGGAGAGATCGGTGACCAGCTTGCCCCCCGAGTCCCAGCGCTGGACGGAATGGATGACGGTCGGAGCCTCCGGGTCGTAGATCGACTTGAGGTAGAGATGGCCGCGGGTGCTCAGGTCCGGCTTGCCGTCGTAGTTCCTCGTCGAGGGCGCGGGCGGGGTGCCGGGCCACGGCCCGGTCCAGTTCTGCCCCGGCGTCTCGTAGGTGCCGTAGACGAAGGAGTTGCCCACGGTGGAGAGGCTGGAGCGCGAGTAGGAGCCGGACCGTACCGCCTGGTACCCGACCGAGATGTTGTTGATGGTGGGCTGGCAGTACTGGTTCGGGCTCGAGAGCCGCGCCTGCCAGCAGAGCTGCGAGCCGGTGAACCCGAGGTTCAGGACGTTGAACGTGGTCTCGGACGGGTTCCCCGGGGGGAGCGGCACCTGGGTCCACGAAGGATTGGGGTTCGCGGTGCAGACGCCGCTCGAGCAGATCTTGCAGTCCACCGCCACCCAGTAGGTGATGCTCGCCGCCGGTGGACCCGCGCAGGCGTTGGCCGGGCCGCTGGCCTGGTACAGGATGTTGTCGTCCTTCTTGAACCGGATGTTGGTGATGGTGAAGTTCTGGACGTCGGCGGGGCTGATGTCGCCCGAGACGATGCCGGAGGTGACCGTCCCGCCGTTGCTCTTGTTGATCTGGAAGACGACGTCGTTGAAGTCGCGGTCACCACCGCCGCTCAGGTCCTCGAAGCCGAGGATCCACCGGAATGGATCCGTGCTGGGCGCGCCAACCACCACGTGTGGCATCCGGTTGGTGGCGGACCGGGGCACCGTCACCACCTCGTGCGGCATCACCAGGTTGTACCCGCCGTCCGGAGCGGCGAGCCGGGTCAGCGTGGCCTGGTCCAGCCAGCCGGTGTACGTGCCTCCGTCGACGGT
>JADGQZ010000173.1 GCA_017881345.1 Myxococcaceae bacterium | reverse complement strand
CCGCGAGGGTGATGAAGTCGGCCCGGGTCCCGTTGGTGATCCACATCTTGCTGCCGTTGATGACGTACTCGTCCCCGACCCTCCGGGCGGTGGTCCGGATGCTCGCCACGTCCGAGCCACAGCCCGGCTCGCTGACGCCGAGCGCGCCGATGCGGTCCCCGGCGAGCGCCGGGACCAGGAACTCGCGCTTCTGCTCGTCGGTGCCCAGCGCGCCGATGACCGGGGTGGCGATCTGCGCCTGGACCAGGAGCGCCATGTTCACCCCGGCGTTCTGGCTCCGGGCCAGCTCCTCGGTGAAGGCCATCACGAACCAGTAGTCGCCGCCCGCGCCACCCCAGGCGGGGTCGTGGTTGGCGCCGAGGAAGCCGAGCTCGCCGGCCCGCTCGAAGACCTCGCGCGGGAAGATTCCGGCGCGGTCCCACTCCAGCGCGTGCGGGGTGAGCTCCTTCTCCACCCATGCCCGGACGCTCCTCCGGAACGCCTCGTGCTCCTCGGTGAACGGACTCTGGCTGGTCGACACCGCGACCTCCACGGCAGATTGATTCTCGAGTCAATGCTACCCGGAGACCCGGTGCAAGGGGTCAGGACACGAGCGCGTCGATCTCGGCCTCGGACAGTCCGACCTCCGCCAGGGCTTCCCGGGTGTGCGCACCGAGCGCCGGGGCCGGAAGCGCCGCCGGAGGGCCGAGGTGCAGCGGCGTGGCCAGCACGCCTGGACCGGGACTCAGGCCGCGGGAGACCAGGTGGGCGTCCCGGCACACCTCGTCGGGAAGGAGCACCGGCTCCACGCAGGCGTCGACGCCGGCGAGCCGCTCGCGCCAGACCGCCAGCGGCTCCGCGGCGAAGGTGCGTGCCAGCGTCGCTCGCACCTGCCCGGCCGCCTCGCCGCCGCCATACGCCTCGGCGGTGAGGTCGCCGAGCCCGAGCCGCTCGCACAGCGCGGCGAAGAACTTCGGCTCCAGGGCGGCCACCGCCAGCCACCGGTCGTCGGCGGTGCGGTACAGGCCGTACGAGGGGAGCCCGCCGTCGAGCGCGCCCTGCCCCGCCGGCGGCACGGGGACGCCGAGCATCGCCGGCCCGAGGTTCAGCGCCGCGAAGGAGGTCGCTGCCTCGACCAGCGAGACGTCCACCAGTCGCCCCCGGCCGGTCGTGGCCCGCGCGAGCAGCGCCGCGAGGATGCCGCTCACCGCGATCCAGGCGCCGCCCACGTCGGCCACCTGGGCCCCGGGGATCGCCGGCACGCCGTCGCGACCTCCCATCGCCAGCAGGCCCGCGCGCGCGACGTAGCCGAGGTCGTGCCCTGCCCGCCCGCGGTCCGGTCCGTCCTGTCCAAAGCCGGAGAGGGCGCAGACGACGAGCCGGGGGAAGCGCGCGAGGAGCGCCGCGTGGCCGAGGCCGAGCCGCTCCATCACTCCAGGGCGGAACCCTTCCACCAGCACGTCGGAGCGGGCGACGAGTCGCAGCGCCGCGTCGACCGCGCCCGGCCGCTTGAGGTCGAGCACCACCGAGCGCTTGCCCCGGTTCAGCGTGGCGAACAGCTCGCCCTCGCCGCCCGGCGGCATCAGGCGAGTGGCGTCTCCCTCCGGGGGCTCGAGCTTCAGCACCTCTGCGCCGAGGTCCGCCAGCACGAGCGTGGCGTACGGCCCGGGCGCGAGTCGCGTCAGGTCCAGGACCCGCACGCCCCGGAGCGGCAGGCCCGCGCGTCCGCCCGGCTCGAGGGAGCCGCTCAGGTCAGCAGCTTCCCGAGCTTCATGGCCAGGCCCATGTCCATGGGCTTGAACTTCAGCTTCCCCTGCATCGCCGCCATCTGGGCGTTGAGCTGCTTGTTGCGGATCTTCACGAAGTCCTGGTCGCTCACCGTCACCGTCATCTTCGGCGAGCCCTCCGCGCCGCTGCTCACCCATCCGGACGCCTTGGTGGTGTCCAGCGTCCACGTGCCGCCCTGGTCGCCGGTGATGACGAAGTGGACGACCGCGTTCATCTCCTTGGCCAGCTCGGGCTTGGCCGACAGGAGCTCGGGGATGTGCTGCTCCAGGATGGTCTTCGGGGTATCGGACATGGATCGCCTCCTCGGCGGGCTGGGGCCGATTCGCGAATCAACCGGCGCGGCGGACCGTACCGACGGGCCACGCGACGCGTCAAGACGTCCCGTAGGGCACCACCCGGCGGACGGCGGCGAGCAGCTGGGCGAGCTCGAAGGGCTTGGCCAGCCATTCCACCGCGCCGATCTCCCTGGCACGGGAGGAGACGTTCCGGTCGGCGCTCAGGACGATGATCGGCGGGCGCGCTGCGGGGGACAGGCTCCGTGCGAACTCCCCGCCGTCCATCACCGGCATCATCAGGTCGAGCAGGACGAGGTCGGGAAGCCCCCGCTCGAGCCGCTGCAGGGCCTCCCGCCCGTTGCGCGCCCGCTGCACCTCGTACCCCTCCACCTCGAGGATCTCGCTCAGCGCATCCAGGATGTCCGGGTCGTCGTCGACGACGAGCACCCGCCGCGCCCTGTCCTGCCCACGACGTCCGGAGGGTTCCTCGACCATCGCTCGTTGCGGTTGCCCGCTTCTCAACGATTGTGCACCGACCCGTCCGGAACCTCGCACAAAGTACACACCGGGTGTCGTGGCGCGTTGGCCCGTGGACGTCTTCGGCGTGCATATCCGACGGAATCCGCCCGTGGACCGCAAGCCCGACGACAGCGCCGTCCGGTTCCTCTCCCTGGCCAGCCACGACCTGCGGGGACCACTCGCCACGGTCCGGACCTACGCGGCCCTGCTCCGCTCCCCGCGCTTCGCGCTCGACGAGCGGGTGCGCTCGGCGGTCGAGGTGATGCTCCGCAACGTCGACCGGGCGCTGGCCAGCTGGGATCTACTCGCCGAGGCCTGGCGACTCGACGTCGGCGGTCTGCGGCTCGATACCCGGGAGGAGGACCTGCTGCCGGCCCTGCGGGCGAGCGCCGAGGTGGCGGCCGTCGTGGCGCGCGAGCGCGGGGTACGGCTGGAGCTCTCGCTGCCGCCCGTCCTGACGCCGGTCCGGGTGGACCCCGACCGGTTGCAGCTGGTGCTCGCCGGCGCCTGGGCCCACGTGCTGGACCGCACGCACGCCGGCGCGATCGCCGGCCTCACCGTCCGTGATGACCCGGCCGGCTGTGCCCTCACCTTCTGGGACTCGGGCCCGGCGCTCACGCCCGACGGTGAGGCCCACGCCTTCGACCGGCGGTGGCAGGCCCTGCGCCAGCACGAGCTCGGCTCGGCGTTCCGGATGGCGGTGGCGGGCGCGCTGGTGGAGGCGCACGGCGGCACCGCACGCGTGGGAAGCCTCAGTGGCCGGACGCTGTTCGAGTTCATGCTCCCGCGAGGTGGCCCACCCGCCTGAGGCAGGAACCTCCCAGTCGGGCCGGGCGCTTGCGCGGCGGGGGGGGATGGTGTCTTGTTGGTCTATGTTCGGTCTCAAGATGGGTGAGCTGCTGATCATCTTCCTGGTCATCCTGGTGCTCTTCGGGGGCACCAAGCTGCCACAGCTCGGCTCGTCCCTCGGCCAGGCCATCCGGAACTTCAAGAAGGGCTTTGGCGGAGATGCCGAGGCGCAGGCCGAGGCCCACCGCCAGGACACCATCACCCCCGGTGCTCCCGACGCGACGAAGACCTCGGGACGCTCGCCGGCCTCGGCCGGCAAGGACGTTTGAGGACCCGGCTCGCCGGCGCGGTTGCCCGCTCCGGGGGCGCTCCCTAGTCGGTGACCCTCTCCCCGTCATAGAGGCCGTCGAGGATGGCCTGGAAGCGCACGGTGCAGGCCTTCCGCTTCACCTTCAGGGTCGGCGT
>JADGQZ010000172.1 GCA_017881345.1 Myxococcaceae bacterium | reverse complement strand
ACGTACTCGTCCGACGCGGTCGGGTGCTGAGGCCCGCCGAGGATCTCGATGGAGAACGAAGGTCGGACGCCCGGGGCGACAGTCTGATCGGCGGGCCCGGCTCCCACACCCAGCCCGACCGGTGATCCGACGAGCAGATCCCGGGACACGGTATTGGACTGGGCGAGGGAGCCCACTGGCGGCCCACCAGTGCAGGTCACGAACGCGGATAGCGCGATTGTCACCTTGCTCAAGCCTGGTCGGGTCGCGAGGTATTCCAGGCCAGAGACGTCGTGAAGGAGCGGAAGATCGATCTCGGTTGCGTCCATGGGCCACGCGGCTGCACGCGGTGAGATGTCGACGAGCTTGCGCGTTCCCGCTCCGCCTGTGACGAGCCCGACGATGCCCGGGGTCTCTCCAGACGGGCAGCTCGGCGTTCCGGTCACTGAAACCTGAACGGGGACGAGCACCGGAGTTGGCGCCGGGTCGCCCGAATACGTCCAGCTGCCAGATGCGCTCTGAACGTAGCCCGGGGCCAGGGGGGGCGATGGTGATCGTCAGAGGCGTGGTGGCGGCGGTGACCGTCCTCATCACCACCACGAAGTAAGAGAATCCGGTCACCTCCACCTCCACCGCATCGTCGTCGCGGGCATAGGAGGTCAGCTCCTCCCAAGGTCCTCCCTCTTCCGCATGGAGCACGGCGAGAAGCGCCCCCGCGTCCACCGATGCGTTCAGCGGAATCCGCACCGACACCGGCGCTGTGAACGTGGCTCCGTGCGGAGTGACGGCGAAGACCGCGCTGCCCATCCGGAGCGCGGGATCGAGCACCGGCGCGCCGGCCGGGCCCTGGGTGATGGCGATCGACATCGGGGTCGGGCTTGCACCCGGCGGAACGGTCACCGACGCACCGCCCGGCCCGTTCACCGTGACGGCGGTGGTCTGGGCCGGTCCCACCGCGGAGGTCGTCGGGGCCAGACCGTTGCCGGAACATCCCAGCAGCGCCAGGACGACGCTCCAGCAGACCAGCCGGGCGCGGACAGCAGCGAACCACGGAATCGTTCGGGCCATGAGAGCTCCTTGACCCGTGACGCTACCGAGCGTGCTGCCACACCCTGGAGGTGCGCTTTGGAAATACCGCCTGGGCCACCGATCAGATCGGCGAACTCCCTGCGATCAATCCTCGTATTTGTCGTGGTGTCGCACCCAGGCCTGGGTGAACTCGAGGCTCTCCTCGTCTCGACCCTTGGGCACCAGGTCCAGGTAGTTGTAAGCGGTGTTCACCAGGTCGATACCGCGCTCGTACGACGAGTAGGTGTGAAAGAGGGTCCCGTCCGCGTCCTTGTAGAAGACGCTGAGCCCTTCCCGGTCCTGCGCGTCTCCCATCTCCTTACGGGAATAGTTGTAGAGGACCGGGCCCTTCTCGAGCTGCTCCGGGGTGAAGGACACGCCGTAGTCGTAGTTGAAATCCGTCTTCCCCGAGGAGAGCCACTTGAACTGCCAGCCCATCCGCTTCTTGAAGGCGTCGATCTTATTCAGGGGCGCCCGCGAGATGGCGACGAAGGTCACGTCGCGGTGGTTCAGGTGCACTCCGATCGGGTTGAAGTTGTCGGCCCAGAACGAGCAGTGGGGGCATCCCTCGCTCCAGTCCGGGCCGAACATGAAGTGGTAGACGACGAGCTGGCTGCGCTTCTCGAAGAGGTCGGCCAGGGTCTCCTTCCCCTTGGGTCCCTCGAAGACGTACTGCTTGTCGACCTTCACCCACGGCAGGGCACGGCGCTGGCGGCTCAGCTCGTCCCGGAGGTGCGTGAACTCCTTCTCCTTGGCCAGAAACTTCGTCCGCGCTGACAGCCACTCCTCGCGCGAGACGACCGGATGGTTCTTGGTGCCACTGCTCGGCTTTCCCATTCGCCCACCTCGATTCGCCGGCGGCTCCCACGACACGCCTCCGGTCGGGGGGGACCTGTACCGCCGGGCATCTGTAAGCACAAGCTACAATTCAGCGGATGACGCCAGCGGGCCGGCGAGCTTTGGCGTGGCCGACGCAGGTTGACTCTCTGTGTAAGCGGTTGCTACATCTCGGGTCATGGAGGCCGTCCTCGATGCCATCGCCGAGCCGCGTCGCCGGGAGATCCTCCGGATGGTCCTCCGCAAGCAGCTCTCCTCCGGAGAGATCGCGTCCCGGTTCGACGTGACGCGCTCGGCCATCTCGCAGCACCTCCGGATACTCGAACGCGTCGGACTGGTGTCGGTCGAGCGGGCCGGAACCCGACGGCTGTACCGCGCCCGCCCCGAGGGGCTGACCGGGCTGCGAGAGTATCTGGAGGAGTTCTGGGGCGACCGCCTGGCGACGCTCAAGGCCGCGGTGGAGACCCAGGAGCGCAAGGAGGCACCGTGGCCGAGGACCCAGGACAGCCGGTCGAGGTCTCGATCTGGATCGCGGCTCCACCGGAAGCGGTCTTCCCGTTCCTGACGGCGCCGGAGAAGCTGGTGCAGTGGATCGGCCTCGTGGCCGAGCTGGAGCCGCACCCCGGCGGACTGTTCCGGGTGGACATGAATCACCGGACCGTCGTGCGGGGACGATACCTCGAGGTTCGCCCTCCCGAGCGGGTGGTCTTCACCTGGGGCCACGAGGACGGGACGGTGCTCCCCGCGGGCTCGAGCACGGTGGAGATCGTCCTGATCCCTGACCGGGGCGGAACGCGGGTCGAGCTCCGCCACTCGGGCCTGCCCGGATCCGAGCAGGAGGCCCACCGGTTCGGCTGGGGGCACTACATCGCTCGCCTGAAGACGAGGATGGAGGGCGGTGATCCCGGGCCCGACCCGTATGCAGCGCCGGACGCAGTGCATGGGTCCCACCGCTCCTGACCCCGACCGGGGGGCGGCTCTGCTCGGAGCGCTCCCTCGGCACGTCTCGAGCGTTTCCAGGCAGGCGGCTCGCACGGTCGGTTGGCCGTACCGTGACGTCATGGCGGCCTCTCGGCAATTCCGACCGGCCGTCGATGGTTACGTTGCGGAGCTCGCAGGAAGTCCCGTTCGTCGCACAACCAGGAGGACGTCATGGTCAAGCCCATCCCCGAAGGACTCCACACGATCACCCCCGCGCTCGCGGTCGATGGGGCGGCAGAGGCGATCGAGTTTTACAAGCGCGCCTTCGGCGCCGAGGAGGTGATGCGGGCGCCAGACCCGACGGGAAAGAAGGTCTGGCACGCCAACCTCCGCATCGGTGATTCGAGCTTCTTCGTGAACGACCCGATGCCCGACATGGGCGTGGGGCCGAGTGTCTCCTCGCTGTGGATCTACGCCCCGGACGTCGACGGCGCGTACGCCAGGGCGACCAAGGCCGGGGCAAAGAGCCTGATGCCTCCGATGGACATGTTCTGGGGCGACCGGACGGCGACCCTGGCCGACAGGTGGGGCATCCGCTGGACGCTCGCGACCCACATCAAGGACCTCACTCCGGACCAGATGAAGAAGGCCCAGGACGCGTTCGTCGCCGAGATGGCCAAGCAAAAGAAGTAGCTCAGGGCACACCCAGGCGACGCGGAGCTGGCGCCGCGGGGGTGACAGGAGGCGGACGCGCGGCGACCAGGCGTCTGAGCCGCGACTCGTCGATCGTGAAGCTTCCGTCTGGCTCGAGGAGCAGGAGGTTGCGGAGCACGGACGGGTCGCCGCGCCAGAGGTCCACGTTCTCCACCGGGCTCTGGTGGGGAGCCACGCTCACCGAGCGTCGCACCGGGGCGCCGTGCTCGGGAGCCAGCGGAAGGGGCACGCCAGTGGCCGCTGGCGATTCCAGACCCAGGCGTGCACGGAGCGTGGGAGCGATGTCGGCAAGCGACACCGGGTCGTCGACGGACTGGTCGTGGCGGTCGCCGGGCAGAAATGCGGCGAGCATCACGTGCTGGGTGAGCTCGGCGGGGACCGACTTACCGCGAGGGCCGTGATCCGACAGGACGAAGACCGTGGCCCGGCCGAGGACGCCCTTGCGGTCCAGGGCCGCGAGCGTCTCTCGCACCAGCCGGACGACCGATCGCGTTCTCACGGCGGCGATGTCGTCGTTACCGAGGATCTCGCTTGGATTGGTCCACCCGTTGAGCTGGCGCGGGGTCCTTCTCCACCATCCCGGCAGGCCCGTTGCCTCGGACAGCGACAAACGGGTCGGCCAGTGGGCATAGCAGGTGTGCGCAGCGAGGAAGACCGGTCCCTCTCGCGCATCCCGGCCCAGCCGCGCCAGGACCGAGTCCATGAAGCAGGAGGCGCAGTAACCGAACTGCCCCGGCTCCATCGCTGGACCTCCGAGGACACCGACCCACCAGCGGCCTCCCGCGCTCGAGAGCGGGAAGAGGGCGTT
>JADGQZ010000171.1 GCA_017881345.1 Myxococcaceae bacterium | reverse complement strand
CGTCGGTGAGCCCGCTGCCATGCATGGGAACTCGGGCCGGAACCCCGATCGCGAAATCGGGCACGTGAGATGCAGAGACGATCCGGCGTGCAGGGCTCGATCACAGGCAGAGAGGTCATCCTCCACTCCGTGACCATCCTTCGGTTGTGGGGGCCTGGCGTGTATCTCCGCTGCCTGCGCGCCGTGGTCGCCCGGCGGCGGTGCACCTTCCTCGGCATGCTGGAGGCTCCCGAGCCTTCCCCGCGCGCTCCGACGGTCTGACGGCCTGAGCGAGCGACGCGCAGGTACGCCCCGGCCGCCGGACGCCCTTCGGCGTGGACGCAGGGCCGTCCGTTTGGCACAGTCGCCGTCCTTGGCACACCGCGACCCGCGCTACCGTCCCTTTCGCCTCGCCCTCTGGGTGGTGTACTTCGCCGCCATCGCGCTGGGGCTGACCGTGCTCCTCACGAGCATCGTGCACCACCTGCGGGGCCCGCACCGGCCCGCCCACACCGGAGCGCTCCCCACGCGCGCGGCGCTGCGCGTGTGCGTGACGGAGCTCGAAGGGCTGAACCGCGAGCAAAACGTGCACGCCTGGCGACTCGCGGAGGACATGGGCTCGGCCGACGCCATGCCACGCTGGGAAGCGTGGGCGCGCGAGTGGGAGCAGCGGGTGGACGACCTCGGGGACCGTTGCCGGCTCGGCGCCCGGGATCCCGACCCCCAGGGGTTCGGGGGGCGGGAGGAGCTCGCGCGCGCCCAGGAGGCGGTGCTCTCGCTACACCGTGCCTACCGCGCCCAGGTGAACCGGTTCGCCCAGGAGGACGAGAGCCTGGCACGCGCCGCGTCGGAGGCCCTCGACAAGGCGCGACAGGCCCTGCCGGCGCCCTGAGGGGCTAGGGGCAGGGCACCGAGGACGAGGGGGCCACGCTCACGAGCACCCACCGGTAGGTCTGGGTCTCGAAGGTCACGCCACCGCTCGTCGCCGGGGTCCGGAAGGGGAAGGTCGAGGGCCCCGCGGAGGGGGTGCACAGCGCGACGTCGTCCGCGCCGTCGTCGAAGCCGTTCGAGACCACCATCTCGACCACGTGGACCACGCCCGGAGCGTCGGCGGCGGTGGCGCCGCCCAGGACCGCCGCGTGGTCGTAGGGGAGGAAGCGGTAGGCCGGCACCTGGCGGTGCGTCGGGTTCGAGGAGGTGTCGGACGGCCCGGTGAGGACCGTCTGCGGAACCACGGGGACGCAGCGGGCGCTGTTCTGCCTGTCGTAGTCGACGAACCAGCGGACGGTGATCGTCTCCGAGGTGTTGCTGTCGACGAGGACGCCGGACAGGTCGTAACTCGGTGCCGTGCCGGTGCAGCCGGCCGGGACCTGAAGGACGGGGTCGGGGTAGGCGATCCCGTCCATGAGGACGCGGGGAGGCGTCACCGTCCCCTTGGGGTAATCGGCGAGCGGCTGGGGCAGCGGGCAGCCGGTGAGCACCAGCGGCAGCGCGGCCGCGGCGGCGACGAGGGCTCGGTTCACGCTTCCTCCTCCGGGTCCGGCGCGGTCGGCTGGCCGTGGCGCTCTGCCTCGAGCTTCTCGAGGTGCCGGAAGATGGTCCGCGGGTCCACGCCCAGGTCCTTGGCCGTCTTGGTCCGGTTCCCGGAATTCCGGTCGAGGACCTCGTTGATGTAGCGCTTCTGGAACTCCTCCTTGGCCTGGGCCAGCGGGAGGATGGGCTCGAGGTTCTCGGGACGAAGGTCCAGGTCCTCGGCCGAGACCAGCGCCCGGTCGGCGAGCACCACCGCCTTCTTCACCCGGTTCTCGAGCTCGCGGATGTTGCCTGGCCAGCGGTACTTGCGCATGGCCACCAGCGCGCCGGGTGTGAACCCGCGCACCCGCACGCCGAACTCCTTGCCGTACTTCTGGAGGAAGTAGCGGGCGATGACGACCAGGTCGTCGCCCCGGTCCGCGAGCGGCGGGAGCGCGATGGAGACCACGTTGAGCCGGTAGTACAGGTCCTCGCGGAAGGTGCCCTTGCGGATCTCCTCCTCGAGGACGCGGTGGGTCGCGGCGATGACCCGCAGGTCCACCGGCTCCGGCCGCGTGTCGCCCACCTTGGTGACCGCCCGATCCTGGAGCGCGCGGAGGATCTTCACCTGCAGCGCCGGGGGCATGTCGCCCACCTCGTCGAGGAAGAGCGTCCCTCCCTGGGCCGCCTGGAACTTGCCCAGCCGGGTGGCGATGGCGCCGGTGAAGGCGCCCTTCACGTGTCCGAACAGCTCGGACTCGAGCAGCGACTCGGGGATGGCCCCGCAGTTCACGGCCACGAACGGGCCGGCGTCCCGCAGCGACCGGCGGTGGATCTCGCGGGCCACCACCTCCTTGCCGGTGCCGGTCTCCCCGGTGATGAGCACCGAGACGTCGGGGGCGGCCACCTTCTCGATGCGCCGGTAGACCGCGCGCATGCTCGGGCCGGCGCCGATGATCGCGCCGAACTGGCTCTGCTCGATGGTGAGCCGGAGCGCCTCGTTCTCCAGCCGCAGCCCGTGCAGGAAGAGGGCGTT
>JADGQZ010000170.1 GCA_017881345.1 Myxococcaceae bacterium | reverse complement strand
TACGAGTCGATGCGCGCGGACGCCACGTGCGATGCCGAGCAGCTCGGCTTCGCTGGTCGCGTGCGGAAGGGCGTGGACGCGATCCGCGACGTGGTGGGCAACGTGTGGTGTTGTTTCCCGCGCTCTCTCACCGCCCTCTCGTCACGCTCCGTCACCAGCCTGAAGTGATCGGTTCCCAGAGTACGCCCTCCGGTGGCGGGAGTTGGAAGGTGGCAGAGACGGAGAAGCCCCGGACGCGGAGGGCGGCCGGGGCCTCGGGCTACAGCAGGGAGACCTGACGGGGGTCATCCTCGGGTTCGAGGCGGCGCAGGTGCGTGCGCAGCCACGGGATGCCGGGAAGCCGGGCGAGGAGCACGGCGGAGGCCCTGGGCGGGCCGCGAGCCGCGCTGGTGACAGCTCGCAGCGAGCCGACGAGCGGCGGGCCGGCCACCCAGACGCGCACGCCAGCGCGCCGGGCGGCGAAGGCGAAGGGGTCGGCCGGGAGGTGGTTCTCGTCCACGACCAGGTCAGCGCCCACGGCGGCGAGGCGCTGGGCGAGGCCCCAGCGGCCGGCGTCGGTCCGGGCCACGGTGGCGTTGAAGCAGACGCGGCCGCCGCTGTCGACCAGGACGGCGGTGAGGCCGCGCCGGCCGAGCCAGACGCCGCAGGCGGTCACGTGGTCTCCGGGAGCGCCGCATGGACGTGCTCGGCGGTGACGGTCTGGCCCTTCGCCAGAGCGGCGGCGATGAGGGCGTGGTGCGCGAGGAGGTTCACCTTGCGCGGCAGGCCGCCCGTCGCGTGGTGGATCGCCTCCAGCGCGGGTGGCTCGAAGAGCGGCAGCTCGGTGCCGGCCAGCCGGAGCAGGTGGTCAAGGTAGGCGGGGAGCTCGTCGCGAGCGAGTCCGCCTACGTGGTGACGCACGACGATGCGCTGGGAGAGCGCCTCGTGCACGGCCATGCCCACCCGGCGGCGCAGCTCGGCCTGGCCGACGAGGAGCAGGCAGAGCCGGTTCTTGGAGTCCATCTCGTAGTTGGTGAGCAGGCGCAGGTCCTCGAGCACCTCGCTGCGGAGGTGCTGCGCCTCGTCGACGATGAGGACCGGGTGCACCTTGGTCTCGGTGCAGAGGCGGGTGACCTCGCCGCGGATCACCTTGTAGAGCGCGGCGCGGCTGCGCTCCGTGGGCAAGGCCAGTTCCCAGGCGATGGACTTGTACATGTCGGTGACGTTGCCGGTGGAGAGGGGCACGTAGAGGACGCGGTAGAGGCCGGAGTGGAGCGAGGTGGCCACCTTGCGGCAGATGGTGGTCTTGCCGGAGCCGGGCTCGCCGGTGACGAGGCCGATGCCTCGCAGGTCGAGGAGGTGGCGCAGCCGCGCCTCCAGCTCTTTCGCGGCGGCGGAGGCGAAGAGGTCGTCAGGAGCGAGGCCCTTTTCGAAGGGGTGACGGGCGAGGCCGAAGTGCTTGCGGTACACGGTCAGTCCTCCTTCCGGTCGAGGTCGGCGAGGCGGAGCCCCTTGGGCTGGTCTCGCTTCACGAAGCAGTTGGCGTGGACGTCGACGAGCCTGGCGTCGCCGGCGCGTTCCCCCTTGGCCCACACCTGGATCGGCCGGCCGGGACGGCCGGAGTCGTAGCGGAGGGTGACCACCTCGCCAACGAGGGCGGCGTCTACCTCGTAGACCAGGGTGTCGAGGCTGACGGTCCGGTCGCGAGCAACCTTGCGCTTCGCCTCCTGGAGGAAGAGGTCGTCGATGTTCGCGCCCAGGTAGCGGACCTCGTCCGCGAGTCCTGCCCAGTGGTCGAGCGGCGTCACGCCCTCGAGGCCGCGGTGCGGGGTGCGGTGGTACTCCCCCTCCACCCAGGCCCAGAGCCGGCGATTCAGGGCGTCGAGGCTCGAGAGGTCGCCCGGCTGGAGGAGAGGCAAGAGCCGCATCCGCACGGTCCGAAACCAGCGCTCCATCTTACCCTTCGCCTCAGGGTGATAGGCGCGGGCGTGGATGAGCGTCACGCCCAGCTTGGCGCAGACGAGGGCGAGCTGGTGGGAGCGAAACGCTGCACCGTTGTCGACGAAGAGGCGGCGGGGAGCACCCCGGCGGAGCACCGCCTCCTTGAGCACCGGCAGGTAGGCGGCGGTGTTCTCGGAGAGGGCGAAGGCGGCGTAGGGGACCACCCGGGTCGCGTCGTCGATGAAGGCGATGAGGTAGGTCTTGCGCTTGCGCCCCTCGGTGAAGACCGATGGCCCGTGCATGACGTCGC
This sequence comes from Myxococcaceae bacterium, assembly GCA_017881345.1. GTDB lineage: Bacteria > Myxococcota > Myxococcia > Myxococcales > Myxococcaceae > RPRB01. Next base: position 1,492 of record JADGQZ010000170.1, on the reverse strand, counting down.
TCATCCACAGGTCGCCCGCCTTCTCGAAGGTGAAGCGGCGGTGGTCCTTCCCGTTCGGCGCGTCCTTCGGCCGCTTCATGAGCCCGGCGCGGGAGAGGAGGCGGTGGACCGTGCTCGGGGCGAGGACCACGCTCTCCGGGACCTTCCCGGTGGCGAGCGCCTCCTTGATCACGAGCTGCACCGACAGCTCGGCGTTGTCGTCCTTGATGGCGACGAGCAGGTCGGACACCTCGCTGGGCAGCGCCCGGGACTGGCCGTGGTCGCCCCGGACCTTGGGCCGGATCCCATCGAGGCCGCCCTTGCGATACGCCTTGAGCCAGTCCCGGATCGTCTCCGCCGCGACGTGCGACCGCGGCGAGCCCGGGATGCGGTAGTCGATCTCGGCCTTCTCGCGCAGCCGAGCGGTGAGCCCCTTCGAGCCGGGCGGAAGGTGGACGAGGTCGCCGATCACCCCGAAGCGGAACAGGGCGACCTCGTCGGACTTGCTCTTCACGTCGTCATTCACGGTTCGTCTCCTTGGCAGCGCCCCTGGAGCGGGGCGCGCCGAGGAGCTACCGCACCCAGGACGGCGGGTCTGGCCCCGGGTCGTGTTGGAGCGTGGTGGGGCGCGGACACCGCCGCGCAGGCCGGGGGCCGAAACCGAGCGGTGGCGGCAGCGCGCCGAGGTGCTCGTGGGCCAGCCCGCGCAGGCACACCAGGGCCGTCTCGGTCCCGAGGGCCGAGCGGAACGATGTGACGGTGGGCTCGCAGCCAGCGAGGAGTCCGGGCAGGAGACCGATCACCGCGGCCAAGCCGGCGTGGACCAGTCGGACACGACGCCGCACCCACCGCACCGCGCCCGGCAACTCCACCCCCGGCCGCAGCGCCTCGCTGGCCAACTCCTGGGTCCCGGCCTCAGCGGCGGTCACCACCGCCTCGACCTCGGCCAAGGTCCCGCGAAGCCCCGCGCAGAGAAAGTCCGGCAACAGGCTGAAGGTCACCCTGGCCGTGGGGCAGCGGTCTCGTGCGATCCGGCAGCCCGGCGGTGAGACTCGTGGATACGACCCGTGTCCCGCGAACCCGCAGCCGCCCTCCGGGTGCAGTGGGCAGCGCTCCAAGCTTGCGGAGCGCCACGCCTCCTGCTTAACGTACTCCTCGCTGGTGAGCCCGGTGGCGTACCGAACTTGCACCAGCCACGGCCCGCACCGCTAGTGACGGTGGCGGGCCATTCTCTTGTCTGGGCCGGGCCCCATGCCCGGCGCGCGGTGGCAGGGTCACCTGGAGTACGATGCTGGGGAAGTTTCCGGTCAGCCGATCACCGCAATCCGCCACCGGCCGCGCGCTCGAGGCGGGGGCTCACACCGAGCAGGACCGGGCGGGGGATCGCGGAACTACGCGGGGAACGACAGGCTACTCCGGGCTGTTCCCGTTTCTCAACCGCGAGTTGAAGCTCTGCAAGGGAGCCGCGTTCTCCCGGATGACCGCGGCCGAGCTCATCCAGCGCCACCCTGAG
>JADGQZ010000169.1 GCA_017881345.1 Myxococcaceae bacterium | reverse complement strand
GGTCAGGATGCCCGCGATCTTCCTGCCCCCCACCTGGAGGTCGTTGGGCCACTTGATGCTCGCCTCCACGCCCTCGGCGCGGAGCGCCTCGGCGACGGCCACCGCGGCGAGCAGCGTGAGCTCGGGCGCGCGCTGGGGCGGCAGCTCCGGGCGGAGCACCAGGGAGGCGTAGAGGTTCTTCCCCGGCGGCGAGGCCCAGCTCCGGCCGCGCCGGCCCCGGCCTGCGGTCTGGGTCTCGGCGACGATCAGCTCGCCGTGATCGGCGCCCTCCCCTGCCAGGCGGAACGCGACCTCGCTGGTGCTGGGGACCGAATCGAAGGCGTGCACCGTCCGCCCGAGGTCCGAGGTCTCGAGGAGCGGGAGGATCTCCAGCGCAGTGAGCCGGTCCGGCACCCGGACCAGACGGTACCCACGCGAGGGTACGGCCTCGATGGCATAGCCCCGGTCCCGGAGCGCGTTGACCACCTTCCAGACGGCAGTCCGCGACAGCCCCAGCTTTCCGGAGAGCGCCTCGCCCGAGGCGAAGTCCGACCCCGACTCGAGGAGCATCTCGAGCACCAGCTGGGCATGCGTCGCGTCCTGGCGATCGGTGGAACCCATGGGCCTTCCGGAGCGGTGCGGATCCTACCATCCCGGGTCCACGGGTCAGCGGAGGGGGAGCACCTGGAAGGCGGTGAGCACCAGCTCGGCGGTGGGGACCGTCCGCTGCCCCTCCACGAGCTCGGTCCGGACCCTGACGATGCCCACCCCGGCGGCGAAGGTGACCCGGTTCACCAGCACCCGGCCCGGATTCGTCGGGTCTGCCGTGGCCCGGCTCTCCACCACCACACAGTCGGGGAAGCGTCCGGCCGGAGTCTCGCAGGGCTCGCGCGCCGATAGCACCCGGTACTGCTCGGCCGCGCCGGGAGCCACCACGCTGGTCCAGGTGGCACCGGCGGTGAGCGGATCGTGGAGGAGGTAGCGGACCTGGTCCCGTAGCCCCTCGCCGTCGAAGCGGAGGGCCCGCCCGTCACGGTCGACGTAGCTGCCGTCCCGGAACGCCACCAGCTCCACCTGGCGCGTCGAGCGCTCGCCCAGGTACGTCGCCTGGTACGTCCAGCGGTTCCCCACGGCCAGGGGGAAGTAGCGGGCCGACTCCGGCAGGTGGGAAGGCTGGGCCGCCGCGGAGCTCGGGGGAGCGGAGGCCGGCGCGGCGGCCTCGTGGGCACACCCGAGCAGCCCGATGGTGAGCACCGCCCAGCGGCGGATCGTCACCTCGGGGATCTCCGGGGAGAGAGGACCGCGTTTCGCGGGAGGGGGTCCTGGGCCCGCCGTCCGTGCCGGTTCATCTCCTCGAGCGCCTGGCGCGCAGCGTCGCGAACGGCCGGCTGATCATGCCCCTGCGACATCGTGTACAGGTAGGCCTGCGCCTCGTCCCCGCCGATCGCGCCCAGCGCGTAGACCAGCTCGCGCAGGAACCCCGGGTCCCTGCCCCGGCTGATCTCGATGAGCTCCGGTACGGCCTCGCGGGCCTGCAGCTCGACCAGGCCCCCGATCGCGCGCCGCACCTCGAGCGGATCATCGCCCTTGAGCCGCTCGACGAGCGCCGGGATGGCGGCGCGGTTCCTCCGGGCGACGAGGGCCAGCGTGGCGGCGTCCCGGACCAGCGGGTCCGATGCGCGGAGGTCCCGGGTGAGCCGGGCGTCGTCGCGCTTCCTCGCGTCGAGGTGAACCCGCGCCTCCTGGACCAGCCGGTCCAGCACCTGGTCCAGCGCCCTCCGCGCGGCCTCCTGCCGACCCTCGAGCGCATCCCCCTCGACCGGCTGGCCACGCGTGGCCTGAAGGACGATGCGTTCCACCCCGTCGTCCGTGGTGCGACGGATGCCGAGCGAGGCGGTCACCTCCTCGAGGCCGGGGAGCCCGGAGGCGTTCGACTGCTCCTGAACGGCGTCCACCTCCAGGGTGAGCCGCACCGGGCGGTCGCCCTCGCGTTTCCCCTGGCCGAGCAGCCGGAAGCCGCGCTCGGGCACGAGCCGCTCGGACAGCTCGGCCTGGGCCTGGGCCGGCGTGAGGGCGAGGAGCTGCGCCTCGGCCAGCGAGGCGGCGACGACCTCCACCCGCTCCACCGGGTGGGGTGGCGGTTTGCATCCGGCGAGCAGCACCAGACCTGCAGCGACGGAGGCCGTCCTCAGCACGGACGGGACTCTAACAAGCGCGGCGGGAAGGGGCTGGGGAGACTCAGCCGCCCGTCGACGGTGGTTCGGGCGGGGGTGACGCCTGGGCCGGTTGCTCGGAGCGCTCCCCGGCCGATCCCGCTGCATCCTGGCCGCCCGGTGGGGTGCCGGCGGCCGCGCCTGCAGGCCCCGGTTCCGCTCCGGGTGCACCCGGGGCGCCCTCCCGTCCACGACCCCGGCGGCCCCGGCGGCGGCGACGGCGCCGCTTCCGCTCGCCCGCGCCCGGTTCGCCTGGCGTTCCCGGGGCCCCCTGGGCCTGTCCGGCAATCTCCGGCCCGGTCTCCTCCGGCCCCTCGTCCTCGCCCTCGTCGTCCTCGTCGCCCAGGTCCTCCTCGGCGGCGGCGACGGGCTCGGCCTCGACCGGCTCGTGCGATTCGAGCGGCGGCGGCGGCACGGCGCGCTCGTCGTCGCGGGCGCGGTGTCGCTCCTCGCGGCGGCGGCGCGACTCCTCTGCCCCGCGGGCGGCGTCATCGAAGAAGGCGGGGTCGAGCTCGAACAGCTCGAGCGACACGACACGGACGCCGCTGTGGGACTCGAGGAACTTCTCGGCCAGCCCGTCCCCTGCCCAGACGTGGACCGGTGCGCCCGACAGCGCCTCGCTCCGGGCCTCGCTGCGGAGGTCTCCGGTGGCGAGCAGGAGCGCCACGTGCGCCGAGTGGGATGCGAGATCTCGGCGGCAGTCCTGGATCGCGCGGCGATCGATCGGGCCATGGCCCCGGTGGATGCGGATCGCCCAGCGCAGCTCGAGGCTGCCCTCCTTGCGGCGGGCGGTCAGCACCTGGCCGTGGCTGCCGCGCTTGGCGATCTTGATCTCCCGGAAGTGCATCGCATGCAGCATCCGGGCGCAGGCCTTCTCCAGCGTGCCCGACTCGAGCGAGCCCAGGTGCGAGCGGAGCGCGCGGGCCATCGCCCGGCGGGCCTCCTTGACCGCGCTCTTCGCCGCGTGGACCAGCGTGTCGTCCACCATCGGCTCGGGGGCGGACGGCTGCGCGTGCCTCAGCGCGATGCGGCCCTCGATGAAGGGTAGCTGCAGCATCCGGGCGAAGGCGGCCTGGACGTCGGCCACCAGCGCGTCGTCGCGCTCGAGCATCAGCGCTCCGCTCGGGTCGAGGGCGAAGTTCGGGCGGCGCCCGGCGTCGATCCGGCGCTGGTTCTCCTCGGCGAGGCTGGTGAGGAGCGCCTCGGGCTGGAGCTCGTCGGAGGCGAGCTGTCGTTCCCGGGCCAGCCGGAGCACCTCGGACGGCGCGAGCGGGGCATCGGCCTCGCCGAGCAGCTCGAACGCGACCTCGGGGATGGGCGGGTACTTGCGCTTCTTCCCCCGCTCCTCCTCCTCGTGGCGACGGCGGCGCTCCTGCCGGCCGGCGCCGCGCACGTTGTCGCTCCGCGGCTCGGGGTGACGCTCGACCGGCCGGAGGGGTGGAAGGTGCTCCTCGGGGTGCTCGTACGGAGCAGACATCGCCTCGAGCGCGGCGGCGTCCTCGGGCACGCCCCAGGCGGTGAGGGCGAAGGTCTCGGGTCCGGTGACGGTGACCTGCCGATCGCGGGCGCGCCGGGCCATCGCCGCCAGACGCGAGAGCATCGTCTGTTCCGGCGTCTTCCCGACGTGGCTGAGGAGGCCCTGGGCGATCGACCGCTCGGTGATCTCGACCGAGTTGAGCGGCTGGCCGGCAGCCTCCAGGACCCGGAGTGCGGCCTCGTAGAATGTCATGTGGGCGCGGGAAGGTAGCGGGCCGCCCTGCTCCGGTCAATCAACCCTCGGGGCCGTGTGCCCGGAGCGACTCCACGCTCCCGACAGCGTCCGACCCCCGGCGGGCTGCTCGGCGGCGCGGGTGCGTTCGCTCGAGCATGTCCCCGATCTCGGTGAGCGTCCGACGCCTCCGAGCGCGCGCGCGTCGGCGACGACCTCGCTGCACTCGCCCGACGCACGCGTCGCAGTTGTGGACCGAGGGGCGGGACTTCGCTTGCAGGGCGCAGGGCCCCGTGCAAAGCACCGCCACTCTCGCATGCTCCGCATCCGGATCGGCCGACGCTGGACCCGCGAGCGCGGCGCCGCCCCGCACGATTCGGTGTCCCTGGAGCTGGACGGGGTGGCCCTGGTCGAGGGAGCCGAGGACGAGCCGCTCCTCGCGCTCGTCGAGTCGCTCCTCGGCTGCACCGGCGCCCTCGCACGCGGGATGCCGATGGCGGACATCTCTCTTCCGGAGTCGGGCCTCGTGCTGTGCCTCGACAACGGCGAGGACAGCTGCACCTTGCGCATCGCGTCGCTCGCCCGCCCTGCGCGCCTCGTGCGACGCGTCCGGCTGGACTGGACCGAGTGGTGCGAGGCGGTGGTGAAGATGGGCGAGACGTTCGCCGCCGACATCGAGGGCTCCACGATCTCTGCCACGAGCCGTCGCGCGGTCCGTGACCGGCTCCGGGCCCTCCGGCAGCCCTCGCGGCTCCCTCCGCCGCGTCCGGCGGCCCCGCTCGGGCTCCGCATCGGGTCCGCTGGCCGGGGACTCGCGCTCCAGCTGCACGACGGCTCCGGCCTGCTCGAGCGTGCTCCCCGCGGGCACGGCGCCGCGCTCGGGGCGCTCCTCGGCTCGGGGCGCGTCTGGATCTCGGGCGCGCCCGACGGCTGGCAACTCGAGGGCCCGACGCTGCTGCACGTGCTCGAGCTGGTCCGCTGCGGGGAGGAGCTCCAGCGGGCGCTGGGGACGGGCGTGGACGCGGTGGACATCCATCTCCCCGGCGGGGCCTCGCGCGTGTCGCTCTCCAGCCCTGGATGGACGCTGGGGAGCGAGACCGTTCCCTGGACCGCCGAGGAGGTCGCCCGCGCCCTGCTCTCGCTAGGCGCATCCGCGGCACGGGCCGTCCGCTGGGCCGTGCCGACCCAGCGCCGGAACCCGTACCTCGAGGAGCTGGTGACCCGGTCGGAGGCCGGGCTCGCCCTGCTCCGCCCCTCCACGCCCGATGCCCGGGAGCGGCGTCCCCCGGCACGGCGGCGGCGCTCGGTGCGCGCGGCGCGCGCGGTGCGTCCGCTCCAGCGGGAGGGAAGCATGCGCCGGTTGCGGTTCCTCCCGGTGGCGCTCATCCCGGGGCTCGCCGGGCCGGGCCGGGCGACGCTCGTCGCCACCGACGCCGGCGTGGTGCTCCTGTCCGATCGGGGGATGGACGTGCTCGACTGGGACGGGAAGCGCCGGGTTCACCGGGCCACCCTGCGCGGGGGGGCCACTGCGCCCGACGGACGCGCGCTCGCCGCCACGCGCGACCGACTGCTGGGGTACGCCGCACAGGACGCGGGTCCCCGCTGGTTTCAGCCCCACGATGGGGCGGCGCTCGACCCGCTGGTCATCTCCGCCGAGCAGGTGCTCCTCTTCGGTCTGGAGCGGCGGGGCATCCGCGCGGTGGATGCGCTCACCGGACGGCAGCGCTGGTCATTCGTGCCACCGCGGACCCGGCGACTGCACATGGCGCTCTCGGGCGTGACCGTGCTCGCGGCGTCGGAATCGGGCGTGCTCACCGGGCTCGACCTGCACGACGGCACGGTCCGCTTCCGGGTCGCCGCGCCTCTGCCCTTCACCGGGCCGGCGCTGCCCTGGGGTCCGGTGGCGCTCGTCCCGCTCGGCCGGGAGGACCGGTCCGCGCTCCTCGCCCTCGACCCCGTCCTCGGCGAGGTGCGCTGGCTGACCGAGCTCCCGCTCCGGCACCCGGCGCCCCCGACCGCAGGCGGTGCGCGGGCCTGGATTGCCGGCCTGCACGAGGAGCGCCCCACCCTCGCCTGCCTCGACGTCCGCGGGCGGGTCATCTGGCAGCGCGCGGTGCCGGTCCCCGAGCGCCCGGTGGGTGTGCTGCGCGCCGGCGTGGAGCTGGTGGTGGTGGGGTCCACCGGGGCCGCCGTCCGGGTGCGGCGCGACGGCAAGCCGGTGTGGCGGGCGGGCGCGCCGGGCGTCGCGATGGCCCCGGTGGCGCCGTGCCTCGAGCACGGGGTGCTGCTGGCCGCCGGACCGGTGGTGCGCGCGCTGGACGTGCGGAACGGGCGGGTGCTCGCCGAGCTCCCCGCGGGCCGCGGCGTGCGCGCTCTCGCGGTGAGCCCGCGGCTCGACGTGGCGCTGCTCGACGAAGCGGGTGACCTGGCCCTGCACCGGCTGGCAGGGCACTTCGCGGTCCTGTGAGTCAGGGCCGCCGCGGGCAAGGTCCACGGCGAAGACCCTCAGGCCCCGCCGTCGGTACGATCGGGGCGGCGGCGTCCGAGTGAGGGCCGCCGCGCGGCGGTTACTTCTTCGCCTTCCGGGCGGCGACCGCCGGATCGATCTCTTCCTCGGTCCGGGTGGTCTCGGTCGCCCCTTCCCAGGTCTCACCGGGCTTCAGCCTCCAGTCGTCCGGGACGGGGATCTTCCAGGTGTACTGGGCGCTGATGTCCCCTCCGCTCGGGGAGTGGGAGCGCACGCTGACGAGCATCTCCATCACGCTCACCGTCGCCGGGACGGGGTCCAGCTCGTACTGGCCGAGGACGGTCTGCGGCGGGAACTCGGCGATCAGCCGCTCGGGGTAGTCGTTGCGCATCCCCGGGTTGCCGGTGCTCATCTCGCCGTAGAGCTTGCCCTTGTCGTCGAGCAGCCGGAACGTGGTGGCGAACTCCGCCCAGGTCATCACCCGCTTCACGCCGGTGCGCTCGTCCTCCCGCGTCTCGCGCTGGGCGCCCCAGAGCACCATCGGGAAGCGAATCTTGGGCTTGTTGCCCACCATCACCACGTCGGCAGAGACGACATCGAGCCGGAGCCCCTTGTCGGTGCCGGTCAGCACCGGCGCGTACTTGCCGGTGCGCATCCGATCGAACATCGCCTTCTCCCACTCCCAGAAGGCCTTGCGGTTCACCGGATTGGACATCGGCCCACGCGGCCGGCCGTCGGGCAGCTGCGGCAGCTCCAGCTCCGCCGCCGCCTTGGCCTTCCGGTCGATGTCCTTCAGGTAGTCATCGAAGGCGGGGTTCCCGCCGTAGCGGGACTGGAGCGTCGAGACCTGGTCGAAGTACCACTTCAGAAACCCCTTCACGTCGTTCTTGTAGCCGTCCGGGTCGGGGTCGCTCCGCATCCACCCGAGCCGCTCGAGCGCGTCGACCTTGAGCCGGAGATAGGCGATCTCCTTGCCCGACTGCGCCTTCGCCTCGCTCGTGCGCCGGTACCCCACCACTCCGGCTGCGCTGAAACCGAGGATCACCACCAGGAGGACGATCGCGAGGTTGCGGTTCATGTCGAGCCGGAAGTCTCGCCCGGTGCCACGGGCGGGTCCAGCACACGCTCTCCCACCTCCAGCCGACCGTGGTTCCACCGCGCGTGCACCCGCCAGGGACGTGTGGGTGCGCGTCGAACGACCTGCGCCAACCCCTCCAGTCCGCCCTCGGGGAGCGCGCCCTCCCCGACCGCCCGCGCGGCGAGATGCCTCCAGAGCGCCCGCACCGCGAACAGCGCCTCGCCGAGGTCCGCGGGGAAGACTCCGCTCCGCCCTCCGGAGGTGCGCGCGAGCCCCTGTGCCCAGGTGTCGAAGGCCAGGCCCATCGCGAGCTCGGGAGCCTGCGAGCCCCGCGCCTCGCCGCGCGCCCAGGCCGACCATGCAGCGTCCAGGCGCTGTCCGGCGGCGAAGGCGGACCGGAAGGCGTCCGAGGCCAGGAAGCGCTCCAGCGCCGGGCGCGACGGCGCGAGCAGCGGACGGGACAGTGGCCAGCGCGCATCGAGCGCCTCGGCGGTGACCGAGAGCCGGAGGCCGAGCTCCGCCCGCACGCCCTCGGGATCCTCGGTGGCCGGCTCCCGACCGTGGACGACGTCGAACGCGCGCCACGCCTCGGCGGCCGCGCTCGCTGGAAGCCCCGGGGAAGGCCGTCCGGGCGGAGGGACCTCGAGCGCTGCACGCGCAGCCACCGGCTCGAGCATTGCACGCAGCGTGGCGAGGGTACGCCGGGCCGCGCCCGGAGGGTGCCCGTCGCCCTCGAAGACCAGCGCCCGGAGCGAGCGGCACCGAGGCAGCACCTCCGCGAGGAGTCCGAGCACCTCGCTCCGGAGCGGCTGACCGTGGTCGTCCATGTAGACGCCACGGCCATCCGCGGTCCGGGTGATGACCGCCCCGGCGACGTGGACCTCGATGACCGCCTCGAAGGGGAAGCCGTCCAGCCCGGTCTCGAGGGCGAGGCCGGAGGCCAGCTGCGCGGCGACCAGGTGCCCCACGTCGAGCACCAGCGGACAGCCGGTGCGCGCGTGGAGCTGGCCCATGAAATCGAGCACGTGGAGCGGGCCGTCGCGCCGCACGACGACCGGGTTCTCCAGCGCGAGCGGGACCGGGAGCGCCGTGGCGACGTGGAGCGCGTGAGCGGCGGCGACGTCGAGCCCGGCCGCGCTGAACGGGGGCGGCAGGTACAGGTAGCCCGGGAGCGCCGTCCCGCGCACGTGCCACCAGGCGACGTCGTTGCCCACCCAGGGCGAGCCCACGGCCCGCAGGTGGGCCGCGAGCGCGGACAGCCGCTCGGCGGGCTCGAGCTCGGGACCGGCGAGGTTGAGATGCACCGGGTGGAACAGCGCCGGGAGCCGGTCGCGCGCTGCAAGGAGCGTCGGGAACAGACCCGCGTCCCGCTCCGCTTCCTCGAGCACGAGCGGCGCGCTGTACTCGACCAGGTCGAACAGGCCCGGCTCGGCGGCATGGAGCGCCCACGGGTCGGGCTCCACCGCCGGATCCAGGTTGCTCGACAGGCCGAGGCCGAGGAATGGAAGCACGCGGGTCGTCACGGCCCGGCCGAGCCTACTCGCTGCGCATCGCCTCCACCGGATCCAGCGCCGCTGCGCGGGCGGCCGGGTAGATGCCGAACACCAGCCCCACCCCGCTGCTCATGAGGAGGGCGAGCGCCACCGCCCACGCAGGGACGCTCATCGGGAAGCCAAATGCCCAGCGCCCGAGCGCCGCGAGGGACAGCCCGAGCAGGAGCCCCAGCACGCCGCCGAACAGCGAGAGCGTCACCGCCTCGAGCGCGAACTGGCCGAGGATGCGCCGCCGCTTCGCCCCCAGCGCCTTGCGGATGCCGATCTCGCGCGTCCGCTCGGTCACGCTCACCAGCATGATGTTCAGGATCCCGATCCCCCCGACGATCAGGGAGAGCAGACACAGCCCGAAGCTCGCCGCGGTGATGACCTGGCTCAGGCTGTTGAACGTCCGGGTGATGGACTCGTTGGTGTCCACCTCGAAGTTGCTGGGATCGCTCGGCTTCACGTTCCGGCGCATGCGGAGCAGTGCGGTGACCTCGTCCTGCGCCCGCTGCAGCTGCGTCGGGTCCTGCGCCTGCACGTTGAGCCGGAGGCTCCGGTTGCGACCGAAGATGTCGAGCGCGTTCGGGAGCGGGAGGATCAGCATGTTGTCGGCGCTGAACAGCCCGAAGACCTTCCCCCGCTTCTCCAGCACCCCGACCACCTGGAAGACCCGGCCGCGGATCCGCAGCTCGCGCCCGAGCGGGTCCTGGGACGGGAAGAGCTTGTCCGCCACGTCGAGGCCGATGACCACCACTGGCCGGGCCTCCTCCACCTCGTTCACCGAGAAGAAGCGCCCCGAGCTGACGGCACGCCCGCTGGTGTCGATCCACTCGGAGGTCGCGCCCTGCACGATGACGTTGGGCTGCGTCTCGGCGATGGCGCTGGTGATCTTGTTCGCCCCGAGCCAGGTATGCGCCGAGGCGGTGGTCACCGCGGGGCACCCCTCCCGGACCGCGCGGAGGTCCTCGAGGCCCAGGTTCGGCCGCTTCTGGTACCGCCGCCAGTCGATCCGCCCGAGGTTGATGCCCGCCGGCCACTTGGAGATGGTGAAGACGTTGGCCCCGAGGTTGGAGAGGTCGGTGGTGACCTTTGTCCGGAGCCCCTCGACCAGGGCCATCATCGTCACCACGGTGGTGACTCCGATGACCACGCCGAGCAGGGTGAGGAGCGAGCGGAGCGGATTCGACGCCAGCGTGCCGAGCGCCAGGCGGAGGTTGTCCCAGAAGGCGATGAACCGTCGGGCCTTCATTCGTACCGGAGCGCCTCGACCGGGTCGAGCCGGGCCGCGCGCGCCGCAGGCCAGATGCCGAAGAACAGCCCCACCATCGCCGCGAAGAGGATACCGCCGAGGACGGTGAGCGGCTGCACCGCCGCCGCGAGGCTGGTGACCATGGAGACGACCTTCGCCGCCCCCAGCCCGAGGGCGGTCCCGATGGCCCCACCCACGGCCGAGACGAGCGAGGCCTCGAGCAGGAACTGGATGACGATGGTGCGCCGGCGAGCGCCGAGCGCACGGCGGATCCCGATCTCCCGCGTCCGCTCCCGCACGCTGACCAGCATGATGTTCATGATGCCGATGCCGCCCACCAGCAGGGTGATCAGCCCCACGCCGATGGCCACGCCGTAGAGCGCGCCGGTGAGCTTCTGGTACGTCTCGGCCAGCTGCTGCGTGCGGTTGACGCTGAAGTCGTCCGGGTCACCCGGCGGCACGCTCCGGGCCCGCCGCATGATGCCGGTGATCTCGTCCTCCGCGCGGTCGAGCTGGCTCGCGTCCTCCACCCCCACGTCGACCTGGAAGTCCCGCTTGCCGTAGACCGCGAGGAAGGTCTTGAAGGGGATCAGCGCCACCAGGTCCATGCTCTGGCCGAGGAGCTGCCCCTTCTTGGCCAGCACCCCGATCACCCGGTAGGGCCGGTTGTCGATCCGCAACGTCCCGCCAATCGCGCTTCGCCCGGGGAAGAGACCCTCGGCCACCTCGGATCCGATGACCACCACCTGCTGCTCGGCGTCGCTGTCGGCGTCGGTCAAGAAGCGGCCGGCCGGCACCTCGTAGCCCCAGAGCTTCTGGAAGTCGGCCAGCGTCCCTACCAGGTCGACGTTGCTCACGCTCTGGTCGCCAGCCCGGACCTCCTTGGACTCCTCGTTCAGCTCGGGCACGACCGCCGTCGCCAGGCGGGACTGCTGCGCCACCATCTGCATCTGGGCGAGGGTGATCTGCTTCCGGTTCCGGTAGCGCCACCAGTCGCCGGTGACCACGAACGGGCGTCGGGAGATGTTGAGGGTCGCCGTCCCGAGCGAGGCGAGCTGCCGGGCGAACGCGCCGTTCAGCCCCTGGATGATCCCCAGGATGGCCAGGAGGGTCGCCACCCCGATGCCCACCGCGGTCAGGGTGAGCACCGTCCGGAGTCGGTTCACGCCCAGGGTGCGGAGGGCGATGCGACTCCCCTCGATGAGATCGACCCGGAGGCTCACGTTCCGGTGGCGACGCGCGCCCGCTCCGCGCGCCCGTCCAGGGCGACCTCGGGGCCGGGCCCATCCTTCACGATGACCCCGTCGCTGATGCGGATGGCGCGGGGGCAGCGCGCGGCGAGCGTGGGCTCGTGGGTCACGAGACAGAGCGTGTGCCCGGCCAGGTGGAGCTGCTCGAAGAGCCCGATGATCTCCAGCCCCGTCGCCGAGTCCAGGTTGCCGGTGGGCTCGTCGGCGAGCAGCAGCGACGGCTCGGTGACCAGGGCCCGGGCGATGGCCACGCGCTGCCGCTGGCCTCCCGAAAGCTCGTTGGGCCGGTGGGTCATCCGGTTGCCGAGCCCCACCTGGTCCAGCGCCTTGCGTGCCCGGTCGCGGCGCTCCTTCGATCCCAGGCCGCGGTAGATGAGCGGCAGCTCGACGTTCCCCAGCGCCGTCTCCCGCGGGAGCAGCTGGAAGGTCTGGAAGATGAAGCCGATCTCCTGGTTCCGGATGTCGGCCAGCTCGTTGTCCGTCATGTGGCTCACGTCCTTGCCGTTCAGCCAGTAGCGGCCGGCGGTGGGCGTGTCGAGGCAGCCGAGGACGTTCATCAGGGTGCTCTTGCCCGATCCGGACTGGCCGATGATCGCCACCCACTCGCCCTTGGACACGGCGAACGAGACCCCGTTCAGCGCGTGCACCTCCTCGGTGCCCACCTTGTAGTAGCGACGGATGTCCTCGAGCTTGATCAGCATGTGACTACCCGCGGACGGCGGTCTTGGTCCCCGGTGGCTCGGCTGGCTTCGGCCCCTTGGGAGCGTTCTCCTTCAGCGGATCTCCGTCCTTCAGCTCCTTGCTGACGGTGCGGAAGGGGCCCTCCACCACCCGCTCGCCGTCCTTGAGGCCGTCGAGCACCTCGAGGTCGGTGTCCGAGGCGATGCCGGTGCGCACGCGGCGGGCGCGGGCCTTGTTGTCCTGATCGACCACGAAGACGATCTTGGCCAGCGTCTCTCCCCGCTTCTTCGCCGAGAGCGAGGTCTCCCCGGGCGGCTGGGAGTCCGGGAGCGAGCGGTCCGGACGCACGGTCACCGCCTGGATGGGGACGATGAGGGCGTTCTCGTGGGTCTCGGCGGTGATCCGGACCTCGGAGCTCATGCCCGGGAGCACACCCGGCGGGCGGCTGTCGAGCGCCACCTTCACCGGGAAGGTGGTCACCTCGGACTCGGTGCCCGGGTTCTTGATGGTGGCCTTCTGGGCGATCTCCACCACCGAGCCCTCGAAGCTCTGACCCTCGAGCGCGTCGACCGACAGCTCGGCGTGCTGGCCATTGCGGAGGTGGACGACCTCGTGCTCGCCGACCTCGATCTTCACCTCCATGCTGTTGAGGGCGGCCACGGTCATCACCGTGTCCTCGGAGAAGTCGGACCCGCGGACCCGCTCGCCGATCTCCCGGGTAAGCTCGATCACCGTCCCTTCGATGGGCGAGCCGAGCGTCGTGCGCGACATGTTGGTCTGCGCCTGCTCGTACGCGGCGACCTGGCCGTGGTACCTCTGCTGCGCCGAGGCGAGGCGCGCCACCGCGCTGTCGTAGTCCGACTTGGCCCTGTCCACCTCGGCGCTGGAGGCCATCCCGCGCTTGGTGAGGCCCTGGACCCGGTCGAGCTCGAGCCTGGTCCGGTCCACCTCGACCTGGGCGGTCGAGATGTCCGCCCGCGCTCCGCTCACCGCCGCCTGGGCCTGCTTGGCCGCGGCGATGAAGGGCCGGGGATCGATGCGGCCGAGCACCTGGCCCTTCTTGACCTTGTCACCGAGCTCCACCGGGCGCTCGACCAGGTCGCCCGAGAGGTTCGAGGAGATCTTCACCGTGGTCGATGCCTCGACCTTGCCGGCGCCGATGATGACCCGGCTGATGGTCCCCTTCTTCACCTTCGCCACCTGGACCTCGGTGGCCGGAGGAGGCCGGTCCCTGAACCCCGCCACGGTGATGCCAACCACCGCGAGCACCAGCACTCCCGCGATCAACCCCTTCCACCACGTCATGGCGTCGCTCCGTTGCTGAGTGTGCCCATCGCCTTGTCGAGCGCCGCCCGCGCCACCTCGGTGTCGGAGCGGGTCTGGATGAGCGTCTGATAGGCCTGTGCAAGCTTCACCTGTGCGTCGCGCACGTCGAGGGTCGACGAGGCGCCCGCCTTGAACCGCTCCTGCGCGTACTCGAGGTTCTGGGTCGCGGTGACGCGGTTCGCCTGCGCCAGCTCGAGCGACCGGAGCTGCGCCCCGTACGAGTCGAGCGCGACCTTCACCTGCCCCTCCACGTCGCGCTCGTTCTGCGCCAGGTTCAGCTTGGCCTGCGCCACCTGGGCCTTGGCCTGCTTCACCTGCGCGTCGGTCTGGAAGCCGCTGAAGAGGTCCCAGTTGAGATTGAGGCCGGCGGTGACCGCGCCGTACTTGTCGAAGTTGCCGTAGACCTTGGAGGCGGTGTCCGCCGCGCGGCTGTACTGCACCGTCGCCTGCAGCCGCGGCGCCCAGCCGGCGGCCTGGGTGGTCACGTTGGCCTCGGCAGCCTTCACCTGGGCAGCGTACTGCACCAGGAGCGGGCGGTTGGTGCGCGCGAGCTCGAGCCCCTGCGGCAGCGTCACCCGCGCCGCGGCAGGAGTCTCGGGCAACGCCGGGTCCACCGCATCCAGGTCGTGGATCTCGGGGCGTCCGAGCCACGAGGCGAGATCGATCTGTGCCTGGGACACCACCGCCCGCTGCTTCTCGGCCGAGATCCGGTCGTTCCCCAGGTTCACCTGGGCCGCGAGCGCATCGCCCTTGTTTCCCCGGCCTGCCTCGAAGAGCGCCTGCGCCCGGTCGGAGAACTCCTTGCTCCGGGCGGCGGTGGCCTCGAGCACCAGCAGCTGCTTCTGCGCCGTCCACAGCGCGTAGAAGCGCCGCACGGCCTCGAACTCGGAGGCAAGGATCTGCTCGGCCACGGCTCCCTTCGCCGCGCGCTCGAGGTCTCCGGCGTTGGCCAGCGCAGCGAAGCGCCCCAGGTCGAAGATCAGCTGATTCAGGGTGGCGCCGAGCGTGAAGTAGTTCTGCGCACCGGACGTGCCGAGGATGATCTCGCCGTTGTTTCCGACCCGGGGGTCGCCGGCCTGGGTCCACGTCCGCGACGAGCTGCTGTAGACGCCGAGCTGCGGGAGCAGAGGTGCAGTGGCCACCCGCTTTCCCTCGCTCGCCCGGACCCGGTCGAGCTCCGCGAGCAGCGCCTGGAGGTTGTTCCGGGACTCCTCGCGAACCTGCTCCAGGGTGATGGGCGTCGCGGCGAGCACGGCGGAGAGCAGGAGCGCGTTCATCCGCCACCCCCCGGTCCACCCGGACCACCGGGCCCGTGGCCCGGACCACCAGACATCAGGCCGGGAACCCCCACGCCGAAGACCCCCACGAACGCCAGGAAGAGCGCGAACCCCAGCCACAGCCCGGACCGGCGCCGGATCCCCGTCGCCGCGGCAAAGCCCACCCCGATGAGCAGAGCGGCCAGGAACTGGAAGAGATCGAGCGAGTCCAGAAGGCGGGTCAGCGTCGGTCCACCCACGTGGACCCACGCCCCGAGTGACGAGGGCAGGAGGTGCCCCGCCCGCTCCTCCGTGATGCCGAGCTGCGAGAGCGCCACCGCCCCCCACACTGCCCGGCCGAAGGCCACCGGGAGCATCCCGACGGCGGACGCGCTGAACAGTGCAGGGAACGGGGCCTTCTTCCCGAGGAGCCAGGCGACCAGCGCGAGGACCACCGCGATGCCCAGCACCACCAGCGGGGTCAGGAAGACGCCGCTCGCGATGCCCGTGACGAGCTTGAGCCGACCGGCGGTGGTGATCTGCTCGACGAGCTCCGCCTCGGGCATCCCCTTCAGCTGCCCCGACATCTCCAGCTTCTGGAGGATGCCGGGGGCGGGGTCCCAGCGGAGCGCGAATGCGGCGCCGGCGAAGGCGGTGGCTGCCATGAGCGCCAGGAGCGGCCACAGGATGCGCCGGCCCTGGACGGCAGCGGCGACGCCCTCAGCGGGGTCGGTCAGCGTTCGGGAAAGAGTGAGCGCGGTCATCGGGAGTGCCTGCTTTACGGCGGCTCGGGGACGCGATTGCGAGGGGTTCCGACAGTGGCCTACCCCCCTTGAACATCCCCGAGCTTC
>JADGQZ010000018.1 GCA_017881345.1 Myxococcaceae bacterium | reverse complement strand
GTAGTCCACCGGCCCCGCCCAGGCTGCAGGCGTTTCCAGACTGGTTACCCCGAGCTCGCCTGCGGCGAGCCCCCGGTCGGACGAGCCGCCAGGGGAGGGTGAGGAGATGAAAGCGCCCAGGCAGCTCCTGATCCACGGTTCGGTGAGCAGACAGTTCGAGCCGGTCCGACAGGCGTTCATCGAGAACTTCACCCACCGGGGCGAGCTCGGCGCGGCGTGCTGCATCTACCGGGACGGTGAGCAGGTCGTCGACCTCTGGGGCGGCCTGCGGGACCGGGCGAGCGGCGAGCCCTGGCGCGAGGACACGATGGTCCTCGTCCACTCGACCACCAAGGGCCTGGCGGCGATGGTCATGGCACTCGCCGACTCACGCCGCTGGCTCGACTACGAGGAGCGCGTCTGTACCTACTGGCCGTCGAACTCCCCTGCGGGTGCGGGGCTGGTCCGGGCGCGCGGGAAGCTGGATCAGCAGAAACGGAATGCCGAGCCGCACCTTGAGTTTCGGTTGCGGGCGGCGAGATTCGAGACCAGCTAGAAGGCAAGGAACTTCGGCAGCGCGAGACGCCGAAGCACCGTGGCTCGAACTGGGGAGGTCACCGATGAGGAGAACGCTCTGTGGCGCTGGTCTGGTCGCCGTCATGCTCGTGGGCGGCAGCGGGGCGCTCGCTGCCGATCGACCCCAGGACGAGGCCGCGATTCACAGGGTTCAGAAGCTGCAGGCGGAGGCCTGGAATCGGCACGACGCTGCCGCCTACGCGCGCCTCTTCACCGAGGATGGAGACGTGGTGAACGTGGTCGGCTGGTGGTGGAAGGGGCGTACGGAGATCGAGCGCAAGCTCACCGGGGCATTCGCCTTCACGTTTCGCGAGAGCACGCTGACCATCACCGACACCCAGGTCCGGTTCCTGAGCTCGTCGATCGCGGTGGCACACGTGAGCTGGACCATGGTCGGGGCGAAGACTCCCCCGGGCGTTCCGGAGCCTCGCCAGGGAATCCAGCTCCAGGTGCTCGAGAAGCAGGGGGCCACCTGGCTCATCGCCAGCTTCCAGAACACCAACAGCATTCCCGAAGTGCCGTTCCCGGCGGGGCCGCCTCCCTCCAGTGGTGCCAAGCCGTAACCGCTCGCACACACGCCGAGGTGGCGAGCCTGGCGAGGATGGGGTCTGCTGGGGTCCAGCGAAGCGAGGCCCGGCCGTGGTGATTCGCCAGCATTTCGACCCCGTGTCCAGCACGTACAGCTACCTGCTGATCGACCCGGCCTCGCGAGACGCGGTGCTGATCGACCCGGTCCTCGAGCAGCACACGCGCGACGCGGCGCTGATCCGCGAGCTCGGTGCGCACCTGCTCTTCACGCTGGAGACGCACTGTCACGCCGACCACGTCACCGGCGCCTGGCGGATGAAGCAGGCCTTCGGCAGCCGCATCGGGCTCGCCGCGGCCTACGGTGCCAGGAACGTCGACCTCCCGCTGGAGCACGGGATGGTGGTGCGATTTGGCGAATCGGCGCTCGAGGTGCGAGCGACGCCGGGACACACCGCGGGCTGCCTGTCGTTCCTGAGCCCGGACCATCGCTTCGTCTTCACCGGAGATGCGCTGCTGGTGCGCGCGGTGGGCCGCACCGACTTCCAGCAGGGGAATGCCGCGCAGCTCTTCGAGTCCGTCCGCACCCAGCTCTTCACCCTCCCGGGCACCTGCGTGGTCTACCCCGCGCACGACTACGAGGGCCGCACCTCGAGCACCATCGGAGAGGAGCGGCTGTTCAACCCCCGGCTGGGGGGTGAGGCGAGGCGGGAGGACTTCGTCGGGTACATGGAGAATCTCGGTCTCCCCCATCCGAAGCTCATGGCGGTGGCGGTCCCGGCCAACATGAGCTGCGGCCGGGATGCGGAGGTGAGCGAGCCCCAGCCGAGCTGGGGCCCGGTGGTGGAGAGCTACGCTGGCGTTCCGGAGATCGCGCCCGAGTGGTTGAGCCGTCACCGCGACGAGGTGGAGCTGGTGGACGTCCGGTCGCGCGCCGAGTTCGAGGGAGAGCTCGGCCACCTCGAGGGAGCAATGCTTCTCCCGCTGGAGGAGCTCCGGGCCCGGGTGGACGAGCTCGCCGCGTCCCGGCCCATCGTCCTCATCTGCCAGACCGGGAAGCGGTCGGCGATGGCGGCGACCATCCTCCGCAAGGCCGGCCTTCCGCGGGTGGCGAACCTCGCCGGGGGAATGGCCCGGTGGCGCAAGCTCGGGCTACCGAGCTAGCGCTTCCGGATCACCACCCGCAGGCCGCTCTTGAGCTCGGGCGGAACCAGCGCGCGGTTCACCGAGAGATCCTGCGGCGGGACCTCCCACGTGTATCCGCGCGCGAGCAGCACGGTGAAGAGCTGCATGAACACCGTCGAGTAGTCGTAGCCTGCGCACTTGTGGCCGCCGAGCAACGAGCCGGCACCTTGAGGCGCGAAGGCGTGCGGGTGGCGGCGTTGCTCGGCGCGCGGTTCGCCGAACCGATCGGGGTCGAACTCCTCCGGCCTGGTGAAGATGGCGTTCCGGTTGTGCTCGCCGACCGCCATCATCACGTTCCAGCCCGCCGGGATGGTCGCCCCGCCGATGTGAATCGGGACCCTGGCCCGGCCGAAGCTGACCGGCACGTTGGGGCAGGTGCGTTTCACCTCCATGACCACCTGATCGAGGTACGGCATCTGCCGCAGCTGCGCCGGCGTCACCGGGCCCGCGGGGGCCGCGGCCCGCACTTCGGCGACCAGCTTCTCGCGCACCGCTGGATGTCTCGACAGCTCGACCATCATCGCGCCCAGCTCGGCGAAGACGATCGTCCCGGCCAGCACCACGTGGTGCATCTCCTTCGTGGCGTCCCCCGGGGCCATCCCCTTGCCATCGGCGGTGCGCGCGCTCAGCACGCGCGAGAGGCCGTCGTCGAACCCGCCCCCCTGGTGACGCCGCACCTGGCCGGCGAGCTGCACGAGGATGCGATCGCGCGCCTGCAGCGCGGCGTGAAACGAGAAGCCGGGGAGGTTGACGGGCAACCCGGTGAATCCCTTGAAGAGGATGCCGTAATCGGCGACGAGCCTGTCCAGCTCCGGCCCCGCCTTCATCCCGAACACGTTGGCGCAGATGCCCTGGACCGCCAGGAGCTTCAGCTCGGGCAGGAGCGGCCGCTCGACGCCCGTTGCCCAGCGCGAGAGTGCCGATTCGATGATCTGCTGCAGCCCGGGGAAGTAGCTGGCGAGCGCCTCGCGCGTGAAGGCTGCCATCAGCAGCTCCTTGCGCTGGCGGTGCTCTGCGCCGTCCATCAACGGAAGGATCCCGGGCCCCCCGAAGAGCTGCCTCACCGGCGCGGGAAACGAGTCCGCGCGCTGGATCTTGTTTTCATCGAGCCACTGGTCGGTGACCTCGGGCCCGGAGATGAAGGCGGTGGGGTGGCCGAGGATGCTCGAGCGAAAGACGGGCCCGTAGCGCTCGGTGCGTCCGCGGATGAACCCGAACATGTCGGAGATGAACGGGAGCGTCTCGCCGAGGAGGGGCAATCCGCTCGACCCCGGGGGCAGCTTCTCTGGCTCGGGCATCGGTGCTCCTTGTGCCGGCGTTCCTTAGCACGTCGGCTCGGTCTGCTTCAGCTCGCCGCCGATCCGACGAGCTCGCAGAACTTCGCCAGATCGATGTTGCCTCCGGAGACGACCGCCACGATCGGTCCCTGACCCGCCTTCCCGGTCAAGGCGGCGGCGAGCGGGAGAGCTCCCGCCCCTTCGGAGATGACTCTCGCCTTCTCCGCCATCAGCCGCATTGCGCGCTTCGTCTCCTCGAGGGTGACCACGATGCAACCGTCCACCACCGGCCGCATGCGTTGCCACATCCGCGGGAAGACGCTCTGGCCGCCCGCACCGTCGACGAACGACGCCTTCCACTCCGCGAACGGCTGCGGAGAGCCCATGGCGAGCGAGCGGGCCAGTGGAGCCGCGGTCTCCGGCTCTGCCGCCCAGACCTGGATCCCCGGCTTGAGCGCCTTGACGGCCGTGCCGACCCCGGTGATCAGCCCGCCTCCGCCGATGGCCGTGATGACGGCGGCCACGTCGGGGGCGTCCTCGAGGATCTCCAGACCCATGGTCGCGTGACCGGCGATGAAGTTGTGATCGTCGAACGGATGCACGAACGTCCCTTCGACTCCGGGAAACGCACGGTCGTCGAGGGCCTTCCAGGCGACCTCGTAGGGCACCGGGACCAGCTTTGCGCCCAGTGCCTTCATGCGCTCCCGCTTCGACGCCGGGGCCGTCTCGATGACGACGACCGTGCAGGGCACGCCCGCCTTCCGCGCTGCGTAGGCGACTCCTTGCCCGGCATTCCCCGCGCTGATCGTCCACACCCCGCGGTTGCGATCCGCCTCGGGGAGCATCGCCACGGCGTTCGCCGCTCCTCGGAGCTTGTACGCGTTGATCGGTTGCAGGTTCTCCAGCTTGAGCCGGATGTCCGGGTAGCCCGGCCCCAGCTCCAGACGGACCAGCGGGGTGCGGACGATCGTCTGGGCGATGCGCTCTCGCGCTTGCCGGATCTCGGTCAGCTCGATGGGGCGGACAGCTTCAGGAGTGGTGGACATTGCTCGCATTCCGTTGAGGCGCAGGCTTCCCGTACCACGAGAGGGGCCGTCAACGTGATGCATCGCACTGGCGACTTCAATCGCCGGCGGAGCGTTTCCACCCTCGCCGGCGAGCGCGCGGGCGCGACCGCTACTTCGCGGTACTGGTGCTCTGCTCGCTGCTGATCACGTTGCCGTGGGCGTCCTTGGTGACCTTCTTCTGGGTGGTCTGTTTCTGGTCGTGCTTCGTCCCCGTAGCATCGTGCGTGTCGGTGTGTTCGGTGGTGGCGGTGATCGTGCCGTTGGCGTTCTTCTTCACCGAGGTGTCGGTCTTGTGCTCGTCGGTCCGGGCGTTGGCCGGTCCAGCTGGATCCACTGTCTTCTTGACGTCGACGGACGACTTGGTGCTCCCAGGAGCGGTCTTGGTCTCCTTGGTGGTCTCGGTCTTCACCGTGGACGTCTGCTGGGCCAGCGCGACTATCGGGAAGGCGAGGGCAAGGGTCAGTATCAGTCTCCGCATTTGTAGCTCCTGGTTCCGCTGAAATGGTTCAATTGAACATTTAGCGTAACCATACGAACACGAGACGCAAGCGAGGAAGCGCAGTGAAGCCTGGGTGCCATCTAGCCGTCCGCAACTGGCCACCGTCTCGGATTCAGAAGATCCTCCTCACTCTCGGAGGTTCTCCGCGAGCGCTGTTTCGATCCCAGCGGCGAGCGTCTCGTCGCCACGCGGTCCAGGATGAAAGTCCCCGTTCAGGAACTGGTCAGAACGGCTGCTCGGCGAGCGGGGACAAGGTGGACGACACTCCGGCCGAGGCGAGCCCGCAGTTCTTCTGCATCGAGCGTGACAGCTGTCCGGGCAGGCCAGGGGTCGACCCCATCCATGACTTCATGGACTACGTGGACGACGCCTGCATGTTCCAGTTCACCGCGGGCCAGGAGAGCCGGATGCGCGACCAGTGGGCGACGTACCGCGGCTGAGCTGAGCAGGACCGGTCCGGCCCGCCACAGCCAGGGCGCGCTCCACGGATTCCCCTCGCTGAGTGACACCGCCGGGCATGTCATCGCCGACGGTGAGCTGACCCAGGAGCGCGTCGGCCCCCGGTTGCTGGTCCACATCCGGTGGACCTTCGCCGATGGGAGGAGGGTCGAGGAGCGCGATGAGTTCCACGTCGACCGTGCCACCGTCCAGACCCGGTTCGCCTGGTCGGAGGCGAAGAACGGCATCGAGCTGCGACGGTTCGAGGTCGATTTCGGCGCAGGCAAGGCAAGCGCGAGGACCCTCGATGAGAAGGGGCAGGTGAAGCGGGAGGAAGAAGACCTCGCGCTACCTACCGGGCGCGCCTTCACTGGCTACGGGACCGCGCTGGCGGTCGCCGAGCTCTCCCGCGAGGTGGGCGCCGATTCCCGGATCGTCTTCGTCGCCTTCACTCCCAAGCCGAGAACCGTGACTCTCCAGATCTCCCGCGGTGCCGAGGAGCAGATTCCGGTCGCCGGCCGGCCAATCGCCACCGACCGTTACACCCTCCACCCGGAGATCCCCTTTCCGGTCAACCTCTTCGCCAAGGCGCCCGACGCTCATCTGTGGTTCACCCACACCGGACCGCCCGCGCTCGTTCGCGCCGAGCAGAACCTGATCGCCAAGGACGATCCCATCGTGGTGATCGACGTCACCCCTCGCGGCCCGGCCGGCCCGGAGAAGAGAAGCGCAGGAGGTGTGGGGGGTTCCGGCTCGAAGTAGCGCTCGCTGCTCGCGGCACGAAGTTTCAGGGCCGCGGATGCACCCTGGCTGTGTTCCCGGAAGCAGAAGTGCCTCCTCCCTCCGGGAGGTGCTCCGCGAGCGCCGCCTCGATTGCCGCGGCGATCTTCTTGTCTCCGCGCGGGCCCGGGTGGTGATCGCCGTCCAGCAACATGTCCGGGGGGATGTCCACGAGGATGAAGGGAAGGTTCTGCTGCACGAACAGCGAGCGCAGGATCCAGGCTTCCGGGTGCTCGTCGAGGGACCGCTGCGGACCTTCGCTGGGGATCACGAACAGCGGCGTCGCTCCCCGGGCGCGTGTCCGGACGGCGGTCTCGCGGAGGATCGCCGAGGTGAGGGCCAGCGTCCGCTCGATGGCCCGATCCCCGAGATAGGGCAGCTCGAACTCGAGTCACTTCTCGCGCAGCTCTCCTGGATGCGGACCCTCGCGGCGGAGGGCGGCCTCTTCGTGACGGTCGGGCAGCGGCAATCGGGAACCCACTGGCGCGGCCCTTCGTGAAGCCTCGCTGGAAGATGCGACGGGGCGGCCTGAGGAGTACGCTGCGCGGCATCCGGAGGTCCGGCGATGCGTGTCGACCCGCAGGTGGTCCAGGAGGTTGCAGCAGAGGTGGTGCTCCAGCTCGTCCTGGACGGGGACCTCCGCATCTCGCCTCTTCGCATCGGCGACGTGGAGCGTGAGGTTGCCTTCGCCATGCGCCAAGCGCTTCTCGGTGAGGACGCGTTCGAGCGGGGCTGCCGGCGCGCCCGCCTGCGGCACGCCGCGCCGCCGCCGGGACGTCCGGGTAGCGGCCGGGGCATGCTCTCCGTCGTGGAGGTGATCATCGACGTCCTCCGCGGCAGCGGCAACGTGGCCAAGGTGTGTGCCGACGACGATACGCTCCGCCTGAAGATTCTCTCGGTCATCGCCAGACCGTCCAGAGCGCGGAAGACCCTTCCACCAGCTGGAGGAGCGGGCTCCCCGCCGACCGGGGCAGGGCCCGCCGGCGGATGTCCGGCCGAGGCGCGCGTCTGGGACATCCCCCCACGCCCCCGCCCTCCCGTCGAGAACCCGGACCGGCGCGAGCGGCAGAGGCTGCCTTCATCTCGCTGAGCTCCCGCTCCCTGACCCAGACGTGGGCTACGTTTGGTGCCCACTCGCAAAAGGAGCGCCCGTTGACCCGAGCCGCCGTCAGCGTCATCGCCTTTGCCGTCTACCTCCTCGGGCTCGGGCTCGTCCTCATCTTCGCTCCCAACGCGTTGCTGGCGGTCTTCGGGCTGCCCCCCGTCACCGACGTCTGGCTCCGGGTGGTGGGGATGCTCGTCCTCATCCTTGCCTATTATTACGCGCGGGCGGCGCGGCTCGGCCTCACCGCGTTCTTCACGCTCACGATCCACGCGCGGGGTGCCGTCATCCTGGTCTTCGCCGGCTTCGTCGCGGCGGGCCTTGTCACCCCGGTGCTGCTCCTCTTCGGCGTGGCGGACCTCGCGGGCGCAATCTGGACGTGGCGAGCACTCGCGCTCGACGCGCGCGGCGCCGGAGCTGCGGCCGCGGCGCCGGGGTGAGCCGGCACCCGGCAGGCGCCTCTGGTTGCATTCAGGGTGGATGAATGGTGACGGTCGCCGTCGTCAGCCCGGACGCGGCGAAGAAGAAGCTCTTCTCGCCGAACGGCTGACCGGTCCGGGGACTGCAGTCGTCCCCTCGATGGTTCCGCTGCGGTCGGGGGCCGTGTCCGGTTTCGTCGCGACCCTGCGTCTTACCGGTACGGCCCGGCCAGGCACCCGGGTGCGCGCGTCTCGAGCGAAGCGGCGCGCGGATCGGAAGGATCGGAGGAACTGATGCAGGCACAGTCCGTCGCCAAGGGGCGATTGGGGAACACCACGAAGTACTCCCTGGGATCGGAAGACCACGAGATCGCACGCCTGGACGCGCAGGCAGCCTTGCTCGACCGTGCGACCGTCATGCTTCTCCGCGCGGGGGGTATCCGCCGGGGGATGCGGGTGCTCGACCTCGGCACCGGCCTCGGGCACGTGGCGTTTGCTGCGGGCGACCTGGTCGGCGCGGAAGGGCGCGTCGTCGGAATCGACAACACCTCGAGGCTGCTCGGCGTGGCCGTCGGGAGAGCTTCCTCCTACCCTCAGGTATGCTTCGTCGAGGGTGACGTGCGGACCTGGCGCAGCGAGGAGCCCTTCGACGCGGTCATCGGACGGCTGATCCTGTTCCACCTCCCGGACCGGCTGGCGGTGCTCCGGCACCACGTTGCCGCCCTGCGGCCCGGCGGTCTCGTGGTCGCGCTCGACTTCGATCTGGGCTCGATCCGCGCCGAACCCCCCGTGCCCCTGGTCGATGAGGCCGTGGAGTGGACCAACGCCACGTTCCTCAGCGCAGGCGCCTGCCCGACGATCGGGGCGCGGCTGGCACCGCTGCTCGCCGAAGCCGGTCTTGCCGACGTGCAGTCCATCGGGATCCAGGAATACATGGGGCCCGACGACCCGCGCGGGGCCAGGATTCTCTGCGGGGTGATGCGCTCGCTGGCGCCGCATGCCGCGGCCGCTGGCATCGCGGTCCCTGAGCATCTCCACTACGACACCCTCGAGGAGCGACTCGCCGCCGCGATGCGGGCATCGGGCTCGGCGCTCCTGTTCCCGGCGCTCAGCGGAGCCTGGGGACGTCGGCGCTGACAGGGGCGCACGGGCTACCCCGCCGGGATGAGATCCTCGGCCGCGATGATCTGCCACCGTCCGTTGCGCTTGAGCCAGGTGTCGGTCCAGACGAGGGTCTCGACGTGATCCTTGCCGTCCTTGGAGGTCTTTACCTGGCTTTCGCTGCCATAGGCGATGGCGAGGTTGTCCCCGAAGAAGCGGATCTTCACCTCTCCGAGGTTGCAGTCCCGCGCGGAGGGCTTCTCCGCGGTGGTCGGCTTCGAATAGCGCTTGGCGGAGCGGCTGGTGCCCTGAAAGTCGTCGGTGAGGCGCGCGTGCGCGATGTCGTCCCCGTCACAGGCGCTCTCCGCCCAGCGGCGCTCCTGCGAAATCATC
>JADGQZ010000168.1 GCA_017881345.1 Myxococcaceae bacterium | reverse complement strand
GCACCTGCGCGAGCTGGCCGAGGAGGTGTGCGCGGGCGTGCGCGCCGCCGGCGCTACGCCGGTGCAGTTCAACACCATCGCGGTCTCCGACGGCATCGCCATGGGCACCGACGGCATGGAGGCGTCGCTGGTGTCGCGCGAGGTGATCGGCGACTCCATCGAGCTGGTCGGCAGGGGCCACCTCTTCGACGGGATGGTCGCGCTGGTCGGGTGCGACAAGACCCTTCCCGGCGCGGCCATGGCCCTGCTCCGGCTCGACCTGCCGTCGCTGGTGCTCTACGGCGGGTCGATTCGCCCCGGACGGTTCGAGGGGCGCGACGTCACCATCCAGGACGTCTTCGAGGGGGTGGGGGCGCACGCCGCCGGTCGGATGTCGGCGGCCCAGCTCCGCGAGCTCGAGGACTCGGCCTGCCCGGGCAGCGGGGCCTGTGGCGGCCAGTACACCGCGAACACCATGGCCCTGGCCATCGAGGTGCTCGGACTCTCTCCCGTCGGCTACGCCACGATCCCCGCCGAGGATCCGCGCAAGGACGAGGCGACACGGGCCGCCGGTGCGCTCGCGGTCGAGCTGCTCCATGCGGGCCGGCGGCCCCGGCAGCACCTGACCCGGGCCTCCTTCGAGAACGCGATCGCCGCCGTGGCCGCGACCGGTGGCTCCACCAACGCCGTCCTCCACCTGCTGGCGCTGGCGCGCGAGGCCGGCATCCCCCTGGCCATCGACGACTTCGACCGGGTCAGCCGCCGAACACCGCTCCTTGCCGACCTCAAGCCCGGGGGGAGGTACGTGGCGGTGGACATGGACCGGGCCGGCGGCGTTCCGTTGCTCGTCTCGCGCCTGCTCGCGGCCGGCAAGCTCGACGGCGAGGCGCTGGCCGTCGACGGCCGGCGCTGGTCCGACCATGCGGCCGCGGCCCGGGAGACGCCGGGACAGCAGGTGGTGCGACCGCTGAGCGAGCCGGTGAGCGCCACCGGAGGTCTGGTCATCCTCCGGGGGAACCTCGCGCCCGAGGGCTGCGTGGTGAAGATGTCCGGCCACGAGCGCGGCCACCACCGCGGACCGGCCCGGGTGTTCGAGCGGGAGGAGGACGCGTTCGCCGCCGTCCGCTCGGGCCGCATCCGCAAGGACGACGTGGTGGTCATCCGCTACGAGGGACCGCGCGGGGGCCCGGGGATGCGGGAGATGCTCGGAGTCACCGCGGCGCTGGTCGGGCAGGGCCTGGGGGAGCAGGTGGCGCTGATCACCGATGGCCGCTTCAGCGGAGCCACCCGCGGGCTGATGGTGGGCCACGTGGCGCCCGAGGCCGCTGCCGGCGGACCCATCGCCGCCGTGCGCGATGGAGACCTGGTGGTGATCGACGTGAAGGCGCGCGCGCTCCGGCTCGAGCTGCCCGCCGAGGAGATCGCGGCCCGGCTCGGCTCCTGGAAGCCTCCAGTCCCTCGCTACGCCTCGGGCGTCTTCGCCAAGTACGCCGCGCTCGTCACCTCCGCGGCGGAGGGCGCGATCACCGTGCCCCCACCCACCTTCAACCCAAAGGAGCACTGAATGGCCACGCTGTATTACGAGAAGGAAGCTCCGCTCGAGCCGATCCAGAAGCGGAAGGTCGCGGTCATCGGCTACGGCAGCCAGGGACACGCGCACGCGCTCAACCTGAAGGACTCGGGGGTGGACGTGCGCGTCGGCCTCCACGCCGGAAGCAAGTCGGCCCGGAAGGCACAGGATGCCGGTCTGCGCGTGCTGAGCGTGGCCGATGCCGCGCGCGAGGCCGACGTCATCATGGTCCTCACTCCGGACGAGAAGCAGCGGAAGATCTACGAGGAGGAGATCGCCCCGGCGCTCTCGCGAGGCAAGGCCCTGTTCTTCGCCCACGGGTTCAACATCCACTACGGGCAGATCCGGCCGCCGCCCGAGGTGGACGTGATCCTCATCGCCCCCAAGGCGCCGGGACACATGGTGCGGCGGCTCTACCAGCAGGGACAGGGGACACCGTCGCTGATCGCCGTGCACCGCGACGCCTCCGGCCAGGCGAAGACGCTGGGCCTCTCCTACGCGCGGGCGCTGGGGAGCGCCCGGTGCGGTGTGCTGGAGACCACGTTCAAGGAGGAGACCGAGACCGACCTCTTCGGCGAGCAGGCGGTGCTCTGCGGCGGGCTGACCGCGCTGGTCCAGGCGGGCTACGACACGCTGGTGCAGGCCGGCTACCAGCCGGAGAGCGCGTACTTCGAGTGCCTGCATGAGCTGAAGCTCATCGTGGACATGATGTACGAGGGGGGGCTCGGCTGGATGCGCCACTCGATCAGCGACACCGCCGAGTACGGTGACTACAGCCGGGGCCCGCGCATCGTCACCGACGCCACCCGAACGGAGATGAAGCGCATCCTCCGGGAGATCCAGACCGGGGCGTTTGCCCGGGAATGGATCCTCGAGAACCAGGCCGGCCGACCCCACTTCGAGCGGCTGCGCGAGGAGGGCAAGGCGCACCCCATCGAGGAGGTCGGCCGGAGGCTTCGCGAGACGATGAGCTGGATCCGCGACGCGAAGAAGGACTCGAGCGAATCCGGTTCGCACTGAACTCTCCGGGCCGAGAGGGGGCGGCCCCGGGGACACAGCACAGGAGAGCACGTGGAGACGAAGAAGGCGCAGAGACCGCCGATGTGGCTGAACGGCAAGCTGGTGGCGGCGGCGGATGCCAAGCTGGACTTCCTCACCCCGGCGCTGCACTACGGCGTCGGCGTCTTCGAGGGCATTCGCTGCTACCGGACGCCGCGCGGGCCGGCGGTGTTCCGGCTCCAGGAGCACATGGCGCGGCTCATCACCTCGGCGCGCGTGCTGGGCTGGCGCGAGCTGCCCTACGGGGTGCCGGAGCTGATGGAGGCCTGTCTGGAGACGGTCCGGGCCAGTGGGTACGAGGAGTGCTACGTGCGTCCGCTGATCTGGCTCGCCGAGGGGGGCTGGAACCTGACGGTCGATGCGGGCAAGCCGTACTTCGGCATCGCGGTCTGGGAGTGGAAGGCGTACCTCGGCCCCGAGGCGATCGAGAACGGCGTCCGGGCCAACATCTCGTCCTTCACCCGCCACCACCCGAACGTGATGATGACCAAGGCGAAGATCACCGGGAACTATCCCAACTCGGTCCTGGCCAAGACCGAATCGCTCCGCCTCGGGTTCGAGGAGGCGATCATGCTCGACACCCAGGGGATGGTGGCCGAGTGCACCGGGGAGAACATCCTCCTGGTCAAGGATGGCCAGCTCCTCACCCCGCCGGACGCCTCCATCCTGGAGGGCCTCACCCGTGACTCCGTCATCCAGCTGGCGCGGGAGCTGGGCCACGAGGTGGTGAAGCAGCCGCTCTCTCGCGACCAGCTGTACGGCGCGGACGAGGTCTTCGTCTGCGGGACGGCCGCGGAGGTCGTCGCCCTGCGAGAGATCGACTTCCGGACCATCGGTACCGGTCGCATGGGCCCGATCACCCGCAAGCTCCAGGGCGCCTATCTCGCAGCGGTCCGCGGACAGCGCCCGGGCTACGAGCGCTGGCTCACCCCGGTCACTGCGCCGGACGGAGCCCGGGTGGCCGCGGCGGGCTAGTCCCACTCCCGGCGAGACCCGAGAAAAGGTCGGGCGATTACCCGAAGGTGAAGTCGAAGGCCTCGGCGCCCGGATCGAGAAACTCGATCTCGAATCGCCGATCGCCGATCGATCCCGGCTGTCGGATCAGCTGGTACATCCGCTGCTCGTTCGCCGTCCCGTTTCCCGCCTCGTCGACGTCGAGGCCGTGCGATGGCCCGGGCGGCTTCCCGTCGAGGAACACCCGGAACCGAACGGCACCTCCGCGCGTGGCCGGGCCCATGATCAGATTCACATCGCGAGCATGAAAGCGATAGGCGATCCGGCCCCCTGCCTGGTCCAGTCGAACTCGCTCGTCGTCGACGGTCCAGGTGCCGGACAGGGCCCAGTCATTCAGGTTCAGGCGTGTCGGGCTGGAGTAGAGGCGACGCTCGCCGGCGTGGATGCCGCCGGGAGAGGCGAAGCCCTCGGTCCGTGACTCCCCAAGGTAGGTTTCGGAGGAACGCACGTTGCTCGAGTCAGCGGCGAGCTCGACTCCTCCAGCGGTCACCGGAGTCGGTCGAGGATCGAGATCTTTCCGCCCCGCTTCCGCGAGCAGCTTCTGGATGACCTTCTCGATCTCCGCATAGCCACCCTCGCCGAACTGGTGGTGGCGGAGCCGGCCCTGCGCGTCGAAGACGTACAGCGCCGGCCAGTACTGGTTGTGGAAGGCGCGCCACACGGCAAAGTCGCTGTCGATGGCGCTGGGGTAGTCCACGCCGATTTCCTTGGCCTGCTGGCGGACGTTGGCCACGTCATGCTCGAAGGGGAACTCGGGCGTGTGCACGCCCACCAGCACCAATCCCGACTTCCCGTACCGCTTGGCCCAGGCCCTGAGATACGGAAGCGTACGTCGCCAGTTGATGCAGGTGTACGTCCAGAAGTCGACCAGGACGACCTTCCCCTGCAGCTCGCTCGGGGTGAGCTGCGGAGAGTTGAGCCAGCCGGTCGCCCCGGCCAGCGACGGGATCTGGGAATGCATGGGCATCGGCCCAGCGTCCGAGGCCATGGGACCTCCAGGGTGGGGAATCCCACCCGCGGCGAGGAGTACCACCGAGAGCGTCGCGACGCTCCCCAGAAGCAGGCTGCGCGGGCGCACCACGTCCTCGGCCATGGCTTCCTCCGATCAACGAAGGGACTTGAATGCGCTCCAAAGCTCCGAGGCGTAGAGCTCG
>JADGQZ010000167.1 GCA_017881345.1 Myxococcaceae bacterium | reverse complement strand
TGGCCTGCACGTCCTGGAACTCGCCCCGGGCGCCGTCGAGGCCGTCCAGGGCATCGCGAGTCTTGCTCCGCGCCAGCGACGGCAAGGCGAGCGCCACGACGAGCACGACCAGCGCGAGCGCGCCGAGTACCACCAGTCCCACCCGGAGGAGCGTCGTTCTCTTGGAGCGCGGAGGCATCGGAGGTCCGCTCAGTTAGCCATCGGTCCCCCCGGCGACACCGAGCGGCCGACGATGAACGGCTGGCGCTGAACACTGGCCTCAGTTCCAGAAGGCCTTCAGCGCCCCCCGGAGCTCGGGGAGCAGGAAGGCGTCCGCGGGCGGAAGCGCGGGGCGCGGTGCCTCGGGGAAGGCCGCCCGGAGCTCGAAGGCGGCGGCGACCGGTGGGGGCAGGAAGCGGGTGAGCTGGGCGAAGGCATGCCGGCCCCCCACTCCGGCGGGGCGGTCGAACCAGCGCAGGGGGAAGGTGACCGCGAGGTGGCGCTTGGCGCGCGACAGGGCGACGTAGAAGAGCCGCAGCTCCTCGTCGATCTCCTCCGGCGTCCCGGTGGTCAGGTCCGAGGGGATGTTCCCGTCGGCGGCATGCAGCACGTAGACCGCGTCGAACTCCAGCCCCTTGGCCGAGTGGATGGTGCTGAGGACCAGGTAGTCGTCGTCGAGCGACGGCGGGCCGGCGAGGTCCTGCGTCGAGCGGGGCGGCTCGAGCGTGAGTTCGCCCAGGAAGGCGGCACGCTCGGTGAACCCGGCGGCGAGCTGCTCCAGCGACTCCAGGTCTCGGAGGCGCGCCGTCACGTGGTCGTACCGCTCCTCGCAGAGCGGTCCGTAGAACGTTCGGATGCGGTGAAGCTGCACCGGGAGCGCCGGGGGACGGGGACCGCCGAGCTCGCGATAGAGCGCGACCAGCGCCTGCCACTGGGCGCGCGCCGCCGCCGGGACCTTCGCCGCCGTGTCCCAGCCCTCGAAGCTGCCGGTGCGCTGGACCGGCTCGATGAGCGCCCGCGCCGTCCGTGGCCCCACCCCGGGGAGGAGCCCGAGCACGCGGGTGCCCGCCAGGAGGTCCCGCGGGTTCTCGGCGAGGCGCAGGAAGGCGAGGAGGTCGCGCACGTGCGCGGTCTCCACGAACCGCAGCCCGCCGTACTTGTGGAACGGGATGCCGCGGCGGCCGAGCTCCACCTCGAGCTGCAGGCTGTGGTGGGAGGCGCGGAAGAGTACCGCCTGCCGCCGGAGGTCCATCCCCTGCTCGCGCCGCTCGAGGATGCGCCCCAGCACGAACTCGGTCTGCTCGGCCTCGTCAGAACAGGTGATGAGCTCGGCGCGCTCGCCCGAGGGCCTCCGCGACCAGAGCTCCTTGGGGTGGCGCTCGCGGGCCTGGGCGATGACCCGGTTGGTGGCCTCGAGCAGCTCGGGGGTGCTCCGGTAGTTCTCGGCGAGCACCACGGTCCGGGTGCCGGGGTGGATCTCCGGGAAGTCGAGGATGTTGCGCACGCTGGCCGCGCGGAAGCCGTAGATCGCCTGGGCGTCGTCGCCCACCACGGTGAGCCCGCGCCCGCCCGGGCAGAGCCGGTCGAGCAGCTCGGCCTGGAGCGCGTTGGTGTCCTGGTACTCGTCGACCAGCACCTGGTCGAACTGCGCCCGGACCGCCGGGCCTGCAGCCTCGGTCCCGAGCAGGGCATGGAAGAAGAGGAGCAGGTCGTCGTAGTCGAGGACGCGCTGCTCGGCCTTCCTGTCGACGTAGGTCCGGAAGAGGAGCTTCAGCCCGTCGAGCTGCTCGGTGCACCAGGGGAAGCCGCGGGCGAGCACCGCGTCGACCGGAGCGCGCGAGCTCACCGCGCGGCTGTAGATGTCGAGGCAGGTGCCCTTCCGCGGAAACCGTCGCTTGCCGCGCCCGAGCTCCAGCTCCGCCCGCAGCACGTCGAGGAGATCCTCCGAGTCGCCCCGGTCGTGGATGGTGAAGCTCGGGTGGAGGCCGATCCGCTCGCCGTGCTGCCGCAGCAGCCGGGTGGCCACCGAGTGAAAGGTGCCGCCCCACACCCGCGACGACGCGGGCCGGTCGCTCGCGGCCCGCCCCAGGAGACCATCCACCCGGCGCAGCAGCTCGGCCGCTGCACGGCGGGCGAAGGTGAGCAGCAGGATGCGTTCGCCGGGCACGCCCTGCGCGATGAGCTGCGCCACCCGGTGGGCGAGGGTGGTGGTCTTCCCGGTGCCAGCCCCGGCGACGATGAGCATTGGCCCCCCGTCGTGGAGCACCGCCGCGCGCTGCTGGTCATTGAGCGCCTCGAGCATGACGCGCGAGGCTAGTCGGCCTTCGGGGACCTGCTCAAGCGTTCAGATGTCGTGCCGCTTTCATTCCGGGAACCCCCGAGTTCGCGCTAGGTGAACCTCTGAACCGTAGGGAGGGACTCATGATTCGCATCCACGCTGCAGGGCTGATGGCCCTGCTCGCAGCCGGACCCGTGCTGGCCCAGGACACCACCGCGGCGCCGAAGTTCACCTACACCGAGGTCCCGAAGGAGGACGCCAGGCCCACGGGGTGGAAGGCCGAGGCCACCGCGGGCCTCCTGTGGCTCTCGGGAAACTCGAGCTCCACGAGCATCAGCGCCGGGCTGGCCGTGAAGTACGACGCGGTGTGGCAGCGGTACTCGCTCACGGCGGCGTACGCCTTCGCCCAGTCGAGCGTCTACACGGTCCCGAACCCGCCCCCGGCGCAGCCCATCACCTCGCTCGACCAGCTGAGCTCGACCACCACGCTCTCCGCCCGCCTGTGGAGCGTCATTCCGCGCTTCGACCAGTGGCTGATCCGGAATGACGCCCCGTTCGACACGTCGGTCTACCTCCTCGGGGACATCGGCTCCGACTACTCCGCCGGGAAGAAGCTCTACGGAGGGGGGCAGGCGGGTGTGAGCACGCTGCTCGTGAAGTCCGGGCCGCACCGGTTGATCGGTGAGATCGGCTTCGACTTCACCTACCTCGAGCCGTACGTGGGGGTTGGCTACTCCATCGCCTCGCTCCGGGCGGCGCTCGCCTACGTGCTCGAGATCTCCAAGACCACCAAGGTCACCGCCGGGGTCGAGTACCTGAACAACGTCAACGACGAGGCCGGGGCGCCCAACTCTCCCGACGTGACCGCCGTCGGCGTCCCGGCGTTCCAGGACCAGCGGGTGAACGGGGTCGTCGGGGTCACGACGCAGCTCTGGGACCGGCTCTCGCTGAACCTCACCTGGACCGGGAGGTTCGACGCCAAGCCCAACCTCGCCCAGCTGCCAAAGGGTCTCCCGGCCGGGTCGGCGGCCTATCTCAAGACGTTTGACAGCATCGCGCAGATCCAGTTCGTCTACACCTTCGGCTAGAGGGGCACGGAGGGCCCATGACGGTCCGCACCGAGCAGCAGGACGGCATCCTCGTCGTCACCCTGGATCGCCCCGAACGTCGGAACGCGGTGGATGCGGGGACGGCCGCCGCGCTCGCCTCCGCGTTCCGGGGCTTCGACGGGGACCCGTCCTCGTCGGTGGCCATCCTCACCGGGGCCGGTGACCACTTCTGCGCCGGCGCCGACCTGAAGGCCCTCGCCGAGGGAGAGCCGCGCCCGCTGCGGTCCGATGGGGATGGGCCGATGGGGCCGACCCGGCTCCGCCTCGGCAAGCCGGTCATCGCCGCCATCGAGGGGTACGCGGTCGCCGGAGGGCTCGAGCTGGCGCTCTGGTGCGACCTCCGCGTCGCCTCGGAGGAGGCCATCCTCGGCGTGTTCTGCCGGCGCTTCGGCGTCCCGCTGGTGGACCTGGGGACGGTGCGTCTGCCCCGGATCGTCGGGCTCGGCCGGGCGATGGACCTGATCCTCACCGGTCGGCCGGTCACGGCGCAGGAGGCGTGGACCATGGGCCTCGTGAGCCGGGTGGTGCCTCAGGGTCAGGCGCTCAGCTCGGCGCTCGAGCTCGCCCGTGCCCTCGCCGCCCTCCCTCAGCAGTGCATGCGGAACGACCGGATGTCCTTGCTCGAGTCGCTCGACCTGGGCGAGCAGGAGGCGATGGAGAACGAGGTGCGCCGCGGACGCCAGTCGCTCGGCGCCGGCGAGACCTGGGCGGGCGCCGCCCGGTTCAAGGGCGGGGAAGGGCGTCACGGGCGGTAGAGGAAGGACCCGGCGTCCGATGAGACCGATTTAGGGACTGTTTAGGAACCGCCTCCGTTCGGCGCTGGCACAACGCGCCTCACCGATGGCGCGCTTCCACTCACTCGTGACCCTTGCCCTCGCCGCGCTCGCTCCGGCGGCGCACGCGGCGGCCCGGCTTCCGGCGCACCTCCGGGACACGGGGCTGGTCGCTGCTGGCACCCGGGACGAGATCGCCGCCGACGCCCTCCCGTTCAGCCCCCAGTACCCGCTGTGGAGCGACGGCGCCGAGAAGCGCCGGTGGATCCGCCTCCCGCGAGGGACGCAGATCGACGCCCGCGATCCGGACCACTGGGTCTTCCCCGTGGGAACCCGCATCTGGAAGGAGTTCAGCCTCGGCCGGCGCGTCGAGACGCGGATGATCGAGCGCACCCGCGAGGGCTGGCACTTCGCGACGTACGTCTGGACGGAGGACGGAACGGACGCGGTGCTCGCGCCCGCCGCGGGCGTGCGTGCCGGAGTACCCACCTCCGCTGGCGGTCGCTGGGTGATTCCCGGCACCGCCGACTGCCGGGCCTGCCACGAGGGCCAGTCGAACCCGGTGCTCGGATTCACTGCCCTCCAGCTCTCGTCGGACCGGGACCCGGGCGCGCCGCACGCCCGCACGGCCCACGCCGAGGTGCACGTCGAGGACCTCCTCGCCCGCGGCCTCCTGCGCGGACTCCCGGCCGCGCTCCGGACCATGCCAGCGCGCATCCCGGCGAGCACGGCCGACGAGCGCGCCGCGCTGGGCTACCTCCACGCCAACTGCGGCATCTGCCACAACCGGGAAGGACCGCTCGCGGGCCTGGGGCTGGACCTGCTCCAGAGCCTCGCCGAGGGCCCCGCCTCGGTGGAGCGCACCCGGGCCTCGACGCTCGCCGTGCGCGCACTCCGTCCGCTGGGCGAGGCGGAGGTGCGCGTGGCACCCGGCCAACCTGCGCACAGCGTGCTCTTCCGCCGGATGGGGGCGCGCGACCCGCTCGACCAGATGCCGCCGCTCGGGACGGAGATGCCCGATCGGGACGCCCTCGCGCTCGTGGAGCGCTGGATTCATTCCCTCGCAGACAGGAGAACGCCGTGACCCAGAAGATGACGTTGCTCGTTGCCCTCTCGATGTCCTCGCTCTCGCTCGCTACCCCAACGGGCTCCGCCACCGCCCAGGTGAAGCGCGGCGAATATCTGGTGTCCTTCGGGGGCTGCCACGACTGCCACACCCCGAAGAAGATGGGGCCGAAGGGCCCCGAGCTCGACACCGAGCGGCTCCTCTCGGGCCACCCCGAGCAGATGCCGGTGACACCCGCGCCCGCCCTCGAGGGCCCGTGGATGGCAGCGACCGTGGCCACCATGACCGCCTGGTCCGGTCCATGGGGCATCAGCTTCACCGCGAACCTCACCCCCGACCGCGAGACCGGCCTCGGGGCGTGGACCGAGCAGAACTTCCTCGACGCGATGCGCACCGGCCGGCACATGGGACGGGGCCGCCCCATTCTTCCACCGATGCCGTGGCAGTCGGTCGGCAACCTCTCCGACCAGGATCTGAAGGCCGTCTTCGCGTACCTGCGCACGGTGCCTGCGGTGAAGAACCGGGTGCCGCAGCCGACGGCCCCCGGGCGGCTGACCGCCGCCGCGCCCGCGCCGGTGAGGTGACGTTGCAGCGCCGCACCCGGCGTCGCAGGTTGACGCCGGGCGGCTGCTGCCCCAGCGTCCGTCGCCCGGAGAGGGAGGATGTCGATGGACGTCCAGCACGACCAAAATGGGCACCGCTTCTTCCTCGAGGTGACCGGCGGCACCGCAGAGCTGAGCTACCGTCCTCTGGCCGGCGGCACGCTGGAGCTCGTGCACACCGGCGTGCCCGAGGCCGCTGCCGGGCAAGGAATTGGTGGAAAGCTGGCAAAGGCTGCGTTTTCCTGGGCCCGCCAGAACGGGGTGAAGCTGGTCGTCACCTGTCCCTTCGTCAGGAAGTGGCTCGAGCGGCACCCCGACGAACAGGATCTGCTAAGCGTGCCGCCCTCCGGCAGCTGAGCCGGCCGCCCGGGCGTCCGCGCCGGGACGGGGGAGGGGACCATGCGCTTTCTCCTGCACCTGGTGGTGACCGCCGTCGCCTTCTGGGTCGCGACGCGGCTGGTGAGCGGGCTGAGCTATGTGGGACCGCTTCCGGGGCTTCTCCTCGTCGCGCTGCTCTTCGGGGTCGTGAACGCGGTGCTCGGAGGCCTCCTGCGGATCCTGAGCCTTCCGGTGACCTTCCTCACCCTCGGGCTGTTCGCCCTGGTCATCAACGCGGTTCTCCTCTGGGTGACCGGCACCGTGGCGGGGTCGCTCGGGCTCGGGCTGCACGTCGATGGCTTCCTCCCGGCGTTCCTGGGAGCCCTGGTGATCGGCATCACCCGCGCCGTCCTGAACACGGTGGTCGATCGCCGCGGCCGTCGCTAGCATCCTGCCCCATGCGGAGTGCCCTGCCATCCGTGCTCCCTCTGGTGCTCGCCTGCGGGCTCGTGGCCTGTGCACACGACGCGCCGCGGCCGCCCACGGAGGACACCATTCCGACGGACGCCCTGCCACCCCCGGACGTCCTTCCACTCGAGGCGAGCGCAGTTCCCGAGGCGGGTCGCTTCGTCCTCACCGGGATCCGCCGGCCCATCGTGGCGAGCATCACCGAGGCCGGCATCCAGGGGCCCGACGTCAACCTCGGCCGGTACAAGAAGCAGAACGCGATCGAGTGGAGGGGGACTGCCTTCAATCAGACCGCGAACCTCACCGTCTCCGGCAGCGGGGCCGAGGGCATCGTGGGACGCACCCCCTTCACCCTGGGCATCACCCCCGGCCCGGACGGCATGGTGGTCAACGGGCTGATCGGGGGCCAGCCATCCACGGTCACCATCAGCAAGACGCGGATCAACGGCGGCTTCGGCCGCTGCGGCTACGACGTCGTCTTCCAGGGACAGGCGTACGTGGGCCCGAGGTCGTGCGGCAAGGGGCCGATCCAGGTGGGGGTGACGCTTCCGCCCATCCTCGCGACCTGGAGCGACGCCGAGGTGGCGACGGTGCTCGCGCTCCTCATGTCCGGCCGCTAGCGGGGGCGCCTCAGAGCGCCGCGCGGGTGAGACGGATGTCGGCTTCCTTCCATGCCGCGTCGAAGTCCTTCCGGACGGCGCTGGCCTCGTCCTTCTTCCCCTGCGCGGTGAGGGCCGCGGCGAGCCCGTAGAGCGCCCAGCCGTTGTTCGGGTTGCGCCGGAGGTCCTCGCGGAAGACGGCCTCCGCCTCCTTCGGCTTCTTCGCGTCGAGGAGCGCAGCACCGAGGTAGTGGCGCATCGGGTAGAACCAGTCCGCCGGCTCGTCGTAGGCGAACCCGTCCTCCTGGGTCACCGCGCGCTGCCAGGCGGCGATCGCCTCGGGCCAGCGGCGTGCGCGCTCGGCGATCCGTGCCTCGATCGCGTCCGCCCCCAGCCGGCACATGGCCGAGGCGGGGTTCTGGCCGGCCACCAGGTCCGCCGGCATCGTCGAGGCCAGCGTCCGCAGCTCGCGCATCATCGCTTGCGCCTCGCGTGTCTTCCCCGTCGAGGCGAGCGCCATCCCTCTCCCGTGGAGCCAGAGCCCGGTGAGGGTCGGGTACTTCGCCGCCGGGCGCGGCTCGGCGAGGAGCTCCTTCCATTTCCCGAACCGCACCATCACCAGCAGCGGCTCGCTGGCGAAGAAGTCCATCCCCGGCATCATGTCCAGCATCTCCGGGGGAATGGCCTTGGTCGCGGCGCGCGCCGCGCGGAGCGACTCCTCGGACCGGCCCAGCATCGAGGCCGAGTAGGAGAGGAATCCCCAGTTGTGGCCGAGGTACATCGGGTAGTAGCCGGGCGGCGTGGTCTTCGAGAGGTACGCCTCGTCGGCGCGGACGGCGCGGCGGTTCGCCTCGGAGGCATCGGTGTAGCGGCCCACGCGCTGGAAGATGTGCGCAGGCATGTGAACGATGTGGCCCGCGGCGGGCATCAGGCCGGGCAGGCGCTCTGCCGGGGCGACGCCGCGCTCGGGCTTGCCGGAGGCCTCCACCGCGTGGATCAGGTAGTGGTTGGCGCCGGGGTGCTGTGCGTTGCGGGCGAGCACACGCTCCAGCGTGGTGACGATCTCCTCGGTGCCGGGGACGGGCTTGCCGTCGAGCGTCCAGAGGTGCCACGGGTTCACGTCCATCAGCGACTCGGCGAAGATGACCTGCACGTCGTCGTCATCCGGATGGCTCTTCGCCACCTCGCGCATCGCCCCGGCGAAGGCCTCGTTCATCGGTTGCTGGACCGGGGGTTCCACCGGCTGGGGCCCCTTGTAGCGAGATGCCAGCGCGGTGATCAGCGCCTGCTCGACCGGGCGCGCCCGCCCCGCGCGCTCCCGCGCCGCCTGGAGCGCATCCCAGGCCGCCTGCGCCCGGTCGGGCAGCATCGGGACGTTGTAGTTGGGCCCGAGGGTCCAGGCGACGCCCCACAGGCACGCGGCACACCCCGGGTCGAGCTCGGCTGCGCGGGCGAAGGAGCGGGTGGCCTCGTCGTGGTTGAAGCCGTACGCGAGGCGGAGCCCCTGGTCGAAGTATCGCTGCGCGTCCGCGGAGGCGGTGCCCACGGGCCTGGTGAGCACGCCGAGGTCCGGGAAGATCTGTGCACCCTTGGCCAGCGCGGTCACGGTTGCGGGCAGGGGCGCCGGTGGCGCCGGCGTACCGGGTCCGGGCGCGGGCGCGGCGAGCGCGGCAGACGTGAGGAGGGAGGAGACCAGCAGCGGGGAGAGGACGCGCACTGAGGGACCTCCTCGGCTCGGAGCGGCGGACCGCATCCTATGCCACGAGACCCCCGCTAGTACGGCCGCTGTCCCACCCAGTTCCCCGGCGGGCTGTAGTCGCAGACCCAGAAGTCCCAGGTGGGAAAGCCAGTGAAGGGAGAGTTCTGGGTGCAACGTGCGTACGCACAGCCGAGGAGCGTGCTGCTCCGCCAGACGATCTGCGTGTAGTGGCCGCAGGCCCTGTCGGGCGGCGCGGTGCAGGTGTTCGAGGCGTAGTCGTAGTCCGGCGCCTCGGAGGCCCAGGCCTGTACGACGCCGGCGATCGTCGGCCAGTAGCCCGGCGAGCTGGCGGCGATGTTCTCGCCCAGGTCCCCGCGGCCGGCGTTGTGCTCGTAGGTGCAGCGCGACGCCCACTGCGCGGCCACCGACTCCACCTGGTCGGACCACTGCATGTCCGGGAGCGGGGGACTGGGCGTGGGCGTGGCGCCGGCGCGGACCTGGTCGTGGGACTGGAGCGCCACGCGCGCGAGATCGGTGGTCGGGTTCGATGCGGCCGGCCCGGAGCCTCCCGTCCCGCCCGGGTCCAGGAGATTGCAGCCGCCGAGCAGCAGCAGCGCGGGCACGGCGAGCGTCCGGAGGCGAATCGTCATCCGATGCAGAGTCTAGGGTCGGGCGGGATGCACGGCAGCTGTCCGGGGCCGGATCGACCTGCCCGAGGGGGGAGGACGTGCGTCCAGCGCGGGCGTGCGCCGACGTGCGAGAACGGACGGCGCTCCCGATCGCCTCGGGTCAGCCGGGTCCGTCCGTGGCTCCGTGCTCGACGCAGCTCTCCACCGCGGCGAGGAGCAGCGCGAGCTCCACCGGCTTCTGCACCACCGCGCGGACCAGCGGCAGTCCCTCGGAGAAACGCGACACCGGGCCGTAGCCGCTCACGACGATCACCCCCAGGCGCCGCTCCCCGCGTGCGCCGAGCTCGCGGAGGAACTCGTGCCCGTTCAGCCGGGGGAGCACCATGTCCAGCAAGATCGCGTCGGGAGCTTCATCCCTGGAGAGAAGCTCCAGCGCGCGCTGTCCGTCCTCGACGCCGGTGCAGCTGTAGCCGTGCTCCTCGAGCAAGCTGCAGAGCAGCTCGCGCTGCGCGGCGTCGTCCTCGACGATCAGGAGTCTCCTTCCCATCGCTCTCGCTCCCTCTCCCCGACCCGATGAGTCTGGGCTCTGGGACCGGGCGCGGGCACAGGGCGAGCCCGTGGCATCTATCGGGCGCGAAACGCTCGGTTGCCCCCCGATCGGCTTTCCCGAGGAGGGGTCATTACTGACCCACGCCATAAGGGCAATCTCGCCGGCGTTCCCGAGGCGAGTAAGGACGGGGCTGTCCCGCCCGCGCACTCTCCTGGCGCGCCGGACAGAGCTCTAGGGGAGGTGTCGACAAAATGTCGCGTCATTCGAGAATTGCAGCGTGTGTGCTCTCGCTG
Source organism: Myxococcaceae bacterium (assembly GCA_017881345.1). GTDB lineage: Bacteria > Myxococcota > Myxococcia > Myxococcales > Myxococcaceae > RPRB01. The sequence continues at coordinate 1,578 of JADGQZ010000167.1, read as the reverse complement.
GCCTTCGGGTCGGCGGCGATCGCCCAGACCTCGACGATGGAATCCACGACCACGAAGAAGACCACCATCAACGGGACAGTCGTCTCGGTCACCGGGAACAAGGTCGTCCTGGCGGAGGCCAAGGGAAACCACGAGTACAACGTTCCACAGGGGTTCAAGGTGCAGGTGGACGGCAAGGACGTCGGCGTCGATCAACTCAAGCCCGGGATGAAGGTGTCCGCGGTGGTCACCGACCAGGTCACCACCCGCGATGTCACCGTGACCAAGGTCGTCTCGGGCAGGGTGATGGCGGTCGCCCCGGGCGGCTTCACGATCCTGGACAACAAGGGACAGTACAAGAGCTACAACTTCACCGATCCGGACGGGAACGACATCTACTTCACGCAGGCGGATGGGACCTCGGTGCCGCTCCGCAACAACGTGAAGGAGGGTGACATCATGTCTGGCACCTTCGTCACCAAGCTCCCGCCGCAGGTCGTCAGCAAGCGGAGCGTGACGGCCAGCGCCTCCGCGCCGCCGCCGCCGCCGCCCGCGGCTGCTCCGGCTGCCCCGGTGGCCGTGGCCGCTGCGCCGAAGAAGATGCCCAAGACCGCGAGCCCGCTCCCGCTCGTCGGCCTCCTCGCCGCGCTGTCGGCGGGCATCGCGCTGACCCTTCGCGGAGCGCGCGCTCTCCGGTAGTCTCGGGGGCGGGTGCTGACTCCCGAAACGAAGATTGGGCGCCCGGAGCGCTGGACGTACCGGCTCCGGCGCCTGGAGTGGATGGCCTGGGTGGTGGCCGCCGTGCTCGGCACGGGCTGGCTCACCGTCCGCGGGCTCGCGTGGGCATCCGAGCGCCGGTCGATGGCCGCGTTTCATGCGATGGAGCGCTCAGCCACCGGCGCCACGTCCGCAGCGCCCCACGCACCGCTCTCCGGGCCCCCCGCACGACTCGACGCGCCGGACGCGCCGCTCGAGGAGCCCGCGGCACAGCTCGCCGTGCCCCCTTCTGACGTCGACCAGAGCCTGTGGGATCGGGGCAGGGTCCGCGCCTACGCCCGGGCGCTGACCCGGCCATCGCCTCCACCCATGGCAGTGCTGCGCATCCCGCGGCTCCACCTCGAGGTCCCGGTGCTCGAGGGAACCGACGAGTGGACGCTCGATCGGGGTGTCGGGCACATCGAGGGAACCGCGCTACCGGAGGAGGTGGGCAACGTGGGGCTCGCGGGGCACCGCGACGGTTTCTTCCGCGTGCTGAAGGACATCGCCGAGGGCGACGTGCTCGAGCTGGCGCTCCCCGGGCGGGTACGCCGCTACCGGGTCGAGAAGGTCTCCATCGTCCACCAGGATGACGTCCAGGTCCTGGACGCGACGGACGCGGCGCGCCTGACGCTGGTGACCTGCTACCCGTTCTACTTCGTGGGGCCTGCGCCCGAGCGCTTCATCGTCCGCGCCGCCCCCGAGTGACGCGCGAGCCCGCTCGGTCGTGTCACACTGCCCCGCTGGACATCCTCGTTCAGGCGAGGGGAGGGGTACATGCGGATGGTGGCATGGGTGGCAGCGCTCCTGTGCGGGAGCGCGCTCGGGCAGCAGGGTCCGGTG
>JADGQZ010000166.1 GCA_017881345.1 Myxococcaceae bacterium | reverse complement strand
GAGCACGCTCGGACGTGCGACCGCGTCGAGAAGGCATCGGACCCCTGTCGAGATTTCTCGCGGAGAGTGAAACGTCAGGGCGTGGTCGTTCTCGGCTCTCATGATGCCTCAGGTGTTCGAGGTCTGGGGTGCGGGTAGAACCGGGCGCGCCGCAACCACAGGCGGAGCGCCTGGGAGTAGATCCCGGCGACGACCTGGATCGTCATCGCCGGACGTGCGACGAGGACGCGCGCGAGCTCTCGCCCACTCGCTGGGTGCCGGTGGAGCGAGAGCGTCGCCTCGAAGAGGCGCGCGCCCGCCTGCCTATTTTCCATGTGCACCCAGAGCCGCTCGCCGGGGGTACCGAAGCGCCAGTCGTAGTCCATGTCCATGGGCAGGAAGGGCGACACGTGGAACTCCTTTCTGAGTTCGTGGCGCCTGTCGTCGCCGGTCCCCAGGTTCGACGCCCCGGGGAGGACGTACATGTGGCGTTCGCCCCAGGGCGTGTTGTTCACCTCCGCCACGATCGTCTCGACCGCGCGCCCGTCGGGGGCGAAGCAGTAGTAGAACGTCACCGGGTTGAAGCAGTGGCCCAGGTACCGGAGGTGCGTGAGGAGGCGAATCGGTCCCTGCGGGCGCGCTCCGGTGCGTCCGGCGACGAGCCCACGGATGGACTCGTCGAGGGAGACCTCCCGGTCGCCATAGTGATCGGCGCGACGGAACCACGCGACGTTCGGAGTGCGCGTACTCCACAGCCAGCGCCCACGGAAGACGGTCTTGAGCTCGCCGAGGTCGAGGTAGGCCATGAAGAGGCCGTACTCGAAGTCCTGTTGCGGCTCCGTGAACCGCCGGTGGCGCAGAGTCCCCTCGTAGAGGCAGCTCTCCATGTCAGAGCCCCTTGCCGAAGTGGCGCGCCACCGCGAGCCCGCTCTGTACGCCGTCCTCGTGGAACCCGAAGCCCCAGTACGCTCCGCAGAAGTGAGTGCGGTCGCGACCGCTGATCTCGGCGTGCCGCTTCTGAGCGGCGACGGCGGCGCGCGAGAAGACGGGGTGGTGGTAGCGGATCGTGCGGACGACGCGCTCCGGGGCAATGTCCTCGGTCCGGTTCAGCGTGACGAGGTACTCCTCGCGGCTGCGCAGCCCCTGGAGCAGGCTCATGTCGTAGGTGAGGCTGACCCGCCCCGTCGGGCGGCGCGGCACGTGGGCGTTCCAGCAGGCCCAGGCGCGCCTCCGCCGGGGCATCAGCCGCGTGTCGGTGTGAAGGACCGCGACATTCTCCTGGAAGCGGAAGCTCCCGAGGATGTCTCTTTCCTCCGGTGTGGCGTCCGCGAGCATGGCGAGCGCCTCGTCTCCGTGCGACGCGACGACGACCTGGTCGAAGCGCTCGGCGGCCCCGCCCCGGGGCGTCACGAGCACGTGATCCGCGTCGCGTCGGATGGAGGTCACCGGCGTCGAGATGCGAATCCGCTCGCGAAAGCTCGCCGTGAGCTTCTCGACGTACCTCCGGGAGCCTCCTCGAACGACGCGCCATTCCGGCTGCCCGAAGACATCGAGGAACCGGTGGTTGGTGAAGAACTGCGCGAAGAAGCGCGCTGGGAACTCGCGCATCTTGAGTGGGTCCGCCGACCAGATCGCCGCCCCCATCGGATAGAGGAAGTGCTCGATGAACGCCCGCGAGTAGCGGTTCTCCTCGAGGAAGGGACCGAGGAGAACCCCGTCGTCGGCGGCGAGGAGCAGCTCGCGGGAGCTCCTGTTGAAGCGGACGATGTCCGCGACCATCCTCCAGAACGCCGGCCGGAGCGCGTTCCTGCGCTGCGCGAGGAGCGACTGGTTCGAGTACTCGAGGCCGTCCACCTCAGAGTGGACGCTGAAGCTCATGCTCGAAAGCTGGGACTCGACCCCGAGCTTCTCGAGCAGCCGAACGAAGCTAGGATAGTGCTCCTCGTTGAACACGATGAACCCGGTGTCCACGTCGTGCACGCCGTCGGCGGCGTCGACGCGGACAGTGTTCGCATGGCCGCCGAGATGGTCGTTCTGCTCGAACACCGTCAAGTCGTGGTCGGCCGCTAGGAGGTAGGAGACGACACTGCCCGCGATCCCCGTGCCGATTACTGCGATCTTCATGGCTCGCGTCCCTCAGCCCCCCGACGTGCGCTCATCGGTTCAGCTGGGAAGCTTGCATGCAAGTTCATCTCCCGCGTGATTTCGGCGAGACATGGCCGCCGACGTTCGAGCGGGAGACACAAGATCGCCTCAACTCGTCCAGAACGCCTCAGAGAGCCCCCCGGGTGGTGCCGTCGCTGAACGGCCACTTGAGGGTGATGCGCACGAGGCCGTCGGGGCCGGGGAGGAGGTGCTCGGAGGCGAGGGGAGGGCGAAGGATGTCCCCCTCCGGGGACTTCCCAGGGTCGTACTTGAGGAGGGCTTCGCGTCCTTTCTCGTCGTCGGCTCCGGCGCGCGTGGCGGCGTGCAGGCTGAAGCCGAGCTCGCGGACGGAGAGCGGCGCGGTGATGACGACGCCGGGACGGCCGTCGAAGGCCAGCTCGACGGGGCTGCGGCG